>DASTLT010000027.1:0-28557 GCA_035714625.1 Pseudonocardiaceae bacterium | reverse complement strand
CACCACGGGCAGCCCACCGCGACACCCCTGCAGTAGTCACTGGAGAGCCGGATGCTCGGAAAGCGAGCACGTCCGGTTCGGGAGGGGGCCGTCGGGCCCGGTCCAGCCCCGCTGGCACCTCACCTGACGGCCTACCTCATTCTGGAAGGCGGCGGCGGGCGACGCGAACGGGCCGAGCGTGATGCGGCGCCCCTTGAGAGTGCCGAGGTCGAGCACGTAGTCCACCTCGTCGTCACCGTCCAGGACGGCCAGTACCTGGGTGCCGATGCACGAGACGACGGTGAAGCCGTGCTCGCCGTCGCGCAGGTCGTGGGGATACAGCATCCGTACACCGTCGGCGACGCGCATTCGGTCGCCTTCGGCAGGAGGAGTCCACTTCTCCAGCATTGCCGGGGTGTCCATGGCGGCGAGCGCGTCAGCGGCGCGGGAGACGTGGTGGTCGTGGGTCGCGCTCGCGGGGGACAGGTCGGTCAGGTTGGCCAGCGCCTTGAGTTTGGTTTAGGCCCGCACGGTCTGGGGCATCTGCAGGCCGCGGGTGATGGCGTCTTCGAGGTGGCGTACGGCCCGGCCGTCGGGACTCTTGGTCAGGTAGGTGGCGATCAGGGCGCCCTGCTCGTCGAGGCGGGATTGCTTGCGTGGTTCGGCTGCGGTGCCGACCTTGGTGGCACCATCGGCGAAGGTGGCGAGGTAGAGCCAGTGTGGCTGGTCCATGTACTGGCGCAGGGCCTCGGGGACGTTGCCGTCCTGGTGGAACTGGTGGGCGAAGCGGAACTCGTCCTGGCGCAGGCAACGGGCGCACTGGTCGCTCTGCTCGGTCGGCGCACGGTCGAGGCACGCGAGAGCCTCGACGCGCACCGTGTCTGCGAACTGATACCGGCCGGTGCACCACCGGCCAGTACCAACCGCAAAGCCGAGTCGCTGGTTCATGATCTCGGCGTAGACCAGCGGCCCGTCGTCGGGCAGCGGGGCCAGCAGCAGCCGGGGATCTCCTGTCGCCCAGGTGATGCCGTGGCACACGTACTCGCCGTCGGTCGGTCGGGTCACTGGCATGGTGCGTTCCTCGTGGTGGCTGCGGGCGGGTCAGATGGCGAGCTGGAGGCGGTCGGCGAGTGCGTCGGCGGCGGTCTTGAAGACCGCGTCGCGGTCCATGTCGGTCACGTCTATCGACAGCCATCCGCCGCGCTGCTCGTGCTCGCGCAGCTTCGCGAGAACGACGTCCTGGTAGCGGATGAAGTCCTCGTCCGCGCCGCCGGAGTGGCCGGTTTCCAGGGAGCTGAATTCGCCCTTGCGGGCGAGCGCGTCACGGGCGCTGAGGCGCAGGAAGAACACCAGGTCCGGTTCGGTGAGGTGGGCGAAGACCTGCTCGACCAGGCTGGTGGAGACGTGGGGATTCACCGCGTAGCGAGCGAGGATCTTGTGGTGGGCGTTGTCGAGGATCACGTGTGTTCCGACGGCGAGCGCGGGCTGGATGACGAGTTTGTCTTGGAGGGTGTACCAGGCGGCTAGCTGCAGCAGCCAGTAGTGGTCGCCGCACGCCTGGGCGACGCGGGCGTCGCGGCGGTAGACGAGTGCGTTGAGCCGATCGACGTAGGCGGACAGCTCCGGATCCGTGGGGACGTCGGTGCTGTGCTTGCCGATCAGGATTGCCTTGTGGCCGGAGTCGTTGAGGGCTTGGTGCAGCCGAGTGGCGAGGGTGGACTTGCCCGCGCCGTCGATGCCGACGACCGTGATCTCCCGCCCGCGCGCCGGGTTGAAAAGTGGTGCTGCGTTCGTCATGTGGTGTTCCTCCAAGGGTTTCAGATCGGCCGGCAGGCCAGGCGGTCGGCGATGATGTCGCGGATATGGCTGATCAGGACGGTGCGTCGCTGGACAACGTCGCGGTGACGTTCGTTGGACAAATCGGCGGGGTAATGGCGGGCGAGATTGTTGGAAATGACGTGCAGGTAGCCGAAACGGATTCCCGCGCGGTGCGCGGCGGCTCCCATGGGGCCGATCTCCGGATCGACGAAGGCGTGCTCGGCGTGTTCGGTCAGCCACTCACGGTTCTCCAACAGGATCGAGGGCGAGGTGACGTGGACACCGGTGTGCACGCCCGGTTGGGTCGTAGCGAAGTCACCGAAGAATTCGTGCCACGTGACGGGCGTGCCGCCGACAAGGCTCGTGTTTCCGGTGGCGAGTCGGGTGTTGGGCTCGATCTCGGGGTCCAGCGCGCCGACTTTGCCGACGTAGACGACGTCGCGGGCGCCGAGCTCAGCAAGGCGCGTGACGACCCGCCCGGCGACATCGCCCCAGATGCTGTGGAAGAAACCGAGGTACACGACGCGGCGGCCGTGGACTTGGGCGCGTTGCCAGGCGTAGCCGGGCCCGTAGGTCCATACGCCGTCCGGCGGGGCGAGGTGCGCCAAGCCCCAGCCGACGATCACGAGGTCGCCGTCGAGGTCGAGAGCGAGTTGCTTCACTGCCTCACGGGATACCGCGGCGTCGGGAAGCTCGTAGGTGACGGTGTCGGCCGCCTTACCCGTCATGGCCAGGTACGTGGCGATGATCAGCGCGTAGTGGTGGACGTAGTCGGCGCCGGGGAATGCCTTGACGACGAGGTCTCGGCCGTTGACCTGGGCGGTGGGGCGCTCGAAGTTGAACAGCTTGCCGTTCTTCTCGTGGGCGGATATCACCGCGTGGCGGTCGTAACCGCCGACGACGTGGATACTGTCCCAGTCATGGTCCTGGATGAGGTGGTGCACTTTGATCTGGAGGTAGCGCAGCAGGCGGTCCGGAGCCATCGTGTGCCCGTCCACCGCGATGGGAGAAGTGCGCCACGCCGAGTCGTGGCGTGCGGTCAGGACCGCGTTGGCGAGGAGGTTCATCAGGCGGCCTCCGGGATACGGACGCTGCTACCCGCCGCCTCGCGGACGACGGCGATGTTCCGTCGGATCAAGTCGAACCGCTCTTCGGGGATCCGGCCCAGGTCCTCGATCCGAGGGGTCGAGGGCTTCTCGTAGGGGCCGTCGGGCAGCATCTCGATGCCCACCGCGCCGAGGATGACCGGGGCGGCGCCGTCGACCGAGGCGATCCATTCGTGCTCGCGCTGTTCGATCAGTTCCAGGTGCCCGGTACGGCCGAGGCCGAGCAGCCGATAGACGATCCTGTCGTCGATCATGCCGTGGTCTTCCAGGTACTGGGTGGCCGCCCAGCGGGTGCGGCAGAGCTGGTCTTCGGGCGCGGGACGCCGGGATGCGGGCAGCGCGATCGCTCCGACGTAGTCGCTGGAGGCGAAGTAGTCGTAGCAGTGCAGCCACTCGTGATCGTCTGCCGCGTGCAGCACGACACACAGCCGGAACTCGTCGGTTAGGTCGCGGATCTCGCGGGCGGCGTCGTCGCTGGCCTTGATGGTGGCGATCCCGTCGCGCATGACGTCCGGGAGGATGATCTCGCGGGCGTCGACTATGCGGGCTGCCGCGATCAGGTCGGCGGCCGGCAGGGCGTGGCCGAGATCGAAGACGCCGTTGTCGACGATGATCTCCGCGCCCCGCTGGGCTTCGCGGTGGAAGAACGCGCGGTAGGCGGCGTCGGTCAGCACACGCTGGGCTGCCACGTGGTGGACGCTGGCGGGTTCCTGGGCGACGAAGGCGTTCAGGTAGTCGGACGGCGCTATCGCGGAGAAGGCGATGCTCTTGGCCATCAGGCGGCCCTCCACCTGTCGGTGGCGAGGGTGAGGAATTGTTGGGAGAACACAGGATCGCTCTCGAATCGGCCGCCGGCCTGCACTGTGGTGGTACGAGCCGCCTCCATCCGCACGCCCCGCGCACTCATGCACAGGTGTGTGCCGCGGACCGCGACGGCCACGTCGGTACTGCCGATCACGACGGCGATCTCGTCCGCTACCTGCCGGGTGAAGCGCTCCTGCACCTGAAGTCGACCCGCGTACTGGAACGACTCGAACTTCTCCGTGAGAATCGCGGAACCCTCTACACGTTCGAGAGGCAAGGTCGGCGTACTCACGACTCATCGCCTCGTTCCCACAGGCCGGTGGTGGTCCCCGAGTCGACCCGTACGGATTCGAGTCGACCCCGGATCTTCGGCTCGACGTTGTCGACGAACCAGCCAGCCAGGTGGGCGACCAGCCCAGGGCCGGCAGCACGTAATCCCGCGTCGGCATCAGGCGCATGGAGGTACGTCCCGAACGGCTTCAGGTCGCCGAAATCGGTGATGAAGCCAACCTCGTTGAGTCCGTCCGCCCCCAGAACCAGCGTGACGTCGCCGCGGCTGGTCTTGAAGGTCTTCGAGATCGTGACCTCGCTGGTCACGCCGTCACAGTGTGCTGACATGGTCGCGGTCTCCGACACCACCATCGCGACCAGCGTGATCGGCATTGCCGATTCCATGTTGTCCCGGAACCACTCGGCAAGGTGAGCAGCGAGAAGCTCGCTCGTCGGGTGGAAGGTGACCTGCTCGTTGAGCAACCGGTGGTCGAACGTCGCGGCCAGATAGTCCCCGAGAGGCGACAGGTCTCCGGGGGCGTCATCGTGTACGAGCGCCGAGGCGGTCACCGTGTAGTTGTGGCCGTGGTTGCGGCGGCACTTGTGACGGGCCGGCAACAGCCTCAGCTCGTGGCTGGCACTGAAGCCGAACGACTGCGAGATGGTGATCTGGCCGTCCGCCACGCACTTCTCCTCAGTGGCCTTCATGTAGCCCTCCTTCCTCGGTCATGCTGAACGGCACTCGGACGATGTGCGCTGGCGGCGGAACTGTTCGTGCCGGGCCGGACGACGCAGTTGCCGGAAAGTCCAGAGCCGAACCGAGCCAGTGACGATCTGTAGTACCTTCACTACCGGAGACCTTACTGCAATATCAGAAAGGTGACAAGGCTGACGGGTGTGCATCGAGGGCGGCCTTGCTGCCTTACGACTAAGGTCAACGGTGGGAGCACCCCTACCGCGAGACACAAGGAGGGCGAGCGATGACCAGCGCCGGCCCGTGGACGAGCGTGTCGATGCCGTACGTGAGCGGCCACCGCGGCGACGCCTGGGGCGCCGAGGCAGCAGAGCACGGCGGCACGGGAACTCAAAAGCTGCTGAGTGTTGACGAGGTGGTCGCCTCCGCGACGATCGCCGACATGCTCGGCCTTGCTGCAGGCGAGCCTGTGGTCGTGCGGCGCCGCCTCATGCTGTTCAACGACCGCCCAGTCGAACTCGTCGACTCGTACTACCCTCGAACATCGCTCGGGGCACCAGGTTGGCCGAGCCCCGTAAGATCCCCGGCGGTGCCATCGCCCTCCTGGCCGACCTCGGTCATCCGCCTCGCCGCGTCCGCGAAGACGTCAGCGCGCGGTTGGCCACACCACACGAACGGACCGCGCTGGAGCTGGACGACCCGTCCTGTGTGCTGCTGCTCGCCCGCGCGCTCGTCACCGAGAACGATCTGCCCGTCGAAGCCAGCGTGATGCCGATGGTGGCCGACGGCCGACGGCTGCGATACGAGCTGACGCCATGACCGCCCTGACGGCGTCTCCAGGAGTCGGCCTTGCCTCGTACGCGTGACACCCGGCCCCGGCATCAGCAGATCGCGGCGGAACTGCGCGATCTGATCATGCGTGGCGAGTTGAGCCCAGGTACGCAACTGCCGTCCACTGCGCAGCTCGTCGAGCGGTACGGCGCAGCGAACGCCACCATCCAGCACGCGCTGAAGGCGCTCAAGGACGAAGGTTTCCTCGACAGCCGTGTCGGCAAGGGCGTCTATGTCCGCGATCGGCAGCCGTTCATCATCGACGCTTCCGCTTACATCAAGCCTGAACCAGGCCAGTTCCGCTATCAGTTGCTCAACGTCGAGAACGTCGTCCCACCCGCGGACATCGCCGACGGATTGCAGCTGATGTCGGGTGCTACCACGATCATCCGCACCAGAATTCTCCTCCACGACGAGCAGCCCGTGGAGTTTTCCGCGTCGTACTATCCCGCCGAGATCGCCGCCAACAGCAGCTTGGCAAAGGCCGCGAAGATCCGCGGAGGCGCACCCCAGGCGCTCGCAGACCTCGGCTTTCCTCAGCGGACCTTCGTCGACCGGATTTCGGCCCGCCCCCCGACGGTGGAGGAAGCCGAGACGCTGGACCTTCCAGATGGGACGCCGGTGATCCGGCAGTTGCGTGTCATCTACAGCGACAACGAACGCCCCGTCGAAGCCTCGGTCCTCATCAAGGGCGCACACCTGTACGAGCTGCTGTACCGCCAAACCGTAGAGACCGAGTTGGGCTAGAGCCACGATGCCAAGGGTTTCGATTTTAGACACGGCAACTGCATTGGTGACGATCTCCTCATCGGTCACGCTCTGGAATTACGAAACGGTCCGAGACCTCAATGCGGTGCATCGAGCGTGCCCACCAGCAGTCCGCGCGAACGAGAACTCCCCATCGACGTGGAGGGTGGTCTCGTCACCCGGCATCCCCAGCGGTGCGTTCTGGTGAAGGCGCTTCTAGGTACTCGGGCTGCAGCCGAAGGCGGAAGCTCGCCCAGACCGCAGCGACCTCAGTCAACTCGCGATGATCAACGACAGCCAGAGCGGAGTCCTTCGGTACCGCCACCGGTCACCGGCACCGTCGCTGAACGTCTGACCGCCGGGGTCGCCTACCGCAGGCTGGGCTGGTGGGTGACCCTGCGCCGCAACGAGATCGCCCTGAACCTGAACCTGGACCTCGACATGGATGCGGTCGCCCTGATTCTCCCCGCCCTGCTCGCGACCGAGGTCGCCGACATCTTCACCCGGCGTCGCTGCCCCCCAGCAGTGCTGGCGCACCCCGCGATGCCCGGACATCAGGTCATCCCTGCGGGTGAGCGCTACCCGGTGCCGCTGGCCTGGCCCACCGCCGTGCCCCGGGTCACCGGAACCGTGCTGCTCCCACCCACCCCCACCGCCCGTGGGCCGTCCTCTGGATCCGCCCACCGGGGCCGCATGCCCTGAAGCTCTGCCGCGAGGTCGACGTCTTCGCCGCCCTGCGCACCGCGCTCACCGACCCGCCGTCAGCTCATGACCCCGCCGATGGGTGAGTCTGGGCAACGCCCGTGCCCTCGCTGCCTCTTCGCGGCCCGGTCCCGCCGGTCTGCCGGTCCGCCAGGATGCCGAGGCGTGCTCGGGAGGCTACAGTCAGAAGCTGTTTTGGCCGGTCGGCGAGGCCCGCCGGACGCGTCGCCGGTGCTTGAGTCGCTCGATCAGAAGGAGACGACGATGAGCTTTCAGGTCGTCGTGCACTGGGTCTGCGTGCCCTGTGAGGTGGAGGGTCGCGACCCCAGCAACGAGCCCTCCTGCTGGAACTGCGGCCACCCGGTCACCATCATCGCCCGGCCCACGATACCGCTGCCCGCCGACGCTGACTGAGCCGCGCGGGAGAGCCTGCGGACTGCCCCTGCCTGCCGCGAGTACCCGGACACGAGAGCCCGACACACCGTGCACAAAAGCCCCGACACACCGTGCATGAAGCCCGATACGCGGGGTGGGGTGGGTTAGGTGGGGGCTTGCAGGACGAGGCGACAGCCGGAGATGTGGCAGATCGGGATGGCAATGGTGTGGGCGCTGCGATGCGGAACCCACGGTGCGTGATCCGGACCGGCCAGCCGGACCAGGCGGTCGATGTCGGCGATCTCGTAGGCTTGGCCGAGCACGACCACGCTCCACCCGGTGTGCGCAACGGTGTCGATCTCGTCCACCTCGAAGGCCACCACAGCGTGCCGGGTAGCCGCCGCCAGGGCGCTGCCGGTGGCGGTGCGGAAGACCACGTCGTCGCCGTCGAGCAGGAAGTTGACCGGCCGGATCGCCGGCAGCGCGCCCTCGGTGAAGACGATCCGGCCCACCGCTGCGGTGCCCAACAGCCGGAGACATTCGGCCCGGTCGAGCTCGGCGAGTGCGGTCGGGATCTTCATGATCTCCCGCTTCCGGATCGGGTAGGCAGCAGGCTCCATGGTGGTTACCGGTGGCAGGAGGCAAGAGAGTCGAAGGTCCCGGGGCGGCGGTCGTTTGGTCGCGGTCAGCGGCGGGTGCCCCGGAGAAACATACCGGCCGGTGTTTTAGCCGCCACGCCCGGAACGAGTACAGCCCGGCGCGCCGCGAGGGAGTAACTTGCAAGTCCTCATGGCAAGGACCGTCATCCGCAGCTCAGGAAACTTCGAGCGGGACGCCTCGCGAGGCCGGACCGAGCTGCAACCACGAGCCCGAGTGACCCGGTCGGCAATCCTGACCGCAGCGGCCGAGCACTTCGCTCGCCACGGCTACCACGCCACCTCGCTGGACCGGGTGCTGGCTGACAGCGGCAGCACCAAGGGGGCGTTGTACTTTCACTTCGCCTCGAAACAGGCGCTGGCCCAAGCGGTCGTCGCGGAGATGGTGCAGCAGTGGGCGCACCTGCGCGCGCAGGTCAGTCAACGTGGCCTCGACCCGCTGATGTCGTTGCTGGTGCTGGTCGACGAGGTGATCGCCCGGCTGGTGCACAGCGCCATCGCCCGGGGTGGCACCCGGCTGCTCAGCGAGCTGCCGATGCGCGATCCAGATCCGGGCGGGCACTACGCCTTCGGCGAGCGCGACACGCTCGCCCTGCTCACTGAGGCGGCCCGGGGTGGCTTGTTGCGTGCGGGAGTCGAACCGGCGGTGGTGGCCCGGCAGCTCGTCGCGCTGGTGGCCGGGCACCGGCAGATCTGCGATGCCCTGGACGACCGCACCGACCTGTGGCGTCGGGTCGAGGAGGCCTGGGACCTGCTGCTCCCGGTGATCGCCACCGACGAATGGCTGGGCACCTGGCGGGCCTCGGAGTGGGCGTCGCGGCCCAAGCCGAACGGCGAGCGGGCGGACCAGGGCAGCGCCGACTAACACCAGCGCCGACCAGCACCACCCGAACCGGCTACCGAGGCGACCGGACCGCCTCGGTAGCCGGCCCCCTCACTTCCGCGGCAGTTCCCGGAAGGAGTCCACCACCTTGTTCACCTCGGGCAGCACGCCCTTGGGATCGGAAGCGGCCTCGGTGAACACCGCAATGCCGTAGTTGGTCGGGTTGTGCTGCACGCTGATCGTCAGGAAGCGGACCCGGGTGTTCTTGTCGTTGTTCCCGACCCCGCCGTAGACCAGGGCGGGGAGCCCGCCGATGTGCTTGGCCTCCGGAGGGAACACCACGACCTGCTTGTACTTGCTGCCGACCTGCTGGAAGAACAGGGTGGCGGCCACCGGCAACGGACCGGTGCGGCCCAGACCGAAGGTGAGCACGGTCTTGCCGTCCGGGCTCTTCACCGTGGTGGTGCGGCCGTCCTGGGTGTGCGTCCAGCCGTCGGGCACCTCGATGCGGTACCCGCCTTCGGCGTTGACCACCTCATCGGGGTGGGCGCTGGCGGTGAAGGGAACCGGCAGCGAGCTACCCACTCCGGTCTGGTAGAGCACGTAGATCACGGCAGCCAGCAGCAGTGCAACGATGCCGACGAGGGTAAGGATCGGCCGTGCGCGCAGCCGAGTGAGCAACGTAGTCATAAGGGCGCCGATCGTAGGGGATTGGTTCCGGACATGCCGACGGGGGCCGGCGAAGCGATCGCCGGCCCCCGTCGTTGGTACTCAGTTGGTTACTCAGATGGTGTGCTTGCCAACCCGGCGGCGGGTGGCTGCCACGGTGAGCGTGCCCATCCCGATCAGCAGGAAGGCACCGGCCAGCAGCGGGGCGATGTCGGAACCGGTCTTAGCCAGACCGCCCTCTTCGCCCTCTTCGCCCTTCTTGCCGTCGGCCTCGGAGTTGTCCTCGGGGGACTCGCACTCCAGGTCAGCCGGGAAGTCGATCTTGCCGTCACCGTCATTGTCAATCCCGTCGCTGCACTCCGGCTTCGGCGGGCATGGGCCCTTCTCGCCAGGGTTGCAGCCCGGGGGCGACTGCAGGTGAGCGATGGACTCCGCCTGGCCCAGGATGACCAGGATGTCCAGCGGGCTGCCGTTCAGCAGGTCGAGGTGCAGGGCTTCCTGAGCGCTTGCGGCACCCTGGGTGAGCGGGTGGTCGGCGTTCGGGAAGATGAACGACTCGCCCTGGTTCAGGAACAGGCACAGCAGCGCACCGTCACCGCAAGCTGGCGGGATCGAGATACCGGCCGGGTCTTCCAGTCGCAGCAGGGCCTTGCCACCGCTGTCCAGGCCGACCAGCCACGAGTGCCGCTCGGTGGCCGGAGTCTTCGACTCGGACGCCGAGTCGGAGTGCAGCACCTGGGCACCCAGCAGACCCTTGCAGGCGAAGGCGTCATCGCCAGCGTCCGGGGTACGCCCGTTGCGCTCGGCGTTCAGCAGGCAGGCCGCGACCAGCTCGTTGAACGAGTCGGCCTTGGTGTGCCCGGTCACCGCATCCCGCTCGGCGCGACCAAGACCCTCTGCCACGCCAGCACCGATCAGGCCCTTGCACTCGTACGAGGCGGTGAGTGTCGGGTTGTCACCCAGCAGGCACAGCCCCAGAACGCCACCGGCGGCGGCCGCGGCGGACGACTGCTCGTCCTGGAACGCGCCGACGTAGTGGTAGAGCAGGCTCAGGCAGATCGCGCCACCGGTGCCGTCACAGAGCCCGGAGGTCGGGTTGTTCAACTGCTCGTTGTTCGACGTGGCATGGGAGCCGACGATCTCGTTGCCGAACAGGGCGAGGACCGTGGAATCGGAGTGCGTGCTGCCGTCGTCCTCGATCGTCGCGTCGTAGCGAGTGAGGTCGAGGATCTCCTGGTCGTTGAGGTCGACGTTACCGACGTAGCCCGAGCCGTGGTCCGGGAACACCGGGTCCGGGGTCTCGTGCCCCGGGGAATCGCTGTCCGAGTCGAGGGGCAGCACAGGCACACCCGGAAGATTGGGCAGCGCGGGCACACCAGGGACAGCAGGCACAGCCGGGGCGCCGGGGACAGCAGGCACGCCGGGCGTGGCCGGTGCGCCGGCCGAGCCCGCCATCTGCTGCAGGGTCTCGACCACATTGTCGATCGGCGTCGTCTCCTGCGCCAAGGCGGTGCCAGGCACCAAAACCATCGCGGCCACCGTTCCGGCGGCCATGAGAGCCAGGCGGCGATGCCTCCTGGGCGTGCGTGACGTCATGTTCCCGTGTTCCTCCTCGTTCGAGATCTCTCCGCGAGAGGGCGGTGCAACTTCCACCAGGTGGTGGCAGCGGATCCCTCATACCTGATGTTCGACACCCCAACCCGACCGACTCCTCGCCGATCTCTGGGCATCCAGGTACCGGCTCAACGACGGGGGAGTCGCTACAGATACGACGAAAAGCCCGACTATTCCCCGAACGTGATCATTTCTTGACCAACGACTCCGCTCTGTATGCGAAGCACCGCTGCTGCTGATCGAGGCGGGGGGGATACTACTCCAAAAGAGGGAAGATAGCAGGTAAAGTGGTAGCGTTAAGTGGCCGCAGCGGGTCAATTGAGTGTCAGCGGTGGCGGCCGGGTCCTCCGCTGGTCACGGTCAACCCCTGGTCGGGACACCGCTGCCCAGGCCGGGCAGGCAAGCCGGGGACGTGCTTGACTGCCCCGCCATGTCATCACCACATCGCCTCATCCGGGTCCTCGCCGCCGTGACACTTGGGCGGCTCGCCGCCGTGACACTTGGACGGTTCGCCGCCGTGACATGCGGGCGGCTCGCCGCCGTGACACTCGGGTCCCTGGCTCTCGGGACGGCGGCCTGCGGCAGCCTTGGCGCCGGCCCGGTGCAGCCGGCCGCACCGCCGGGGTCGGCACTGACCGCTCCTCCGCCCGCCGTCGCTGCGGCCGCGCCGCTGCCCACGATGGAGGGGCCGTGCCCCTACCTGGACCGGCGGACCGTGGAGCAGACCAACGGGCAGCGGGTCGGCTCGGTGCGGATCTCGACGGATCGGCCCTACCCGGCCTGCTTCTTCTACCGCGGCAATGGCGCCGAGCAGTTACGTACCTGGATCGTCGTCGCCACCCCGCAGGTGGCCGGGGCCACGGTCGATGCCGCCGCCCCGGTAGCCACCTCCGACCGGGCCGAGCTGCCCGGCGGCTGGTCCGGTGGGTCCCAGCCCACCTCGACCGGTGCGGTGTTCGCGGTGGCCCGGCAAGGCACTGCGGTGGTGATCACCACCAACCAGAAGCAGACGATCGACGCCCGGCGGGTGGCCGAACAGGTCATCGCCGCACTGGGCTGGTAGCCCGACCGGCCGAGCCGCGAGCCGCGAGCCGGTAGCCCTGCCCCGGCTGACCGCCCGGCCCGGGTCGGGTCAGTCGGTGCTGGCCGAGGGGCGCTCGACGCCGATGGCACCGTTGCCCGCAGGAGAGTTCCAGCCGGCGTCGGGATCGCTGTCCCGTGAGCCCGGTTCCCGGTCGGTGGCGGTGAAGACGTCGGGCTCCGTCTCCCGCGGCCGGCGGGCCAGCACCGCCGCGCTCGCGACCCCCGCGACGACGAGGAGCAACAGCGCCAGCCAGGGCCAGCGCCTGCGCCGCCGCGGCGGCTCGGGCTCGATCCGGGTGGCGAGCTCGTGGCGCACCTCGTTCAGCCGCTCGGCCAGTGCGTCCAGCGCGGGACCCCAGCGCTCGGCGAGCACATCCTGGGCCTGGCTGGCCCGCTCGGCCAGGGTCGACTGCACGCTGGCTCCAGCCTGGCGGGCAGTGCGTACCCCGCTACCGACCGCGGCACCGGCCCGCTCGCCGACCCGTGCGAAGGTCTCGACCTCGTTCACGTCCTCACCCTCTTTGCTGTTCCGATTGCTGTTCCGAAGCTCCCCAGCCCCCAGCCGGGGCGGATGACCCACCCAATCCTGCCCCGTCCGACGGCTACGCGCGCGGAGTGGCAGGATGTGGCCGATGACTGAGGGCAACTCAACCGGGACGCGAGCCACCCTGCACACCAGCGAGGGCGACATTCGGCTCACGCTGTTCCCGCACCACGCGCCGAAGACGGTGGCGAACTTCGTCGGCCTTGCCACCGGCACCAGGGAGTACACCCAGCGCAACGCCAAGGGTGAGCGGTCCGGGCCGTTCTACGACGGCTCGCTGTTCCACCGCGTCATCGACGGCTTCATGATCCAGGGGGGCGATCCGACCGGCTCGGGGCGAGGCGGACCAGGTTACCGCTTCAAGGACGAGACGCATCCGGACCTGCAGTTCAACCGGCCGTACCTGCTGGCGATGGCAAACGCGGGGCCGGACACCAACGGGTCGCAGTTCTTCATCACCCTCGGTCCGGCCACCCACCTCAACTTCAAGCACACCATCTTCGGCGAGGTGGCCGACCAGGAGTCCCGCGGCGTGGTGGACGCGATCGCCCGCACCCCGACCCGCACGGGCGACCGCCCGGTGCACGACATCGTCATCGAACGGGTGACGGTGGAGCCGGCCAGCAAGTGACCGCAGCGATGCCGCCAGCAGGGACACCGGGGCCGGTTCAGGTATGTGCCCGCCATCCCGACCGGCCGACCGGGCTGCGCTGCGTGCGCTGTGACCTGCCGGCCTGCTCGGCGTGCCTGCGCGAGGCACCGGTCGGCTACCAGTGTGTCGACTGCGTGGCGCAGGGCAGCCGTTCCGGACGGCGCGCCACCACGGTTGCGGGTGCGGAGCTGACCGGTCGGGTGGTCATGGTCCCGTTCCTGATCGCGATCAATGTCGCGATCTTCGCGCTCACCGTGATCCAGGCGGGCAGTCTGGGCAACAACGACTCGGCAGCGCTGTTTCGGCAATGGGGACTGCAGCCGGCGGCGGTGGCAGACGGTGCGCTGTGGCGGCTGCTCACCTCGGGCTTCCTGCACTTCGGGCCGATTCACCTGGCCTTCAACATGATCGCCCTCTGGGTGATCGGCCGCGACCTGGAGCTGGTGCTCGGACGCGGTCGGTTCCTGGTGGTCTACCTCGTCTCGCTGCTCGGCGGGTCGCTGCTGGTCTTCCTGGTGCAGAACCCGGCCTCCACTACCGCAGGTGCTTCGGGTGCGGTGTTCGGGCTGATGGGGGGGCTGGCCGTGGTGCTGTTGCGGCTGCGTCGCAGCCCCGGCCCGGCGCTCAGCATCATCGCGTTGAACGTGGTAATCACCTTTGTGTTGCCAGGTATCTCAATCCTCGGCCACCTGGGCGGGCTGCTGTTCGGCACCGCGGTCACGGCCGGCCTGGTCTATGCCCCTCGGGACCGGCGGGATGTGGTGCAGGCGGCCACTGTGGCCGCCCTGTTGGCGGTTGTCGTGCTCGGGGTCCTGGTGCGCGACGCCCAGCTCGGCTAGGGCACCCGCGGCCGCGGGTGGATCGCAGCTTTCAGTGGCCGGGCGCCGCAGCGCTGAGCTCGCGGGCGGCCCGCGCCACCTCCACCGGGTCAGCCCCCAGGTCCAACCGGGTGAACACGAGCAGATGCGCGGTGCCGTCCGGATCTACCACGTCAAGTTCCAGCACCGGGCACTCGCGGCCCAGCCGGCGGGTGCGCACCACCTCGATGCGGTGCACGTCGCGCCAGGCCCAGCGACGCGGCCCGCGCAACCGACCCACCCTCAGTTCGTGCCGGTCGGCGGCCAGCCGCGGGCGCGCCACCGTGGCGCTCAGGGCCAGCCAGCCGAGCAGGACCACCGCAGTGCTCGCCAGCACCCGCCCGGCCGGGTCGGTAGTGGCAAGCGCCCAGCCCACCGCAGCGACCACTCCACCCCACGCCAGCACGACAATCCCTGGCTTCGCTGAGTAGCACAACCTCCCTCCTCCCTCCCCCCGCATGTCGGGCTCTCGTGCCCGGTGTGTCGGGGTCTCGTGCTCGCCCATCAGGGATACCGGGTGCACTTATCCACAACAGTTGTCCACAGTGGGGATGAATCCCAGCATTGTGGTTCGGAGCCGGGGGACAGTACCACACATTCGGGTGACACCTCCACGGGTGACAACCTCCACGGGTGCCAGGACCCAGCAGGCTGCTGCCGATTCCGATGCGGTGTGACCGACCAGGGTGTCCGGCTCAGCGCCAGCGCATTGTCATGAACAGGCCGGTGATGATCAGCGAGAACCCGATCAAGAAGTTCCAGTTTCGTAGGTCCCTCAGCAGGGGGATCTGCTCGCCGGCCAGATAGTTGACCACCAGCCAGCTCAGCCCGAGCACCATCAAGCCCAGCATCACCGCGACGTAGAACGGATGCGACGGGCCGGCGGTACGGGCCTTCAGTGGCGCGCGGTGGTCGGCGGGCGGAGTGTAGGCCGACTTCCTCCGGACCTTCGACTTCGGCATGGTCGTCCTCATTACGGTACGGGTCATTACGGTACGGGTCGCTCGGCGCCTGATGAGCGCTACTGACACGTTAACGTAGCGCACGCTCTGGTCGCCGCTTCGTGTCGGCAGCGGCACCGGGCCGGCGGGGCATACCAGGTGGGCAGCAATGGGCCGGGGAGCGAGCAGTGCGCAGGGTCGTCGGCTGGCAGGTCGCCGTTGTTGCGGTGGGCCGGCTGACCGGGCTGCTGTTCGGGGGCAGCCGCAGCAGTGCCGACGGCTATGCCCTGGGTGAGGGCCGCACCCTGGAGTCGCGGCCGGCTCCGACGGACGCGGCCCGGTCGCAGGCTGCCCTGGACGAGGAGTACGGGTTCGAGTTTACCAGCAGGATGCGCAGACCTATGGGCTTGGTGACGAGGTGCAGGTACCCAGTAACGTCTCGGTGCCGGCGTACGCCGGACGGCTGTGCATGGTCTCGGCTCAGGAGGTACCAAGGTGACCCATGTGCTGTCCCCCGCCCGCGGTGCTCCGCCCCCCCGCCGACCGGCTGGTGGTGCGCGGACGGTGATTCGCGGGGTGGGCGAGGTGCTCATCACGCTGGGCTTGGTGGTGCTGCTTTTCGTGTGCTACGAGGTCTACCTCACCGATTGGTTCTCCGCCGAGAAGCAGCGCGAGGCGACCGCGCAGTTGGACCAGCAGTGGCGCAATCAGCGCGGTCTGGTGGACCGCCCGATCGAGGGGGACGGGATCGCCAAGATGTATGTCCCGTCATTCGGGCCCGACTTCGTGTTCACCGTGCTGGAGGGCACCACGGAGGAGATTCTGGCCGTCGGACCGGGGCATTACCGGGATACCGCGCTGCCCGGGCAGCCGGGGAATTTCGCGGTGGCCGGACACCGGGTGGGCAAGGGCGCCCCGTTCAATGATCTCGACCTGTTGTCCTCGTGTGATGCCATCGTGGTGGAGACAGCCGACCAGTGGTACGTCTACCGGGTGCTGCCATTGCCGGGGGAGGCCGCCAAATGGGTAATGGACAAGACGAGGACGCCGCACTGCGCCGGTGTCGGTCCGTTGCCCGGGCTGTACGCCGAGGTAGTCGGCAAGGAGGTCGTATTGCCCTCGCAGACCGAGGTGATCGCGCCGGTGCCCGGCCGGCCAGGCGTGGATCTGCCGGTCGTCGAGCAAGCCAAGCTGATCACTCTGACCACCTGTCATCCGCAGTTCTCCGCCCGGGAACGGCTCATCGTGCACGGTGTGTTGGTCGCGCAGTACCCGAAGCTCGCCGGCCAGCGCCCGGTCGAATTGACCGCTGGGTGAGCCCTGCGGTCAGTCCTTTTCCTGACCGACTCCTGCCCATGCAACGACTGCCCATGCAACGACGAATCATCATTGCTGAGGAGAGCATGTACATCTGGATATGGCGGCATCTGCCCGGGTCGCGTGCGGTGAGATCAGTAGAGGCGCTGTTGTTGCTCATCGCGGTGCTTGCCCTGTTGCTGTTCGTGGTTTTCCCCTGGATCGAGCCCCGGTTGCCGTTCAACGACGTCACGACCAACTGAGCCGGGGATGCCATGAGCGGGCGAGGTATCGGCCGCACCCCGGCGGGGTCGTAGGCTGAGGGCCGTGCGCATCCTGGTGATCGACAATTACGACAGCTTCGTCTACAACCTTGTGCAGTACCTGGCGCAGCTCGGAGCCCAGTGCGTGGTCCGCCGCAATGACGCGGTGCAGGCGCGTGACGTCAGCTCCGCGGACGGAGTGTTGATCAGCCCGGGTCCGGGCACCCCGGAGCGGGCCGGGGTGAGCATGGCGGTGGTTCGAGACTGCGCCGAGCGGGGTCGCCCGCTGCTCGGAGTGTGCCTCGGACACCAGGCGATCGGGGCGGTATGGGGGGCTACGGTGGCGCGGGCCCCGGAACTGCTGCACGGCAAGACCTCGCTGGTGCACCACGATGGCTCGGGCGTGCTGGCGGGGTTGCCGCAGCCGTTCGTGGCCACCCGGTACCACTCGCTCACCGTGCTGCCCGAGACCGTCCCTGACGAGTTGCTGATCACCGGTCGCACCGGATCAGGGGTGGTGATGGCACTGCGCCATCGGGAGCTGCCGGTTCATGGGGTGCAGTTCCACCCCGAGTCGGTGCTCACCGACGGCGGGCACCGGCTGCTGGCGAACTGGCTGCGCGGCGCCGGAGCCGAGGTGCCCGAGCAGCGGGTGGTCGAGTTGGAGGCCGGCATGCGTGAGCTGGCTGCTGCCGCGCTCGGGCCCTGACCCCCGACACACCGTGCACGAGAGCCCGACACGCGGGTTAGTTGCCGTTTCCTGGGGGGTTAAGGTCGTTCTCGCTGGAGGTGGACGAGGAGGAGTCGTTCTGCTTGCCGACGGTGACGGTGATGGTCTGGTCGGAGGTGATCCCGCTGCCCGGCTTGACGTCCTGGTTGACGATGCGCCCGGCCTGATCCTCGTCGTCCACGGGGGTGGTGAGCAGGATGAATTTACCGGTCCAGCCGAGCTGGCGCATGGTGTTCTGCGCATCCAGCAGGATCTTCCCGGTGAGGTCCGGCATCTCGAGCTGGTTGCCGCGGGACACGGTGAGCGTCACCGAGCTGCCGACCTTGGCCTCGGTGCCGGCACCCGGGTTCTGATCCAGCACCTGGCCCTTCGGTGCGGCGGAATCGACCTCCTGGACCTGTGGGGCGAGCCGGGCGCCGGAGATGGCGCTCTTGGCCTGCTCGACATCGGTCCCGACCACCTTGGGCACGGTGACGGTCTCCGGTGCCGCTCCGAGGGTGATGACCACCGCGGCGCCCTTGGCCAGCTTGCCCCCGGCGGGCGGGTCCTGTTCGACCACCCGGCCGACGTCGGCCTCGTCCTGGACGACCCGCTGGCGTTGTTCCGGGGAGAGCGCCAAGCCGGCCCGCTGCAGCGACGCCTGGGCTTGCGCCCGGTCGAGCCCGAACAGGTTGGGCACCTCGACCTCGTCCGGTCCGGTGCCGACGTCGAGCCGAATCGTCGTGCCTGGGAGCGCCGTGCCAGAGGGCTCTATGGCCACCACCCGGTCGATGTTCTCCGCGGTGGACTCGACGTTGTTGCGTTCGGTCGGGAAGCCGGCGGCGTTGAGCGTCTGCTCGGCCTGCAACACCGGCTGGCCAACCACGTTGGGCACTGCTACCGGGGTCGGTCCGCCCCCGAAGACGTCGGTGAACAGCAGCAGCAGCAGCGCGACGATGGCGATGGCCACCGCCGCGGCGAGGATCCGGACCCCGGACCGGGAGGATCGCTGGTCGGGGTCCGCTCTGCCGGCCGGTTCCATCCGCCGCCGGGTGGGGGTGAACACGTGGGTGGGCCCGGCGTCGAGCATGGAGGTGCGGTCAGCGTCGGTCATCACCATCGGCGCCATCGGCCGCTGGCCGGCCAGCACGCGGATCATGTCCGCCCGCATGTCGGCCGCGGACTGGTACCGGTTGGCCGGGTTCTTGCTCATCGCCTTGAGCACCACGGCATCCAGTGCCGCCGAGACGCCAGGGTTGTGGTGCGACGGCGGGATGGGGTCCTCGCGCACGTGCTGGTAGGCCACCGCGACCGGGGAGTCACCGGTGAAGGGGGGCTCCCCGGTGATCAGCTCGTAGAGC
Organism: Pseudonocardiaceae bacterium; assembly: GCA_035714625.1. Taxonomy (GTDB): domain Bacteria; phylum Actinomycetota; class Actinomycetes; order Mycobacteriales; family Pseudonocardiaceae. The sequence continues at coordinate 9,763 of DASTLT010000027.1, read as the reverse complement.
ACGCAGCCGGCGGCGTAGACGTCGGAGCGGGCGTCGACCAGCTCGCCCCGGGCCTGCTCGGGGGACAGGTACTGGGCGGTGCCGATCACGGCGGCGGTCTGGGTGACGCCCTGCCCGTCAGCCAGCGCCCGGGCGATGCCGAAGTCCATCACCTTGACCGCGCCACTCTTCGTGATCATCACGTTGGCCGGCTTGACGTCGCGGTGGATGATGCCGTGGCGGTGGCTGAAGTCCAGCGCGGCGCAGACGTCGGCCATGGTCTCCAGCGCGCGCTGCTCGTCCATCGGGCCTTCGGACTTGACGATGTCGCGCAGTGTCCGGCCGTCGACGAACTCCATCACGATGTAGGGCAACGGTCCGTAGGTGGAGTCGGTCTCACCGGTGTCGTACACGGCGACGATCGCGGGGTGGTTCAGCGCGGCAGCGTTCTGCGCCTCCTTGCGGAAGCGGTGCTGGAACTGCGGGTCGCGGGCCAGGTCGGCGCGCAGCACCTTGATCGCGATGTCGCGGCCGAGCCGCACGTCGCGGCCCCGGTGCACCTCGGACATGCCGCCATAGCCGAGCGTCTCGCCCAGCTCGTAACGCTCCGACAACAGTCGGGGAGTGGTCATTCCTCGGCCGTCCCGCTCGATGTCCGTGCCCCGCGCCTGCCGGCGCGGGGTCTCATCATGCCTGCTGACCAGTTGCCACCCGATCGGGGTCGACCGCTCACAGGTCCTCCTTACAGGTCAGCACGACGCTCGACCCGGGCCGGACCCAGCCCGCGGCCGGATCCACTCTGGTGACCAGGCAGGTCGACTGATCACGAGGGTTGATCTCCTCGCCCTCCTCGTTGACCACCCTCGGCGTCAGCCCCTGCTGCACCGCGGTGGCCGCGGCCTCGCTGCCCGATCGCAACACATAGTCGGTCGCGATGACGAAGACGCGTGCTGATTGTCCCTCGCTGGTGGGCTGCTCGGCTGGCGCCTCTTCGATGGTCGGCGGCAGGGTCGTGGGCTCCGGGTGCCCAGCGGTGACAGGTTCGGACGTGGCCGCGCTGCCAGGGGTGGCGGAGGTGGCGGAGGTGGCGCGCAGCGCCTCGCGGAGCAGGTAGCCACCGAGCACCAGCCCGAGCACGACGCACAGTGCCACCGCGATCCGCCCCGCATCCCGCCGAGTTGGATGGTCTGCCGGCGGCGGGCCCCCCAGGTGGGGGCCGGGATACCGCTTGGTCTGCGGTCCAGGCACCAGCACGGTGGTGGCCGGCGGCCCCGGCGGGTGCCCGGCCCGCACCGTGGCGACCGCTGCCGCGAGTTCCCCACCGGTCCGGTAGCGCTGTCGCGGATCCTTGGCCAGGGCGGTCTCGATCAGCGTGCGCACCCCGGGTGGCAGGTCCGGCGACAGCGGTGGTGGCGTGTCGTGGATATGCATCATCGCGATCGCGACCGCGCTGTCGGAGTGGAAGGGCCGCTGCCCGGCCAGGCATTCGTAGCCCACCACGCCGAGGGAGTAGACGTCGCAGGCCGGGCTGGCCTCGTGGCCGGCGGCCTGCTCCGGCGCGATGTAGTGCGCGGTGCCCATCACCAGGCCGTGCCGGGTCACCGCGGCGGCGTCCACGGCCTTGGCGATACCGAAGTCGGTGAGCTTCACCCGCCCGGTGGGCGTGAGCAGGATGTTGCCCGGCTTGACGTCGCGGTGCACCAGGCCCCGCTCGTGCGCCGCCTGCAGGGCGTTCCCCGCTTGGCCGAGGATGTCCAGCGTGCGGTGCACCGGCAGCTTCCCGTGCCGGAGCAGCGCCGCGGCCAGCGGCTCCCCGCTGACCAGTTCCATCACCAGATAGGCGCCGGCCGCTGAGGTCTCGCCGTAGTCGTACACCGCGGCGATCCCGGGATGGTTCAGCGAAGCCGTCAGCCGCGCCTCGGTGTGGAAGCGGTGCCGGAACTCGACGTCTCCGGACAGCTCCGGCTTGAGCACCTTGACCGCGACCTGACGATCCAGCCGGGTGTCGGTGGCCTGCCAGACCTCGCCCATCCCGCCGACGGCGATCCGCCGCCCGAGTCGGTAGCGCGCCGCCAGCACCTGCCCGGTGGCGTGCGTCATCTGCGGCGCACCCTCACGGACGCCCCTGCAGGGCGGCGGCGATGACGGCGCGACCGATCGGCGCGGCCAGCGACCCACCGGTCGCCTCCAGGGACTGGTCGCCGCCGTCCTCCACCAGCACCGCGACGGCCACCTGGGGAGCCTCGGCGGGCGCGAAGGCCACATACCAGCCGTGCGGTGGGGTGCTCTTGGGGTTGGCGCCGTGCTCGGCGGTGCCGGTCTTCGCCGCGATGCGCACCCCGTCGATCTTGCCTTCGTCGCGGTAACTGTTCTCCGCGGCGACCATCATGTCGCGGATCTTCGCGGCGGTGGACTGCGACATCGCGGTGTCGGCCGGCTCGGGATCGAACTCGCCGATCACCGACAGGTCCGGGGCCAGGATGTGGCGCACCAGTTGGGGCTGCATCCGCACGCCACCGTTGGCGATCGTCGCGGCGATCATCGCGTCCTGCAGCGGGGTGAGCGCCACGTCGCGCTGGCCGATGCCGGACTGCTGCAGCGCGGCGACGTCGGGGATGTCACCGAGGGTGGAGGGCGCCACCGGGATCGGGATGGTGAGGTCGGGCTGTCCGATCCCAAGCAGCTCGGCCTGCTTGCGCAGATCGTCCTCGCCGACCGTGGCGGCGAGCTGGGCGAAGGCGGTGTTGCACGAGCGCACCAGCGCCTCGGTGAGCGAGGCGGTCTCGCCGCTGCCGCAGTTGTGGTCCGCGAAGTTGCGCAGGTTGGTGGCGGTGCCCTGCAGCCGCAGCGCGGACGCCGCGGTGAGCGGGGTGTCCGGGGTGGCCTTGCCGTCCTCCAGCGCGGCCGCGGTGACCACCAGCTTGAACGTCGACCCCGGCGGGTAGGTGGACTGCACGGCGCGGTTGGTCAGCGGGGCGCCGTTCTTCTCCGCGGTCGCCGCCTTCCAGGCCGCCTCCTGCTCCGCGCCGTCATGCGAGGCCAGCTTGTTCGGGTCGTAGGACGGGGTGGCGGCCATCGCGAGGATCTCACCGGTGCCCGGCTTGATCGCCACCACCGCGCCGGTGTAGCCGCGGCGGATGAGCTGCTGGTAAGCGGTCTGCTGGACGACCGGGTTGATGGTGAGCTCGACCCCGCCGCCGCGGGGGTCCCGGCCGGTGATCAGGTCCGAGAGCCGGCGGACGAACAGCCTGCCGTCGGAGCCGTTCAGCACCGAGTCCATGGCCTTCTCCATGCCACCGGCGCCGTAGCGCAGCGAGTAGTAGCCGGTGACCGGGGCATACAGCGGCCCGTCGAGGTACTTGCGGGTGAACCGCAGTTGCCCCCCGGTCTCGGCGGAGCTGGCCAGCGGCAGGCCGCCTGCGATGAGCTGCCCGCGCTGCCGGCCGTACTCGTCGAGCAGCACCCTGCGGTTGCGCGGGTCGGAGCGGTAGCCGTCCGCGCTGACCACCTGGATGTAGGTGCTGTTGGCCAGCAGCAGGACGATCATGCCCATGACCGCGAGTGCCACCCGGCGCAGCGGCGTGTTCACGGCCGCTTCACCATCTCGGTGCGCGCCTCGGCCAGCGGGGCGGCCGGCTTGCGGGGGGCGGACGCGGCCGCCGGGGCCCGCGCCGAGTTCGAGATCCGCAGCAGCAGCGCCACCAGGATGTAGTTGGCCAGCAGGGAAGAGCCGCCGTAGGACAGGAACGGCGCGGTGAGCCCGGTCAGCGGGATCAGCTTGGTCACCCCGCCGACCACGACGAACACCTGCAGCCCGATCGCGAAGGACAGGCCAGCGGCGAGCAGCTTGCCGAAGGTGTCCCGCACGGTGAGCGCGGTCCGCATCCCCCGCATCACCAGCAGCAGGTAGGTGAACAGCACCGCGGCCAGACCGACGAAGCCCAGCTCCTCACCGATCGCCGCGGTGATGAAGTCGGTGTGCGCCTCGGGCACCAGGTCGGGGCGGCCCGCACCCAGCCCGGTGCCGAACACCCCGCCGGTGCCCAGCCCGAACAGGGACTGCGCCATCTGGTACCCGGCACCGTCGTAGTCGGAGAACGGGTCCAGCCAGGCGGTCACCCGGAGCTGCACGTGCGCGAAGAGCGCGTGCGCGAGCACGGCCCCGGCCACGAAGAAGGTCAACCCGATGACCAGCCAGGCGGACCGTTCGGTGGCGACGTAGACCAGCACCAGCACGATGCCGAAGAACAGCAGCGAGGACCCCAGATCCTTCTCCAGCACCAGCACACCGAGCGAGAACCCCCAGGCCACGACCAGCGGGCCGAGGTCCCGCGGCCGGGGCAGCTCCATGCCGAGCACCTTGCGCCCTGCGGTGCGGAACAGTTCCCGCTGGGTCACCAGGAACGAGGCGAAGAAGATCATCAGCAGGATCTTGGCGAACTCGCCGGGCTGGATGCCCAGGCCGCCGAAGCGCAGCCAGATCTTCGCGCCGTTGACCTCGGAGATGGAGCTGGGCAGCAGGCCGGGCAGGGCCAGCAGGACCAGCCCGGCCAGCCCACAGGTGTAGCCGTAGCGGGTCAGCATCCGGTGGTCGCGCACCAGCACCAGGACGGCGACGAACAGCCCGAGCGCCAGCGTCGTCCAGGCGATCTGCCGGGGCACGTCCCCGGCCGGGATCGGGTCGCCGACCGCCGCCGCGTTCGCCGCCTCGGCCAGGTCGAGCCGGTGGATGAGCACCAGCCCGAGCCCGTTGAGCAGGGCGACGCAGGGCAGGATGAGCGGGTCGGCGTAGGGGGCGAAGACCCGCACCGCGATATGCGCCACGGCGAACAGCCCGAGGTAGGCGGCGCCGTAGTAAAGCAGGGCGCGGGTCAGCTCATGGGATTGGTTGAGTTCGACCAGCACCAGTGCCGTGGTCACCACCACCGCGGCGAAGGCCAGCATGGCCAGCTCGAGGTTGCGGTTGGCGACTGGTGCTGCCGCGGGCGGAGAGCCCGTTTCTGGGGCGGGGGCGGTAGTGACCATCAGGGCATCGTCCGGCAGTCCACTCCGGGTTCGGGGGATCGCTGCGGTAGTGGCGTACCGGTGGTGGGGGGCGTTCCGGGGGTGGGGGGCGTTCCGGGGGTGGGGGGCGTTCCGGTGGTGACGGGCGTTCCGGTGGTGAGGGGCGTTCCGGGGGGCGCAGGGGTGCTGCTGGGCGGGGGCGGGGCGGCCGGGGTCGGGCTGGCCGCGGGCGCACCTGCGGTGGCTGGAAGCCGGCTGGCACCTGCGGCCGCGCTGGTGGTCGGGCACGGTGGCAGCAGGTGATCCCGGCGCAGCCCCTCGATGATGGCCCGGGCACGGACCAGCCCGGCGCTGCTGATCAGTCCTCGTTCGACGTCCATCTGCGCAGACCGCTGCAGATCGTCCAGAAAGATCGGCTCGCAGCCCGGCGCACCGTCCGGGCAGCTACCCTCGGCCCTGGTGTGCAGGGGCAGGCCGAGCACCTCGCCGCGGACCCCCTGGAAGACCACCACCTCGCCGTCGTCCGCGGCTCCTACAAAGTACTGGCTGAGCACCCAGGCCGAGCCGGCGGCGGTGACTCCGGCCAGCAGCACGAGCAGCAGCACCATGCTGAGCACGATGCGCCGCCGCCGCGGGTGGCGGCCCTGGGGGTTGGCAGCGGCATCTGGCGGGGTCCTGCGGGGTGCCGGGCGCGGCAGCGTGGTCGTCGCAGCCCGGGACGCTGCCGAGTCCGGCTGCGGGTCCTCGACGCCGTCTCCGGCGGCCCCGCCGATGATGGGCGCATCTTCGCCGTATTCGACGTCCACCACGTCGGCCACGATGCAGGTGACATTGTCCGGGCCGCCGCCCTTGAGGGCCAGCTCGATCAGCCGGTCGGCGCAGACCTGCGGATCGGGGATCTGCAGCGCCTCGGCGAGCGTCTCGGCGCTCACCACCCCGGACAACCCGTCCGAGCACAGCAGGTAGCGGTCCCCGGCCCGGGCCTCCCGGACCGCCAACGAGGGCTCCACGTCGTGCCCGGTGAGCGCCTTGAGCAGCAGCGAGCGCTGCGGGTGGTGGTTGGCCTCGTCCTCGGTGATCCGGCCCTCGTCGATCAGCGACTGCACGAACGTGTCGTCGTGGGTGATCTGGTTGAGCGTCCCGTCCCGCATCAGGTAGGCCCGGGAGTCACCGACATGGGCCAGCCCGATCTTGTTGCCACCGAAGAGCATCGCGGTGAGCGTGGTGCCCATGCCTTCGCGCTCCGGGTCCTCGCGGACCAGTTCGCTGATCGCGGCGTTCCCGGCGAGGGTGGCCTCGTGCAGTTGGTCCAGCAGGTCGTTGCCGGGCTCGTCGTCGTCCAGCGGGGCGAAGGCCGCGATGACCACCTTGGACGCCACCTCGCCCGCGGCGTGCCCGCCCATCCCGTCGGCCAGCGCCAGCAGGCGCGGGCCCGCGTAGACCGCGTCCTGGTTGTTCTGCCGGACCAGGCCGCGGTCACTACGGGCGGCGTAGCGCAGGACCAGAGTCATGAGCGCAGCTCGATCACCGTCTTGCCGATGCGGATCGGGACCCCGGGCGGAACCCGGGTCGGTGCGGTGACCTTAGCCCGGTCCAGATAGGTACCGTTGGTGGAGCCCAGGTCTTCCAGGAACCAGTCACCGCCCTGCAGTCCCAGGCGGGCGTGCCGGGTGGAAGCGTAGTCATCGTCGAGCACCAAGGTGGAATCATCCGCGCGCCCGATGAGGATGGGTCGATCGTCCAGCGTGATACGGGTGCCGGCCAGCGCCCCGGCGGTGACCACCAGGTGGTTGGCGGCCCTGGGGGGGCGACGGGACCGCAGGCCGCGCGGCAGCGGCAGGCTGGCGCGCAACCCGGAGGCCGCGGCCAGATCGGCGCGCACGACCCGCAGCGCGGCAACCACGAACAGCCAGAGCAGGACGAGAAAGCCTGCTCTGGTGAGCTGCAGCACCAACTCCGGCACGCTCTGGCGTCTCTTCTCGGTCGCGGGTGGTCGGTCGGCTCGGGTCCGGAGGGTCAACCCTGGACCCGGAACACGAGTGAGGAGTGTCCCACCCGAACCACGTCGCCGTCGGCAAGCTGCCAGGTCTGCACCGGCGTACCGTTGACCGTGGTGCCGTTGGTGGACCCGAGGTCCGCGAGCATGGCCACCTGGCCGTCCCAGGTGATCTCCAGGTGGCGCCGGGAGACCCCGGTGTCGGGCAGCCGGAACTGGGCGTCCTGGCCGCGGCCCACCACATTGCTGCCCTCGGCGAGGTGGTAGCTGCGGTTCGACCCGTCGTCCAGGGTGAGTGCGGCGGACAACTGGCGTGGGCCGGTCTGCACCGCCGGGGGGGTGTAACCCTGGGCACCAGGGCCGGTCGGGTAACCCGGCTGCGGGGCGCCATAGTTCGGGTCTCCGTAGCCCTGGTGGTAGCCCTGGCCGGGGTTCTGGTCGTAGCCGTATCCCGGCTGCGCGCCACCGTACTGACCGTAGTTCTGGTTCCCGTAGTCCTGTTGGTAGCCCTGGCCGGGGGACTGCTGCCCGTAGCCGTAGCCGGGGTCGTAGCCATAGCCGCCCTGGCCATAACCCTGGTCGTAACCCTGGTGCTGGTCGTAGCCCTGGTGCTGGTCATAGCCGTACTGCTGGCCGTAGCCGCTCGGGGCCGCACCGGAGTTCGGGTCCCCGTAGTTGTGCTGGTAGCCCTGGCTGGGCTGACCCTGCGGGTAGTGGGCGGCCTGGCCGTACGGGGGGGCGTGGTTCTCCTCGGCGCGGGCGCTGCCCTGGTCCTCCTCGTATCCGCCGGGCTGGCCGTACTGACCCCGGTCGTCCTCGGGGTGCTGGCCTGGTTGCTGGGGCATGGCTGCGTCTCCTGCGATACGAGGTCGCGCCACAATAGGGCGCGATGCGTCGGGGTCCACCGACGAACTGGTGCGGAACTGTCCAGTGTGCAACGTCTCAGACCGTTCCAGAGTGACAACAACGTCTCCGTAGGTATCCCACGCCTGCTCGTCGATGTGCTTGCGGATGCAGTCCTGGAGCAGCTTGACCACCCGCGGCCCGTCACCCGCCAGCCGGTCGTGGTCGGCCGCTCCCAGTGTCACCGTATAGCGGTTGGGTGCGAGCACCCGACCCCCCGCCAGCGGACGTGCGTTGTCCTCGGCCTCGCGTTGCAGCCCCTGGGCGACCTCCTGTGGCACCACGCTGCCGCCGAAGACGCGGGCGAAGGCGTCGCCGACCATACCCTGCAGGCGGCGTTCGAACCGCTGGACCTTACCCACGGCAACCTCCTCTCCAGAGGACGCGCCAAGCCCACGTGGGGCACGGACCCGGCTCCCCCGATCGTATCCGGCGAACCGGCGGGGTCCACCCGCGTCGGGGCGTGCTGGCCAGCGTGCTAGGCTCCTGCGGTCGCTCGGGCGAGTGGCGGAATGGCAGACGCGCACGGTTCAGGTCCGTGTGTCCGTAAGGACGTGGGGGTTCAACTCCCCCCTCGCCCACCGAAATCAGCCATTGCAGAACACCCACCGCGGACTCCCTGGCGGGGGGTCTCATCGCGGTCTCGTTGGCAGGTGGCGATCCGCTGGCTCCCCGCACCGGTCCCACGCGCAGCGCGCCCGCCGAACGCCGCGAACCCGAGCCGCAGGTCCACGTCGACCACCTCTACCTAGCCTCACTCCAGCGACGTCCCCCGCTCCCGGCGCCGAACTGCCGTTCGCGTGGTACACCGCCGACCAACTCGAGACACTGGACATGTTCGGCGACACTCGCGCCCGCGCCGCGTACCTCCTTGAGGCCGCGTACCTCCTCGACCGAATCGATGCCCTCACCGTGGTGACCGCCTACGTCACCGAGGTCCTGGATAAGGCCATTTTCGGCCATCGCCGGTCCCGCGCCTTCTTCCTGCTCACCGCCCCCTCGGCGCACCCCTTGCCGGTCTGGGCCAGGGCGTCGTCAAGATTGCTGATCGTGCCTTGCTGTTCCCACGCGCGGAGAGGCTGCTGTGATGGTGCTGCGGTAGCGGTCCTCGAAGTCCTGGACGCTGGGCCGGTTCGCGTGCGCGGCCAGCGCCCGGCGCACTGCGTTGAAGCGTTCCAGGCCGCGGGCGCTGTGCAACGAGTTGAGTGAGGGCAGGACCTGAGCGAGCAGCTCACAGGCCCGGTCGATATCGCTACCCGGATTGCTCGCTGCCGGTAGGTGGGAGGCCGCGAGGGTGCTCGTGTACAGCACCTGGCGGCGTGCACTGGCCCGAGAGAGGGTCAACGCGACAGGAGCGATTCGCTGGACTTCGGCGGTCTGGCCAAGATCACCGGCCATATGCAGCCGGCAAACGGTCATCAGGTCGGTCGTGAAGGGTAGGAACCATGTCCGCTCGCCAGTGCGGGAATCCCGGTCCAGCAGGTTCTCCGCGAGCACACACGCCTGGGCACTGGCCCGTCCGTCACGCGCCAACGCATGGGCTATGCCCTGCCCTCCGGCGCATTTCGCCGCCAGTGCAGGCGATCCGCAGGCCACCGCCGTATCGTATCCGGCGGTGGACAGCTCCAGTGCCTGCCTGGCATCCCCGAGGTAGTGTGCCTGCATCGCCATATCAGCCAGGATGTGTGCGCCGAGTTCGCGGTTCCCGCTGGCCTGGGCCAGCCGTAGCCCCTGAATGAAATAGCGCTGGGCACATGTTGACCGGACTACGGAGACTCCGGTCGGGTGTCACTGGTTCGATGTACAGGGCGTATCCGTCCTCGGGTTCGGGGGTTGTTCATCTGGAGTTGAGTCGATTTCGGGTGGGTGGGGGGTATGTGT
>DASTLT010000026.1:0-31694 GCA_035714625.1 Pseudonocardiaceae bacterium | reverse complement strand
AGGTTGAGCGGGTGGTCGGCGGCGTAGCGGTCGCGTTCGCCTTTGCGGGCGAAGATGCCGGTGACGATCTCCAGGCTGGGTTGGTAGTCGTCGGCGAGGGCGATCTTGCGCAGGCCCTGGCCGGGCAGGCGGCCCTCGAGTGCGGCGTCGGCGACGCGTTCGGTGGTGAGCAGGCAGCCGTGCAAGAGCTGGCTGGTGAGCAGGTTGAGGCCGTAGTTGAGGGAGTCGATGTCGGCGATGACGTGCAGCATGCCGCGGTAGTCGGGGCCGTACCAGCGGCTGAGGAACTGGGCGAGCAGCCCGGCGGTGGGGGCGAGCAGCGGCAGGCCAGGCAGCCGCTCGGCGGTGACCGGCGTGTCGGGCAGCTCGCGAACGCTCAAGTTGGTGAGCAGCGCGACGCGTTCGCGGTGCCATTCCAGGAAGTCGTAGTCCAGGGTGGGCGGACGGCCCGGTTCGGCGGCGAAGCTGCCGCACACCAGGTCGACTTTCTTGCCGTCGAGCTTGCGCCACAGGTCGCGGGTGCGGACGTGCTCGATGTTGAGCTGCACGCCACGTCGCTCGAAATCCTCGCGCAGCGCGGGCCAGACCGCGCCGAGGAACTGCACGGTGAACTCGGTGGTGCCGAAGGTGACGGTGGACCCGACCCGACGCCGGCTGCGGTGCAGGCTGTTGGTCCACGACAGCAGGGTCTGCCGCGCCAGGGCGACGACCTCGTCCCCGGATGGGGTGAACAGGAAGTCCTTGCCGCGGCCCTGCTTGACGACCAGGGCCTCGCCAACCAGGCGGGTCGCGGCCTTGTTGAGGTTGTCGAGCTGCTTCTGCACGCTGGACTGCTCCCGCCCCAGCGCGCGAGCGGCGCGCTGCGCGGTGCCCGTGGCGTGCACGACGGCCAGGGTGCGCAGTTGGTCCAGGCTGACGTCGAGCATCTCGGGCGGGCAGCCCAGCAGCGTCGCCAGTACCTCCGCCGCCTCGCCGTCTCCGGTCTCCGACACCACGCCTCCTTGTTGCCGCCACGATCGGATGGCACACCCTGACATGGGAATTGTCCGCTCGGACAGTTGGACTGTCGTTGATCGCAGTTCTCGCCGAACTGTCCCAGAAATGTTCGCGCGGACAACTCAATTCACGATACTGTTCGGCCGCACATTTGTTTGGTGTGCCCGGCCGGGCCGCCTGCGCGGTGGCGCCGACGACGGGCGCCTTGGGGAAGCGAGGTTCCGCCGGTGACCACTCGCAGTATCGCCACCGACGAGGTGGCCTCGTCCTGTTACTTCCGCACCACGGTCGAGCAGCCGTTCCGCAAGGCGCTGGTGCAGATCAACGAGGACTGCAATCTCCGCTGCGCTCATTGCTTCGTGTCCGCGACTCGGGTCGGCAAGCAGATGCCGCTGGCCGAGGTGGTGGAGAAGGTGATTCCGCGGCTGGTGGACAGCCGCGTCCGCAGGGTGACCCTCACCGGCGGGGAACCGTCGATCCATCCCGACTTCCTGGCCATCGTGCGAGCGTTCCGCACGGCCGGGATGGACGTCGGGATCTGCACCAACGCCACCACCCTCGACGGCGCCCAGATCGGCGAACTGGCTGAGCTGGGCGTGCACTGCAACGTGTCTCTGGACGGTTTCGCCGCCGACTCGCACGGCAAGTTCCGGGGTGACCGGGCCAGCTTCGCCGTCACCGTGGCCACCGTGGAGAAGCTCGGTGCGGCCGGGATCCTGCAAGGGCTGCTGTGCACGCCAAACACGTTGGCGCAGAACGAGGAGTACGCGCGGCTGTGCGTGTTCGCCGAGGAGAACGGGGCCCGTTACGTGCTGCTCAACCCGCTGGGCAGCATGGGCCGCGGCGTCAGGTCACGAGCCAAGCTGGCCAAGACGACCCTGCACATGCGGGAGATCTTCGAGCTGACCGCGACGTTCGACGGCCCGGAGCTGGACATCGCGCACATCCGCTTCCCCAACACGCAGGGCCGGCCGCTGGCCGGGTGCGAGGCCGGGACGATCATCTACGTGTTCACCCCCGGCGAGGTCACCGTGTGCCCGTACCTGGTGTTCGCCGCCCGCACCCCAGCCTCGCGGCACGCCGACACCGAGTTCATCGTCGGCAACATCTTCACCGATCCCGACATCGCCCAGCGCCTGGACGACTACCGCTTCCACGACCGCTACCAGGTCGGCGCCAACCCCACCTGCGCGGCGTGCTCGATGAACACCGGCTGCGGCAAGGGCTGCCCAGCCGCCGTGGTCGCAGCCGGTGGCCGGATCGGCGACGTCGACGCCGAGCAGTGCCCGGTCACGACCGACACCCACGCCGAAGGGCGTCGGCTGCTGCCGCTGATGCCCACATGACCGGCCTGATCCTGGACGAGCCGCGCCGCCTGCCGGGTGTGCTGATCACCCTGGAAGGCCCCGGCGGGGTCGGCAAGTCCACCACCGCCCGCCTGGTCGCTACGACGCTGGACGCGGCCGGGGTACCGGTGCACGCGACCACCCAGCCGTCCCGCGCCCCGCTGGGCGAGCTGGCCCGGCACGGCACCGACACCTACCGGGGCATGGCCCTGGCCTGCCTGTGCGCCGCCGACCGCCACCACCAGCTCGCCACCGAGATCCTGCCCGCGCTGCGCGACGGCCGGATCGTCGTGTGCGACCGCTACGTCGCCTCCTCGCTGGTGCTGCAAGGTCTCGACGGGCTGTCCGCCGAGGTGGTGTGGCAGCTCAACCACGGCGTCTACCGACCCGACCTGTCGGTCATCCTCAACGGCGACCCGCAGATCATCGACGCCCGGCTGCGGGCCCGCGGCGGGCACAGCCGCTTCGAGCGCGCCGAGGACAACAGCGAGATGGAGACCGGCCTGTACGTCCACGCCGTGGTCGACCTGCAGAACCGAGGCTGGCCGGTCGCCACGCTAGATCCCACCACCGACCCGCCCGAGGAGATCGCCGCGGCGATCGTGTCCCTCATCCACCACGTCCTGACCGAGAAGAGCGCGGCATGTCCCTGAGCCTGATCACCGTCAACGTCGGCGCACCCTCCCTCAACCGCGCCCACCGCCAGCTCCGCTGGCTGGCCGAACGCCCGGAGGACGTGCTGGTGCTGACCGAGACCAAGGCCACCGCGGGCAGCCAGTTCCTCGCCGAGGCGTTCACCACCGCCGGGTACGCGTTGACCTTCCCCGACCACGCGCCCGGCGAGCTCGGCGTCATGATCGTCAGCAAGCTCGCCACCCGACCCGACCCGCTCGGCGCAGCGCTGGACTACCTGCCCGCCCACGCGACCGGGGTCGTGGTCGACACCACCGACGGCCCGCTGCGTGTCATCGGCGCCTACGTACCCTCCCGTGACGCCACCGCCGAGAAGACCGAACGCAAGAAGACCTGGATCCAGCGCTTCGACCGTGCCCTGGACGCCACCGCCAGCGAGGCGCCGCTGCTGCTGCTAGGCGACCTCAACGTGCTCGAACCCACCCACACCCCCGCGCACCGGGGCCAGTTCGCGCCGTTCGAGTACGCCTTCTACACCGGCCTGACCGCCCGGCACGGCCTGCTCGACCTGTTCCGGCACCTGCACCCCGACCGCGTCGAACACAGTTGGGCCCGCCGCGCGGATCTGGGCTACCGCTACGACCACGCCCACGGCTCCCACGCCCTGACCAAGGCGCTGACCGCGTGCGAGTACGTCCACCAGACCAGGGAGCTGGCGGCGGATGGCTCCCGGCTCACCGACCATTCGGGACTCGCCGTGCGCCTGGCGCTGACCGCCACCAGCACGCTGCTAACGTTGGACCCCGCCACGGCGGCCACTGCCGAGCCGGAGCCAACCTTGTTCTGACCGGCCGGCTCGGGGTTGGTTGCCGGACCACATGCCCGTCAGCCGCGACCGCGAAGACCAGCCGCAGGATGCCTGCCCCGACCAGCACCGTCACGCCGCGCATCGGCGCCCGCGTCCTTCTGCTGGACCCTGCCGCCCGCGTTCTGCTCATCCACGCCCTCGACCCCGCCGACCCCGGCCACCACTGGTGGGAACTGCCCGGCGGCGGCGTGGGCGACGGCGAAGACTTCCACGCTGCGGCCTGTCGCGAAGTCGCCGAGGAGACCGGGATCATGCTCACCACCCTCGGCCGCAGGCTGTGGGTGCGGGAATCCCGTTTCCGCTACAAGGGCCGCGACCACCACCGCATCGAGCACGTATTCCTCGGCCGCACCACCAGCGCCGCGCCGCAGGTCGTGCTCCAGCCGACCGAGAACGAGAAGGCCGGGCTGATCGAACGCCGCTGGTGGTCGGCGGCCGAGCTGCGCCACTGCCGCGACAAGCTCCTGCCCGCCGAGTTGCCTGCCCTGCTCGACGACCTGCTCGCCGACCGGTTGAGCCCCACGCCGCTGACACTCACCGGCTGACCGTCGCCGTTCAGTCGACGGTGGCACGGAAAACATGCCGTCAGGCGAAGACGTTGCCGAAGGCGCCGGTGTTGATCGCGAGCGCGAGGTCGAGCATGGCGTCGACCCGGTCTCGTCGCAGCGGCCCACCAGCTCGACGACCGGGGACGAGGTCGGCTGGTCGATGACCAGCTCCCAGCCGCGCTCGATATCGATCGTGACCGCCAGCCACTGCGGCGTGAACGCGCCCCAGGCCGGGGTGGTATCGGTGCGGGGCAGGGGCACGTACAGCACGTCCCGGCTCGTGGCGATACCCCTTCGCGCCCGAGACGATCGCGGCGCCGGCCAGGGTGGCGTCGACCCACTGGATGAACTTCAGCGGCGAGCCGTCGAAGTGCTCGCGCACCCGTTCCATGATCGCGCGGGTTTCGTGGCCAGGCAGGAAGTCCCGTTCGCTGGTGGACCCGCAGCCGCAGGGCCGTACGCCGGCCACGGCTACTGGATCGCACCCGTGACGCGCCGGTACTGGCGGCTCAGCACAACCGGAGGCGACCAGATCGCCACCGCGAGCACCTGCGGCGAACTCCTGACGCGGCTGACCGCGCTACTCGGCGCCACTCACGAACTCGACGAACTGTGACCACCACCGACGCCGTCCGCGCCGCACTGGGAACGGCACATCCGCTGGCCCGGCACATCGGTGACTTCCTCACCGACCTGGCCAACGCCGGGAAGTCCGAGCACACCGAAACGCGAACTCGCCCAGCTCCGGCGGGACAAACGGCGCCTGGAGAGGGAGAACGAGATCCTGAAGCGAGCGGCCGCTTATTTCGCTCGGGAGAACGTTCTCCCAAATTAACGTATCGGTTGGTCCGTGACCTTGCCGACGACTCTGATACCGATATTGATGTCGCGGTGGCCTGCCGAATCCTGGGGGTGTCACGGTCGGGTTACTATGCCTGGCTCGGTCGGCCGCCCTCAGTGCGGTAGGAGGCGAACACGCTGCTACTCAAACACATCAAGGAGGTCCACAAAGACTCCAACGCCATCTTCGAGTGGAGAGAATGCTGGTACAATCCGAAAAGACGACACTCCAGCATCGGAATGCTCAGCCCGGTCGAGTTCGAAGCGCTCTAACTGCCCCAAACGTCCACACAGGATGATCACTGACCTCCCACCGTGGGTGTCCGTGCCAGGGGTCAAGCTCAACCTTCGTAGCTGGGCTTCAGCTTTCGAGGATGGAAGCGAGGGTGGTGAGCTGGCGGGGGGAGACCGGGACTCCGGGGCGGGGGGCGTTCTGGGCGCCGCGGACGTTGATCGGGCTGCCGGGGGGCTCGGCGCAGTGCGCGGCGGTGTTGACGGGGGCCGGGGTGGTGTCGGTGCCGGAGCGGCGGCGGGTGCCCTCGTAGCCGCGCACGCAGGGGGGTGGGTCGAAGAAGTTCAGCACGATCCCGAGGTGCACGAAGCCGTCGCCGGGCAGGATCGACGAGTCGGTCATGGCGGCCACCACCGGGTAGGTGGCCAGGATCTGCCGCAGCCCGTCCTGGCGGGGCGCCGCCACCCGGGACACCGCGAGCAGGTCGGCGGCCAGCGCGCCGAGCTGCGGGCCGCTCTCCGCGAGCAGCCCGCTGGTCTGGGCCGCGGCCTGCGGCGCGGACCGGATCAGCCGCCGCAGGTCCGGGTCGGCGGCGCGGAGCTGCTCGGCGAGCAGCGCGAGGTCCCGGCTGAACGAGACGATCGCGTCGGCCTGGTCGCGCTGGGTGGTGAGCACCACCCGCCCGTCCCGGATCAGGGCCAGGGCCTGCGGCAGGGCGGCGAGGGTGTCGCGGGTGAACGCGTCGCTGGTGTCCAGCAGCAGCGCAAGATCGTGGCCGGTGCCACCCAGCGCCGTGCCCAGCTCGTCCACCACGGTGCGCAGCGAGTCCACCGGCACCGAGCGCGCCAGGTCGTCCACATGCAGCACGAGGTCCTCGACGGGCACCGGGGTGCTGACCCGGGAGGCCGGGATCACCGCCCCGTCGGCCAGCATCGGCCCGTGCGTGGTGACCGGCCGCAGGTCGACGAACTGCTCCCCGATCACCGACAGGTTGCGCACCGCAGCATCCAGGTCAGCCGGGATGGGTGGGGCGTCACCCCGGATGTCGAGCTGCACCTCGACGCCGTCGCGGGTCAGCCGCAGCGCCCCGACCCGGCCGACGCTGACCCCCCGGTAGGTCACATCCGACCCGGTGACGATGCCGCCGGACACAGGTGACTGCAGGGTCACCGAGTAGCGCCCGGTACCGAGCAGCGTCCCGGCGCCGAGGTAGCAGACGCTGACGTAGCTCAGCCCGAGCACGGTGACCAGCAGGAAAGCCAGGAGCTGCCAGCGGACCGTCCGGCTCGTCATTCGACGTCCCGCAGCACCGTGGTGAGGTTCAGGTCGGCGCGGACGTAGAGGTTGGCGTAGTCGCCGGCGAACCCTTCCCGGACCGCGGCGTCGGTGAACGGGTAGGTGGCGATGATCTGCAGCGCGTTCGGCAGGTCCTGGCCCGCGGCGGCCAGTTGGGCCAAGGTGGGGCGTAGCAGTTGCAGGTCGGCGAGCAGGTCGTCGCGGCTGCGGTGGAGGGTGTCGGTGGCGACCGCGGCCAGCCTGTCCAGCGCCACCAGCATCCCGGTGAGCTGGGTGCGCTGGTCGGCCAGCACCGCCAGCCCCGGGGCCAACCCGTCCAGCGCGGTGGCGAGCTGCCCGCGCTGGCGGGCCAGGGTGGCGGCGAGCCGGTTCAGCCCGTCCAGCGCCCGGTTGATCTCGCCTCGGCGCGCGTCCAGCCCGGCCACCAGGGTGTTCAGCTCCCCCAGCAGCGCCCGCAACTGCGGTTCGTGGCCGGCCAGCGCTGCGTTGAGCTCGCTGGCGATGGTCCGGATCTGCTCCAGACCACCGCCGCTGAGCAGCAACGACAGCGCCCCCAGCAGCTCCTCGACCTCGGTGGCCCGCCCGGTGCGGGCCAGCGGGATGCGGTCCCCGTCACCCAGCCTGCCGCGCGGGGGCTCGGCGGTGGGGGCGGCGAGGTCGACGAACTTCTCCCCGAGCAGGCTGGTGCTGCGCACCCGGGCCACCGCGTTGGCCGGCAGCTCGACACTGCGGGGCAGCTCCAGGGTGAGCACGGCGCGCCAGGTACCCGGGTCGAGCTCGATGTCGCGGACGGTGCCGACGGACACGTCGTTCACCTTCACCAGCGACTGCGGCACCAGGTCCAGCACATCGGAGAACTCCGCGGTCACCCGGTACGGTTCGTCGCCGGTGTCGACCCCCCCGGGCAGCGGCACCCCCTGCAGCCCCGCACACCCCGCCGTCAGCGCCCCGACCAGCAGCGCCCCGACTAGCAGCACCGTGCCCGCCGCCCGCCGGCCGCAGGCGGGCAAGCCGGCCCGGCCCATCACCTGCCTCCTGGGACGGTGGGCACCGCCAGCAACGGCAGTGGCGGCAGGGGTGGGGGAGCGTCGGCCCGCAGCGCGCCGAGCGCCTCGGCGGCGCCGCGCAGCTCCTCGATGTTGGCGCGGGCGTCCAGGGTGCCATGCGCGGCGTGGTAGGCGTTCGCCACATTGCCCAGCCCGGTGGGGGCGACGTCCAGGATCTCGGCCAGCGCGACGCGCTGCGCCACCAGGACCGCGGTCAGCGTGCTGAGCTGGTTCACGTTCGACTTCAGCACCGCCCGGTGGTCCCGCACGAACGCCGCGACGTCGCCGAGGGTGACCGAGAGCTGGCGCAGTGCCGCACCCAGGTCGCCGCGCTCTGCGGCCAGGAAGGTCGTCACGTCGGCGAGCTGGGTGCTCAGCCGCCGGACCTGCGCGTCGTGGACGGCCAGGGTGGACACGAAGGACTGCAGCTCGGTGATCGTGCCGACCAGGTCCTGGCGGGAGCCGGCCAGGGTGGCGGAGAGCCGGGCCAGCTCGCCCAGCGTGTCGTGCATCGCCTGGCCGTTCCCGCCCAGGTTGGCCGCCCCCACGTCGAGCAGCTCGGCGAGCGCCCCTTCCCGGTTGACGCCCTGGGGGCCCAGCGTGGTGGCCAGCTCGTCGACGGTGCGGACCAGGTCGTCGATCCCGAGCGGGACCGCGGTGCGGGCCAGCGGGATCACCGCCCCATCGGCCATGGTGGGCCCTCCGGTGTAGGCGGGGGTGAGCTGCACGCTGCGCCCGGCGACCAGGCTGGGCGCGACGAGCACCGCGGCGGCGTCCGCGGGCACGTGCACCGCGTGGTCGATCTCCAGCAACACCGCCACCACCGGGCCTTGCGGGTGCACCGCGCGGACCGTGCCGACCGGCACCCCCAGGATCTGCACGTCGTTGCCCGGGAACACCGCGACCGCCGAGCTGAAGTAGGCCGTCAGGGTGCGGCCGGGGCTGCCGGTCGGCCACCAGGCCGCGGCCGCGACGAGCAGCCCGAGCACGCAGGCCAGCGCGACCAGCGCGGGGTTTCGCCGCCGGGACAGGTGGAACCAGGTCATGGTCGGCACCCTTGCTCGTTGACCGCAAGCGGGCCCAGCGCGGTCGGTGGCGGCAGCAGCCCGCAGGCGTAGGCGTCGAACCAGCGTCCGTTGCCGAGCGCGTTGGTGAACAGCCGGAAGAACACCGGGGCCAGCTCGAGGGCCCGGTTCAGGTTGTCCTGGTTGCGGGCCAGCACCGCGGCCACCCGGTCCAGTTGCTCCAGCGCGGGACGAAGCTGCCCGCGGTTCTCCGCCAGCAGGCCCTGCAACTGCACCGACAGGGCCTGCACCCCGCGCAGCAGGGTGCTGATCGCCTGCCGACGGCGTTGCACCTCGGCCAGCAGCAGGTTGCCGTCGGCGAGCAGCCGTTCGAACTCGGCACTGCGGTCGGCCAGCACCCGCGACACCTGGTGCGTGCCGGCCAACAGATGCCGGATCTCCTGGTCACGCCCGGCGACCGTGCGGGACAACCGGGACAGCCCGTCCAGGGTGCCCCGGATCTCCTGCGGGGTGCCCCGGAAGGTGTCCGACAGGGTGCGCAGGCTCTGCTCCAGACGACCCAGGTCGATCTCCTGGAGGGTGCCGGCCAGCCCGTTCACCGCCGCGACGACGTCGTAGGGGGCGGCGGTGCGCTCGCGCGGGATGGGGGTGTCCGGATCCAACGGGCGCTGCCCACGCGGGTCCAGGCGCACCGACTTGGCGCCGAGCAGGGTCCTGATCTGGATCGAGGCGCTGGTCTGGTCGCCGAGCCAGGCGTCGGGGACGCGCAGCAACACGCGCACCCGGTCCCCAGCGAGCTCGACGGCGCTGACCTGCCCGACCTCGACCCCGGCAATGGTCACCGGGTCACCGGCCCGCAGGCCGGCCGCCTCCCGGAACTCCGCGCTGTAGCGGGTGGCGCCGAGCAGCGGCAGGCGGTCGACGAAGGATCCGCTGGCGCTCACCAGGGTGGCGGTGACCAGCATGGCGGTCACCAGCATGGCGGTCACCAGGACGACGCCGAGCGCTCGCCCGGCCGGTCCTCGCCTGGTCAACCCCCTCATAGCCGGCCCCTCATGGTCGGCACCGGGCCGCGGGTGGTGGGGAGGTCAGCGGCACCACGGGCGCGCCGACGCCCGGGACGGTACCTTCCAGCCCGCACAGGTAGAAGTTGAACCACGAACCGTAGCTGGCGGCGCGACTCAGCGTGGTCAGCTTCTCCGGCAGGTATCCCAGCACCCCGTCGAGGACCTGGTGGTGGTCGGCCAGGGTGGTGCTGAGCTGGCCCAGCGCGGCGATGTCGGCGCGCAGCGCCGGGCGGGCCTCGCCGACCAGGCCGGCGGTGGTGTCGGCGAGCTGGCCGAGCGAGCTGACCGCCTGGCCGAGCGCCACCCGGTCCGCGGCCAGCCCCGACACCAGCCGTTGCAACTGGACGACCAGCGCGGCGAGCTGCTCGTCGCGGGCGGTCACGGTGTCCAGCACGGCGTTCAGGTTGGTGATCACCTCGCCGAGTACCCGGTCCCGGTCGGCCAGCTCCCGGGTCAGCGCCGAGGTGTGCGCGAGCAGGCTCTGCACCGTGCCGCCCTGGCCCTGCAGTACCTGCACGATCTCGAAGGACAGCCGGTTGACCTGCTCCGGATCCAGGCCCGCCAGCAGGGGGGCGAAACCGTGGAACAGCACGGTCAGGTCCAGCGGCGGCGTGGTGCGGGCCAGCGGGATGAGCCCGCCAGGCTCCAGCTCCCGGCCTGGCGGGCCGGGGCCACGACCCAGGGCCAGGTAGCGCTGCCCGATCAGGTTGCGGTACAGCACGGCCGCGGTCACCGACGCCGGGATCCGCACCCCGGTGTCCACGGCGAAGCCGACCTGCGCGATGCGCCGCTCGACCAGCTCGATGGACTGCACCGACCCCACCCGCACGCCCGCGATGCGCACGTCGTCACCCACCGCCAGGCCACTGACGTCGGTGAACCGGGCCAGGTAGCCCACCCGGGGGCTCAGCGTGGTGTTCGCGACCGTCATCGTGAGCACCCCGGTGGCCACCACGGTGACCAGGGTGAACGCCGCGAGTTTGGTCAGTGCGGCCCACGGCACTCTCATCGCACTGTTGCCTTCCGCGGTGTTGATCCATCCTTCAGTGGCCCGCCCGGGGGGTACTGCGGGAAGCGCTGCCCGGCGGGCATCGGGTAGCAGCGCGGGCCGCGGTCCTCTTCGTAGCGCGGCTCGTCCACCCCCGGCAGGTACTTGCCCCGGCTGCCGGAGACCTGCGCCAGCACGTGCAGCCCCGGCTCGCTGGTGCCGACCCCCATCGCCTGGTCCACCTTGGGCACCAGCCCGGCGAGCCGGCCGAGCAGGCAGGGGTACTCCGGGGCATAGCGGGCCAGCGACTGCAAGGTGGGCCTGCTGTCGGTGGACAGGGCGATGATGTTCTCGCCGTTGGCGGCGGTGAAACCGCGCAGGTCCCCGGAGGCCCGGGCCACCGAGTCGAACAGGGCCGCCAGGTGCTGGCGTTGCTCGGCCAGGGTGCGGCTGGTGGTGGCCAGATCGGCCAGCGCGGCGGACAGGTCGGGGGCGGCCTGGGAGTAGGTCTGCGCCAGGTCCGCGATCCCGCTGATGTCGGCCTGCAGGTCCGGCAGCGCGGTGTTCAGCCCGCTGACCAGTTGCTGCTGGCGCACCAGGGTGTCGCCGAGCTGGCGCCCGCGGCCGTCCAATGCCGTCGAGACGGCGCCCAGCGTGCTGGCCAGTTGCTGCGGGGCGACGGCCTGCAGCAGCGGCAGCAGCCCGTCCAGCGCGGCGTCCAGCTCCCGGGCCGCCTGGCTGCGGTCCTGGCTGATGATGTCGCCCGCGGACAGTGCCCGTCCGGACGGGTGCGCCGGCACCATGAGGGCGACGTACTTCTCGCCGAACAGCGTCTTGGGCAGCAGCCGGGCGTGCACGTTGTCCGGGATCTGCGCCACCGTCTCCGGTCGCAGCCGCAGGTGCACGGTGGCCGCGTGGCCGGTGGCGCGCACGTCGACCACCTCGCCCACGATCACCCCGCGGACCTTGACGTCCGCGCGGTTGTCCAGTTGCAGCCCGGTGCGGTCGGTCTGCAGGGTGACCGGGACGCCATCGGCGAACGCACCGGAGTACCTCGCCACGGACAGCGCGATCAGCGCGATCACCACCGCCAGGAACGCGATGCCCTGCAGCCGGCGGCTCATCCGGCCACCCGCACCGTGCTCGCCGTGCCGTAGATCGCCAGGGTCAGGAAGAAGTCGGCCATGGCGACGGTGACGATCCCCGCGCGCACCGCGCGGCCCACTGCGATGCCCACCCCAGCGGGTCCGCCGGTGGCCCGGTAGCCGTAGTGGCAGCAGATCAGAATGATCACGAAAGTGAAGGCCAGCACCTTGGCGTAGGACCACAGCACGTCGCTGACCGGCAGGAACAGCTCGAAGTAGTGGTCGTAGGTGCCGCCGGGCAGCCCGCTGACCAGCGTGACGCTGGACCGGGCGGCGGCGAAACTGCTCACCAACCCGATGGTGTAGAGCGGGATGATCGCGACGAAGCCGGCGATCACCCGGGTGCTGATGAGGAACGCGACGCTGGGCACGCTCATCACCTCCAGCGCGTCGATCTCCTCACTGATCCGCATCGCGCCGAGCTCGGCGGTGTAGCCCGCGCCCAGGGTGCAGATCACGGCCTGGGCGGCGACCAGCGGGGCGATCTCGCGGGTGGTGAGGTAACCGGTGAGCAGGCCGGTCAGCGCCTCGGTGCCGAGGCTGTCCAGGGCCCGGAAGCCCTGCAGGCCCACCACGGCGCCGACGAACAACGACAGCCCGGCCATCACCCCGGCGGTGCCTGCCACCACCATCAGGGCACCGGACCCGAAGCTCACCTCGGCCAGCAGCCGGGCGACCTCGCTGCGGTAGCACCGCAGGGCACGCGGGATCCCCCCGATCGCCCGGCCGTACAGCGCGAGCTGGTCACCCAGCTCGTCCAGCTTCGCCAGCGGCGCCGCCAGCAGGCGGGGGACTGGTTCGCGGTTCCCGGGCACCGGATCCCCCCTTCGCCGACCCGAGCCGCGGGCAGATCACGGTGACTACCAGGTTGCTGGAGGAACATCGGCCGCTCATGACTCCTCCTAGATCCCGCACCTAGCTCAATCGGGCCTAACGAGCCTCCCCTGGCCGGGTTGTCGCTTACGCGCCGGATTCAGCCTCCGGGGTGTCTGCAGGGTGCCCGCAGTGCCCGCTCGGCTAGCGGCTCGGCTGGGAGGGCTCCGCGGATCCCCGCAGTGGCCAGCGCTGCGGCCCGTCTGGTAGCTCGGATCTGATCGCCGCACCAAACTCGGGAACGACGACCGCGAGGCGATCGAGCATCTCGTCGACGGACATAGCTGGACGACGCTTCCTCGCTGCCTGCGCCCGAAGCACGGCTGAAACCACTTCCGGCCTGCGCTCAAACGCATCACAGAGGAACTGATCGGGCGATTCGACTCGGATGCCATGGGGATCGCTGGCTTGCACCGGGAAGTGGCGAAGATTCGCCGTCACGACGACATCTGCTTGAGCGGCTATGGCGACTGCGAGTACGTGGCGGTCCCTCGGATGGTTCGTCATCGACTCCACGAGTGGCTCGTAGCCGTGGATCATCGCCTCCGGGAAGGCGCGCCGCATAGCGGCGAAGGTCTTCTCGAGGTGTGCGGCCGTCAGACCTGCGGTGTTCTCGACGATGTTGCGTGCGGTCTCCGACAGGATCTCTTCGGTCCACAGCACTCGGAACAAGCCCGCCTCGGCCACGTTCAGTAGCGTGTCTCGAAGGCCGATGGGTACAGCACGCATGCGTCGAGAAGGGCGGAGGGAACCACGCGAAGACCCTAGCGAGGGATCGGACAGTGGTTGGTCAGTAGCTCAGGTCCAGTTTTTCGGCCTCGGCGCTCATCTCATCGAGCGCCACTCGCCGCTCGGTGTCCCGGGCTCGTTTGTAAGTCAATACGTCAGCCAGGCGGAGGCGACGGTGGTTGCCGGCGGTGCGGGTACAGCACAGCGTGCCCTGCTCGGTCAGTCCGATCAGGTATGGCCGGGAGACGTTGAGGAGGTCAGCCGCCTCCTGTGTGGTGAGCTCGGCGTGCACGGGAAGGACGGCGACAGCATTGCCCTGCGCGAGTTCGCGGACGACGCGCACCAGTACCTCACGGACTGAGCGTGGCAGCTCCACCGTCTCGCCGCCGGCGCCGAGCAGTCTGGTGGCCGACGGTTCGTCTAGGGTGTCACGTACCAGCGCGAGGAGCCGTGCCTCCGCTGCAGATGGGAGGATGGGTTCGGTGTCGTCGGCCGGTAGCGGTTGTGACATGCCACAACGTTCGCAGGAAATCGAAGAAATCGCAACAGCTTGCCGTCTTGCCAGCGGGTGTTGAGCGCCGACGTACCTGGACGCTACGCCACGGTCCCGGCCCAGGACAGGTGTGCTCCTCGTGGTCCGGACCCCCGGCCGCGTACAGCCCGGCGACCAGAGACTGCTGTGGCGTGGTCTGCGAGGACGCCGGGGTTCGAAGCGTTGCAGTAGCTCCAGGGCGACCTGCTACCGGGTCCCTGGTCGGGTTGCCTCATCTAGGAGTCTTATTGGAAACTCGGGCCGCTGCCAGCATCACCGCAGGTCAGGGGCGTGGTAGCCAGAGTTTCCAATAAGACTCTAGGCTTATGTCATGTCGAATGTCGGCCAGATCGACGTGCTGCCCGTGGGGTGTGATGGTGAAACGCCATCTCTCTGCGGTAGGACTGCCAGCCTGCACCCACCGGCTGTAGGCCGATTCGACTTCATCCCATAACCGGCGCGAACCTAGCTGGTTTACTTCGAACGTGCTGAGATCCGGTGCGTAGTCGACGCTGGCCCACGACCGGGATTTGTGGTCGAGAAACCAGACCGTGCACTCGCCGGACTCATCCGAAGCACGGCACAGTCGGTAATCACAGCCCGGTACAAGCAAGCCAATGGCCAATGCTGCGTCGTAGTCGTCGATGACCCGGGCTGGGTGTAGGTCCGTGTGGGTGATCAGGGCCAGGTCCTCGTCATGGACAAAATCGCGTACCCAGGTTAGGGGGATACGTTGTGCACGAAGCCACATGAAGGCCACCTTGCCGACGAGCTGGCCGATCGCGGTGCCACCCCCATCCACGGTCAGTGACAACAGCGCGCCGTTGAGATAGGCGGTCCCCCAGGGCGTGACCACCCGCCCGCCCGGTCGGGTCTGCGCCACCCACGCATAGGGCACATGCTGCACTGCTGCCGTCGAGAGAAGACGGTCGTAGGGCGCTCGTGCCTGGTCACCCTGCGTACCGTCACCGGTGACCACAGCCACGCCCGAATAACCTGCCTCGGCGAGCGCCCCACGGGCCCGCTCAGCCAGCGCGGCGTCGACCTCGATGGTGGTGACGTTCTCCGCGCCCAGACGATGGGCCAGCAGGGCGGCGTTGTATCCGGTGCCGGTGCCAATCTCACAGACACGCATCCCGGGTTCAGCGTCCAGGGCGGTCAGCATCAATGCCACGACATTCGGTTGGCTCGCAGAACTGGTGATACGGTCCCCGATCAGTCCCGGCCCGACCGGTTCTCCGTCATCAACCTGAGTGATCAGGGACTGACGGGGCTCGTAGGTTAGCTGCAGCCAGCGGTCCGGGTCATCACGTCGGTACAACGGCACGAGATCACGGCCCTGCTGGCACCAGATCAGGTCGGGAATGAACTCATGACGCGGAACAGCAAGAAACGTCTCCCGCCACACGGGGTCCAGCTCACCGCTCCTGGTCAGCTCATCGACCATCCGCCGCAGCAAATGCCTCGGGTTGCTCACTCCTCATCCTTGCTCTCATCCAGCGCGCTGTGCCGTCCCTCCGATTCTTTCCGCGATATCTGGGTTCCGGGGGGTGGTTGGCCGTTGCTCTGTTGTTTTCGCTCGTCCTCGTCCCTCTGCTTGTCGTCATGCTTACCCACCGGATGCTCCCTTGGGTTCAAATGGTCGTAGCGACAGGCAAATACTATAGCAGATCACACTGGTTATCGCACAGCCGAGATGGAGCGCAGTACATGAATGACAAAAAGGCTGGCTCACGTGGCTGGATGACATGCTGACATCCGGAGCCGCTCGGGTCAACGCGGACCTCGCTGGCGAGTCCGTGTACGGGCTCGGGAACCGCAGCGTGGGTTGCCGGGTGATGACGCCGAACGGCGAGCGGTGGCTGCGAGTGATCACCGAGCCTGCGCAGTGGGCAGGTGACCGGCCTGGACTGGCAACGCCGACGTGGAGCGAGCTGCATGGCTCGCTCGACGCGCTGGCCACGCATTCCACCGACCGGGTGTGCCTGGACGAGCAGCTCGTGTCCCGGCGGCTTCTCGCGGCATTTGGGGTGGAGGTTAACCCCGGTAGCCTGACCTGGAGCACCGCCCACGGGGATCTGCACTGGGCCAATCTCACCGCGCCCCGGTGCTGGCTGCTGGATTGGGAATCGTGGGGCAGCGTCCCAAGTGGCTACGACGCGGCCTTGCTGCTGTGCGCCAGCCTGCTGCGGTGATGAGGCTGTCATCGGAGTACACCCATTCCAGCCACGACTGGTGCTGATCCGGATAGGTGCCGCTCAGCTCGGTCGCATCCGAGCCGCTCAGGGTGAGCACGGTCGGCGCGAACACATGCCGGGGTGTCTGCGCGAACGCCGCACGCCACGGCTCGCTACGCACATCACCACCCCGGACCAGGTAATCGACCAGCGCGCGCAGACGGGGCTGCCAATCGATCTCAGATATGTCCATCCGACACTTCCTGGGTGAGTAAGTCCGCCACCGCGGAGGTAAAATGATCCGGATACGGCAGCTCCTGGACCTGGCCCTCCAGCCACCGATACAAGGTCGCCCGGCTCGGGTAGGTCTCCACCAGGTCCTTATCCACCGCCTTGGCGGCCTTCTGGTAAGCCCGCTTGAACCTGCCGTAACTCTGCAGATGACGCTCCCGCAACAACGCCTTTAGCATCATCGGACCAGACGACGACCGCCGCCACGCACCAGGGACACGGTCACCTTTTTCTCGTGCTGGCTGAACCATCACCCCTCCTCGAACCCCGTTTCCGGGTCACCGATCCGGCAAAGCCTAACCACCCGGCTAGCACAACATCGCCAGCACAAGCGGCTTTCGCCGGTCATGAGTCGTCATCTTCCGAACAGGTCTGCGATCAGCGAAAGTTGATCAAGGGGTGCGGGCTGGGTCAGCAGTGCTGTGACCGGACTGCCGCCCGCGGCTGGGCGGGTGCTTTGGATTGCGGGATGGGTGGGATCGGCACTCCGAGGTCACGGCGCAGCCGGGCGGTCAGCGTGGGGCGTGACTCGTGCAGCCAGTCGTGCACCAGCGGGTAGATCCGGCCGCGCCGCCGCGCCGCCCCCACCCACGCCCCGGGACGCCGGCACCGCCAGCATTGCCCCCGCATGCTCGACCAACAGCGCGTACACCGGGGCAGCCGCCCGGAACAACACCGACCCGACCACCCCAGGCCCAGCCTGGGTCGCCGCGTCAACAGCTCGGCGCGCAGATCACGGCGCAGGACCGTACGCGGTCTGGTGCACGCTCGGGCTGGCACCGCTGGGTGGGATGTCGATGATCCGCGGCACTGGAACCGAGCCGTCGCTACGGGCTGTGGTTGGTGAGGTTGGCTTCGTCCCAGAACCGCTGGTAGTCGGCCAGCGCGATCGCCGCGCCGACCGGACCGATATCAGTGATCATAGCCGCAGGCTCACAGCCGTAAGCACGCGACGTAGAAACCGACAATGCGCAACGCCCCGTCGGGCCCTCTCAACGGCACCGCTGAGAGGCCAGAGACACAGTGACAAGGAGCGGCCCCTGGCGGAACGCCCTCCTTCTCAGGAGCGCTCCGCGCCATCTGGCCAGACGACGATGATCTGCCGGTGGCGGTCCCGGGCGTAGGCGACGGCGTCGGCGGTGCCGGACGATGTCGAACCGTCCCACACGGCGATCAACACATCGCAGTGATCGACGAGATAGCGACTTGCGGCGAAGTAGGCTGGAGGTCCTGACTTCTCGAAGTCCATGGCGATGGTCAACTCAGCTGCGGAAAGGTACTTCTCGCACCGCTCCCTACTGTGCGGATCAGAAATACTTGTAAAGTAATCTGCAGCCGGCACGACTACTCGTACTCTGCCACCAAGCCCAAGTACAACGTCTGCGAACACTTGGTCGGCACCACGCGCAAGGCAGGTCATGCCAATCAAGTCGCCCGACAAGGGTTTCAGCACCTTCTCCAACTCATCGCGAGCTAGTTCAGCTGTCCGATCAGTAAGATCTGAATGGCCTGTCACTCCCACCATGGTCATGACTGCATCTTGCCATCCCACCCATCGGCTGGCACGTCGGTCGGGTCCACTCGCGTCGTAGCCGCATCCACTGCGATACGGCCACGATGGACTTGCCTGTGCAGGTAGTATCTACCCATGGACATCAGGGCACCGAACCCGCGCCTGGTACCGCGGCTTTCCACCGGTGAACGCATCCGCATGCGTCGCGAAGCGCGCGGTATGTCGCGGCCGGTGCTTGCTGGGTTGGTCGGACGCAGCCCGGACTGGCTCAAAAAGATCGAGAACGGCGATCGCCGCATCAATTCATTGAAGATGCTGGTCGAGCTGGCACGCAAACTCGGCACCGAGGATATCGCCGATCTGACTGGCGACGATTTCGATGCGCCGACACGCGCATGGGAAAGAGAAGTTCATCCCGCTGTGACGGGCATTCGCGCAGCAATGCAGGACGTGTCGTTCGGATCGTTGCTAGCTGATGAGAACCTACCGGTGCGGAGCGGCGAGGACCTCGCCGACGAAGTGCGGCGTCTGTGGCTGCGTTGGCACACGTCTCCGATGCAGCGATCCGACGTTGGCGGTGCGCTGCCCGGTCTGATTCGGCAAGCTCATACATCGATTCGACGTACCGACGGTGTTGAATGTCGACGGTGCCGCGCGGCAACAGCAGATCTCTACCGGCTCGTGCAGCGTTTTCTCGCTCACATCTGCGAGCCGGAGCTACACGCTCTAGCGGTGGAGCGAGGACGCGCCCTATCTGAAGAGGCGGACAGCCTGCTGTCGTTGGCCGAAGCCGCGTGGGCTTCGTCGGTTGGGCTATGCGCGAGCGGCCACTACGACGACGCTGCCTGTCTCGCCGATCGCGGCGCCGCTGCGCTGCTGAACGCGTGCGCGGATGCACCGTCCCCTATGGCGATGGGGACCTTGGGAGCGTTGCAGCTCGAAGCCGCCGCTGCTCACGGGCTTGCGGGCCGCGAGGGCGACGCGTGGCGCTACCTCGACGCGGCAGTCGTTACGGCCGGTCGCATGCCGGCCGGGTCCTGGCACCTTCCGTCGGCCTTCGAGCGTACGAATGTCGAGATCCTTGCCGTGATCATCGCGGTCAGCCTGCACAAGAACGGAGAAGCAGTCGCGCGGGCCCGCAAGATCGAGTTGCCGAGCACGCCATCGGTGGTCCGGCGATCCCGCTTGTTGCTGGAATGCGCGCAGGCACACGCCAACCGGCATGAATGGAGCGAGGCCGTGACCTCGCTCGCCTCAGCGGAGAAGATCTCCCACGAAGCAATTGTCTTGATCCCGTGGGCGCGGACGCTGGCCGACGAGTTGGCTGAGCACGCACCTCCGGCTACCCGCGCCGCCGCACGAGGCATGGCCGCACGGCTGCGATCCGTCAGCTGAGCAGGGGGACAAACTGTCCCCATTGTGACGCTGAACTGCGTTGATGCTTGTTCGGTGGCGATCATTCACCCGAACCTACCTGGCCTGCTTGGTCGCCCGCGAGGTCACGGCTCGCCCAGTGAGCGACACGGCCTGCCGGAGCGCGTACTCGAAGTATCACCGCCCCGTAGCCCGCAAGCCGCGTCGCAAGTCCCGAGTCCGGTCGGCACCAATCACCGGATTACCCGGGACAGTCTGTCGGTTCCGGGAAGCTGCCTGACCGGGCCGGTTAGGTCCCGCACAACACGAGGAAAGGAGGGACCCCATGGACGAGCTGGATCTCGACGTCACCATCGTCCGGTCGGGGCCGGTGGCCGAAGCGCTGCTGTCCAAGACCGATGACGGCTGTGACACCCGGAAGGACGGTGATTGCTGATCCTCGGGTGACGATCCCTGGGCGGCGGTCGAGCGCGCGCTCCAAGCGCTCGACCGCCGCCGAGCAACCGACCTATCGACCAGTGGCCCCGGCTGTCATGGTGCGCGCCAGCACCCACACCCGGTCCGTCCTGCCTGATTGGTGGCCGGCAGCTGACGCGGACACAGCGCGGTGGCGTCGCTGGCTGGCCGAGGCGACAGCAGAACGGGAGGTGCTTGAAGCGATCACCTATGCCAGTCCGGGGCTGGCCGCCGGTGTCACCCGGATCTGTCATGGCGAACCCGTGTCGACGGTGCGAGCCCGCCGCGCAGCTGAGTCCGTCGCCCGTTACTTGCTGCGGGCGGGCGGTCGGGCGACCCCATGTGGCCTGTTCGCAGGGGTCGCCGTCGTTCGGACCGGATCACCGACAGGGGTGTCGTGGGGTGTGGCTCATCAACGGCACTACGCCCCCGCGCCGCAAGACATGGCCGTCACAGTCGCCGCCGCCGAGAACGAACCCGAGCTCCTGCGTGAACTTCGCGTGCAGACCAACGACCTGACGAGCCGGCGCGGTGGCCGCCTGGTCGTGGACTGCATGCCCCACCTGCACCAGGACCGTCCCGCCGAGGTCTCGGTCCGCGCCGGCACGGTCCTGAACGCCGTGGTGGCCGAAGCGACCCGCCCCGAGCCGGTCGAGCATCTGGTCGACGCGATCACGGGCAGATTCGCGGGAATGCCCCGCGAGGGTGTCGAGACGATGGTGCACAGCCTGGTCCAACACGGCGTGTTGATCAGCGAGCTACGTGCTCCAAGCACGTGCACCGCACCCGGCGCGTACCTGCACCACCGGCTCGGTGAGACTACATCCACCACACGGCCAGCCGGCATCGACCTCGAGCTCGACGTCGACGTGCAAGTGCCAGGCCCCGTGGTCGACGTGGTCGCCGACGCTGGGCGGCTGCTGACAATCACCGCGAGTGAAACACCCGGCCGTCGGTCCTGGCGTGGCTGGCACGCCCGCTTCGTGGAGCGCTTCGGCGTGGGTGCCGCCGTTGCTGTGACCACGGCTGTGGACCCGGTGGACGGTGCGGGGTGGCCCGAGCACCTGCAGCGCGGCTATTTACCTGGGCCACCGAGGTGGCAACGCCGGGACCGGCACCTGGCCGGGCTGGCCCAACACGCAGCTCGCCTGGGTGCTGCCGAGGTACACCTGAGCGCCGCGGACTTGTCGGCATTGGCGGCGGACTCTGTGTGGGTCGGGTGGGCCTCGCACCTATCGATCTGCGCTGAAGTCCACGCAACCAGCCGCGCTGACCTCGACGCCGGTCGCTTCGACATCGTGGTCGGCGCGGTGGGCCGCACCGGCGCGTCACTGGGTGGACGGCTGCTGGACCGCCTTCCCGCACCTCAGGCGGCTGCTGCGATGGCGGCACTGTCGGCGTTGCCGCCCACTGTCGATGGCGCGGTCGTGGCACAGCTGAGTGCTCCGTCGCTGCAGCTGGACTGCGATCCCCTTGGCCGCGCACCGCGCATCACCGGTGAAGTGCTGCGAGTCGGGGAGTTCGGAGACGGGCTGCGGGTGGCGGACTTGTATGTGGTCGCCGATTCCCGACGGCTGTACCTGGTGGACCAAAAGGGACGAGCAATCGAGCCCCTGGTGGCGAACGCGCTGGCCGGGCACACCGTGGCCCCGCTGGTGCGGTTCCTGGGTGAGGTCGCGACGTCGACGCTGGGCCCGGTGCGCGGGTTCGACTGGGGGCCGCTGGCTAGTTTGCCGTGGCGACCGCGGCTGCGCGTGGGACGCATCATCCTGTCCCCCGCCGCTTGGCGGCTAGATCCGGCAGACTTCCCCGGCCGGGACGCGTCGGCGACGCAGTGGACTGTCACGTTGGCCCGCCATCGCAAAACGCTGGGCATCCCGGACTGGGTGCATCTCGGCGACGGCGACCATCGACTTCGCCTGAACCTGGCCTGTGACCTGGATGCCCACCAGTTACATCTTCACCTCGAGCGGGCCGACGGACCGGTCACGGTGACCGAGGCTGCCGACGACCAGGCGTGGGGATGGATCGATGGCCACGCGTACGAGCTTCTCGTGCCGCTCGCGTCGACCTCGGCGCCCGCGCCGCGGCCCGCGGCGCTGGATCGGCTGGTGCGGGTCACCGGTCGGGAGGTCAGCCTGCCGCTGGCCGGGCCAGTGCTCTCGGCGCTGATCGACTGCGACCCCCGAGCGATCACGACCATCGTCACCCAGCGACTCCCCACGTTGTCCGACGCGGTCGGCGCCGACAGGCTGTGGTGGCTGCCGATGCGTGAGCCCCGACCGCACCTGCGGCTGCGGGTGGCCTGTGATGAACCTTCTACGGCCGCGGATCGCGTCAGCTCCTGGGCGGCGGAACTGCGCCGCGACCGGCTGGCCGGCTCCCTCGCGTTCGACACGTTCCGGCCGGAACTAGCCCGCTACAGCCACAGCGCGACGGACCCGGCAGCGGCCATGGCCGCCGTGCAGGCGGTGTGGGCGGCCGACTCCGCCACGGCCGCGGTGCTGCTGGACATGGCCGCTGCTCGCTTAGGGCTGGATCTCGACGCGGCCACCGCGGCAAGCCTACTCGACCTGACCTGTGCGGCGCTGGGACCCGGCGCCGGTCTGTCCTGGTTGATCAGCCATCGCGACTTGACCGGTACCGCGCCGATCGGCGACCGCGGAGCCATCGCCCGAGCGCGGACGCTGTGGCAGGACCCGCCCCCCACCGTGCGGCAGGCATGGCGGCGGCGCACCGACGCCGTCAGCGCCTACCGCGATCGTCTCGGCACTATGCCTGATTCGGTGCTGATCTCACTGTTGCACCTGCACCACGTGCGCGTCCACCAACCCGATCCGGGCGGCGAGCAGGCGCGATACCGCATCGCCCGCGCCGTCGCCCTCGCCACCCAGGCACGCAAGGGGACATCGTGACCACTGCCAGCTCACCCTCCCTCCGCCTGGTCGCTGACCAGCGGGCTGTCGTCACTGCCCTCGCTGACGCGCTGACCCACCCCGAGGCCTCGGGCGGAGACTACGGGCGCTGTTCCCGCCGCTGGTGGGCACAGTCCATCGCGCACGGCGCGGCCGGAGTGGCCATCCTGCACGCCGCTCTGGACCGCACCGGCGGAGACCGGGAGGTCGTTCACCGGTGGCTTGCCGCCGCCGTGGCCGAACAGCTGTCGGCCGCGCCGGGGGCCGGGGCATGGTTCGGGGCCCCTGCGGTGTGGTTCGCGTTCACCCACACCACCCGAGACGACAGCTACCGGACTGCGCGCGCCGCACTCGACCGATCGCTCGACGACATCACCCGAGACCGCCTGGCGGCAGCTCACGCCCGCTTCCACACCCGCACTCGACCCCACCTACAGGAGTTCGACCTGGTCAACGGCCTCGCCGGGCTCGGCGGCTACCTGCTGCAGCGCGACCCGGCGCACCCACTGGTCGCTCAGGTGCTGTCCTACCTGGTGGCGCTTACTGAGCCGGTCGCCGCCGACGACGCCGCGGGCATCGCAGTGCCCGGCTGGTGGACTACCGACCCACCGTCCGGGCAACCGACCGTGCGCGGCGGACACTCCGACCAGGGCGCCGCGCACGGCATCGGCGGACCACTGAGCCTGCTCGCGCTGGCCGGGCGTGCCGGAATCTGGGTGCCCGGCCAGCGCGCAGCGATGCACCGCATCATCGACTGGTACGACGGCATCGCGGCCACCACCGACGCCGGCTACTGGTGGCCGCAACGCCTCACCTGGCCCCACCGCGCCACCGACGCGACTGCTCAGACCGAGCCGGGCCGGCCATCCTGGTGCTACAGCACCCCAGGCATCGCCAGAGCACTGCAACTAGCTGGGATCGCCTTGGGCGACATCGACCTCCAGCACCGCGCTGAGCACATCCTGCTGGCCGCGGTCACCGACCCCACGCAGCTGCAACAGGTCAGCGACGTGTCGCTGTGCCACGGATGGGCCGGCATTGCCCTCACCACCTGGTGCGCAGCCCGCGACAGCACCGACTCCGCCCTCACCGCCGCACTACCCGCACTCACCGACGCATTCACCGACGCCCTCGGAGCCACCGACTGCGCCCCGCCGCTCGGCGCCCCAACCGGGCTGGTCCAAGGCGTCGCCGGCGCCGCCCTAACGCTGCACTCATTGACCGAGAACCAGGTCAACGGCTGGGCCCGATGCCTGCTGCTGATCTAACCAGGAAGGACACCTGCCCGTGACCACGACCTCACACCTCCAGCGAACCCCCACCCCGCCTACCGGCCGCACGGCACACGATTGGCGGCAGCTGCAGCTCATCACCGCCCAACCTGTCCAGGTCGACAACGTTCTGATCGAGCTAGCGCCGCTGCTGCACGCAACCGGACAGACCGGCCCGGGCTGCTGGTGGATCCGCAAGGACGACACCGTGCGGTTGCGGCTATGGCACCCCGACCCGAACGACATCGACCGGATCAGCAACGCCGCTCGACAGTACGGCGCCCAGCTCCACCCCGGCATCTACGAACCCGAGACCCACGGATTCGGCGGAGAGGTCGGGATTGATGTCGCGCATCGGCTCGCCTGCCGCGACTCCCATCATCTGGCCGGGCACCTGGCCCGCCACCGCCGCCATCCCCACCGCAACGAGATCTTCCTGCTGCTGGCCATACGCCTCATCCGCGCCGCCGGCCTGGACCTGGAAGAACAAGGCGACGTGTGGGCCCGCATCGCCGCACACCGCCCACCACCCGACACCACGGCTGCCGCTGCCCGCCGCGCAGTACGACACCTGATCTTCTCCGGCCCAGACACACCAACGAGCCCCCTGCACCACGCACGAGGCTGGTCCGACGCAGTCGAGACCGCCGGACGTGACCTCGCCAGACTGGCCGCCACCGGCGGTCTGAGCCGCGGACTGCGCGCCGTCATCACTAACCTGCTGCTGTTCATGGCCAACCGGCACGGCATCGCCGCCCGGCCCCTGGCCACCATGTCCGCCGCCGCCCAACACGTCATCTTCCAGGAGGACCACCGTATGGCCCCGCCCACCAAGACGCCCACCGACACCCTCGACCCGAGCGCACTGCGCGACCGGTTGGCCGACACCATTCGCGCGCGTGGTGGGTTCTCCAGTCCTGACAGCCCGGTCGAACGGGCGTTTCGCACCGTGTTCCGCCACCAGTTCGTGCTCGGGACACCGCTGGAGGAGGCATATGCGCCACGACCGGTAGTGACCAAACGAGACTCCGACGGCTCCGCGCTGTCCTCGGCGTCCGCGCCGACGCTGGTCGCGCGCATGCTCGGACAACTCGCCGCCCAGCCCGGGGAGCGGATCCTCGAGATCGGCGCCGCCACCGGCTTCAACGCCGCTCTCCTCGCCGAACTCGTCGGCCCACACGGGCACGTCGTGACCATCGAGTACGACCGCGACCTCACCGAAGGCGCGCTCGACGCGATCACCCGCACCGGCTACACCGACCGGGTCGAGGTCCGCTGCGGCGACGGCGCGCTCGGTGCGGCGGATCGCGCCCCGTTCGACGGCATCATCGTCACCGTCGGCGCGGTCACCATCCCTGATGCGTGGTGGGATCAGCTCACCCCCGTCGGCCGCATGATCGTGCCGCTGCGGCTGCACCCCAGTGGCCTGACCCGCAGCCTGCGCCTGCACCGCACCAGCTCCGATACCGCCGTGTCCACCCAGCAGTTGGTCTGCGGATTCGTCCCGATGCGCGGACAGTCCGCTGCGGTCGCCACCCGTACCCGCCTCGCGGACGACATCCTGCTCGACCACGCACCCACCGACATAGACCACACCACCGGCCTCGCCGACGCCCTTACCTCGGAACCGTCTTGGCAGCACTGGACCGGCTTGACCATCGACGCCACGTTCGACTCAGTGCTGCACCTGGACTTGTGGTTGGCGACCCAGCAGCCGATCCCGTTCGGTCGCCTGTCAGTGTCCCATGAGGTAAGGGAGGCGGGCATCGCCGATCCGAGCCTGCGCTGGTCTGGCGCAGCCCTGTTCCGGGATGGATCCCTCGCCTACCTCACCACCCGCGCCTCCGCCGATGCCGAAGAGATCGGCATCGCGGCACACGGACCCGCCAGCGCGCATCTCGGCAATGAGCTGGGGGAGTTGACCCGCACCTGGCACGCTGGGCCGCGACTGCGCGAACCCACCATCACGATCACCCGCGACAGCACCGGCGCCACCTGCGCAGCTATAGGCTGGCGATGAACCGTAAAGCGCAACCGCTCGGTTTCCGGGGCGAGCGCAGCGCAGGTCAGCCAGGCGTCCTCGCACCAGGTGCCAGTCGGGGTGAGGATCGCGTCGAAGCCCATGTGCTCGGCGGCGTGGGCGATCTGGGTCAGGTAGCGGATGTCGGGGGCACGGAATCGGTCGGCACCTGGGTCGGCGGCGGCGCGGGCGCGGGCGTGCTCACCGGCCCAGTGGGCGGGGTGCGCGGCAGCGTGGGAGGCGTCGAAGACGACGTCGATGTCTGAGTCGGCCACGGCGCCGATGC
Source organism: Pseudonocardiaceae bacterium (assembly GCA_035714625.1). GTDB lineage: Bacteria > Actinomycetota > Actinomycetes > Mycobacteriales > Pseudonocardiaceae. Next base: position 5,227 of record DASTLT010000026.1, on the reverse strand, counting down.
CGTCGGTGGAGGTGGCGCAGCCCATCCGGGCGGCCAGGCGCAGCGTCCCACAGCCAGTTGCGGGTGGAGTAGTCGCCGTGCTGGTAGACCAGCGGCAACTGCTCGGCCAGCTCCGGCAGCTCCCGGGACGCGGCCTGCACCAGGGCGCGCTGTTCGGCGTTCAGGTGTTCGGCGGTGCTCTCCAGACCGACGGCGGCCTCGCGGGCCTGCTCCCGCATCGCCGCGCGCATGGTCTCGCGGTCCTGCTCCGAGGCCGGGTCGGACTGGTCGTGCCAGCGACGCAGCAGGTTGGTGGCGACCCACTCGCGCAGGTCGAGCGGGACAGGCTTGCCGGTCACTGGTCATGAGGACCACCACGGGACGTGATGGGACGCCCTGACCAACTCGCGCGCGGGTATCCAGCGCCGCGGCTGCGGGCCGGATCACCCGCCCCTGGGCGGCACGACCTGCAGGTAGCTCGTGGTGATCACCAGGTTGATCAGGAACACCAGCAGGAAGGAGAGCACCACGGTCTGGTTGACCGCCGCGCCCACCCCTCGGGGCCCCGGTGCCGGGTGCAGCCCCCGGTGCGCGGCGACGATCCCTGCGGCCAGCCCGAACAGCGCCGCCTTGATCTCGCTGACCACGATGTCGCTGACCTGGGCGATAGTGCTGAAGCTGGCCAGGTAGGCACCGGGCGAGCCGTCCTGCACCACCACGGTGAAGTAGTAGCCCCCCGCGACACCGACCACGCTGGCCAGCCCGTTGAGCAGCACCGCGACCAGGATCATCGCCAGCACCCGGGGCAGCACCAGGCGCCGCACCGGGGAGACGCCGAGCACCCGCAGGGCGGCGATCTCCTCCCGGATCGTCCGGGCGCCCAGGTCGGCACAGACCGCCGCCCCGGCCGCCCCGGCGATCACCAGCGCGGTGACGATCGGCGCCGCCTGCTGGACGACCGCCACCACGCTGCTCGCCCCGGTCTGCGACTGCGCGCCGAACTGGCGGGTGAGCTCGGCGAGCAGCAGCGCGATGGTGGCGCCGAACGGGATGGTGAACAGCGCGGCGGGCAGCGCGGAGACCCGGGTGACGAACCACGCCTGCTCGATGAGCTCCCACCCGCCGCGGCGCACGGCTCACCGGCCGGGCTGGGAGCCGGCGAGGCTGGCCCGGATCGCGTCCTGGGCCTGGTCGGGCAGGGTGGGCAGCAGGTGGCGCACCCGGTCCAGCCGGCGGGACACCGCCCGGCGTTCGGGCCGGCCAGACGAGGGGCACAGTTGGGGCTTGAGCTCAGGCAGGGGGACCGGCTCGCCGTCGATCTCGGCCAGCTCCCGCTCGGCCAGCCGGAAGTCCTTCTCCTCGCTCATCCCGATCGGCCCTTGCCGGCGGCCGGTGAGGAACTGCACGATCACCGGCTCCGCGCAGGTCAGCAGCACCTCGCGGGGTGCGAACCGGACCAGCCGCCGGCGGTAGAGCATGCCGATGTTGTCCGGCAGGATCTGCGCGGTGTGCGCGTCGTGGGTGACGATCAGGAACGTCGCGTCGGTCTGCGCGTTCAGGTCCACGATCAACTGGTTCAGGTACGCCGTGCGGACCGGGTCCAGCCCCGAGTCCGGCTCGTCGAACAGCACGATCTCCGGGTCGAGCACCAGCGCCCTGGCCAGCCCGGCCCGCTTGCGCATCCCCCCGGAGATCTCGGCGGGCAGCTTGCGTTCGTCCCCGGCCAGCCCGACCAGCTCCAGCTTCGCACCGACGATCTGCTTGATCTCGGCCTCGGACTTGCGGGTGTGCTCACGCAGCGGGAAGGCGACGTTGTCGAAGAGGTTCATCGAGCCAAACAGCGCGCCGTCCTGGAACAGCACCCCGAACCTCTTGCGGATCTCGTACAGCGTGCGCGCCCGGCACCGCACCAGGTCGGTGCCGTGGATGACGACCGAGCCCCGCTCCGGTTTGAGCAGCCCGACCAGGGTCTTCAGAAACACCGACTTGCCGGTGCCGGAGGGGCCCAGCAGCACGCTAATCTCACCTGGCGGCAGGGTCAGCGTCACATCGGAGAAGACGACGGATCGGCCGAAGGACTTGGTGAGGCCCTGCACCACCACCTCGACGCCCATGCTCATGGCTCCCGCCGATCCCCCGCACCCGGCTGCACCGGGCTGCGCTCAACCGGGCTAACGAGCGGTCCGCGCCCGGGTTGCCGCAGCACGGTCGCCAGTTTCCCGTTCCACCCAGTTCGGCAAGGAGGCAGCCGGTGAGCATCGGCCACGTCGAGGGGCACCGGGAGATCGCGCCAGGGCAGTCCGGCTACTGGCAGGCCTGGCTGCCGGCCTACCTGGCCCGGGGCATCGTGGTGATCGTGCACGGGTTCGGCGAGCATTCCGCGCGCTACTCCCATGTCGGCACCCGGCTGGCCGCGGCCGGTTTCGCGGTGTACGCCGCCGACCATCGGGGGCACGGCCGGTCCGACGGCCCCCGGGCCAACCTCGAGCGGATGTCACTGGTGGTGGCCGACCTGGGGGCCTTCGTGCGGTTCACCATCGAGCGCCACCCCGGCCTGCCGGTGTTCATGGTTGGGCATTCCCTCGGCGGGCTGATCGCGCTGCAGTACGCCACCGAGCCGGATCCCCTGCTGGACGGCCTGGTGATCTCCGGGCCCGCGGTGCAGGTGACGGTCGGGTCGCCGGTGCTGCGACGGCTGGCTGGGGTGCTCTCCACGCTGCTCCCCGGCCTGGGGGTGGCCAGCCTGGACACCGACCAGATCAGCCGCGACCCCGAGGTGGTCCGCGCCTACCGGGAGGATCCGCTGGTCTACCACGGCAAGATCCCGGCCCGGACCGGCGCCGAGACGCTGGCGGCCACCGAGGCCCTGCCCGCCCGGCTGCCCCGGCTGACCATGCCGGTGCTGCTGCTGCACGGCACCGAGGACCGGATCTGCTCCCCGGCCGGCTCGACGATGGTGCACGATACCGTGTCCTCGGCGGACCGAACCCTGATCCGCTACCCGGGCCTCTACCACGAGGTGTTCAACGAGCCCGAGCAGGACCAGGTCCTCGACGACCTGGTGTCCTGGCTGCAGGACCACCTCCCCCCGCGCTGACCCACCCCGCTGGCGGGGAGATAATCCGATGTGATCACCTGCGCAGACGTGGCGGCGGCCGCCCGCCGGATCGCCGGCCGGGTGCGGCGTACCCCGGTCGCTGCGCTCGACCCCGGCCCGTTCGCGCCCGCCGGGCAGGTGTGGCTGAAGTTGGAGTTCATGCAGCACACCGGATCCTTCAAGGCCCGGGGCGCGTTCAACCGCCGGAGACGATCCCCACCTTGCACGCTGCGCTGGCCGCCGGGCACCCGGTCGACGTCGACGTGTCCGGTATCGCCGCCGACTCCCTCGGCGCCCGCCGGATCGGCACCATCGCGTACCACGTCGCTGTCCGCACCGGGGTGTGCAGCGTGCTGGTCACCGACGAGGACCTCATCACCGCCCGCTGGCTGCTCTGGGACCAGCACCGGCTCGTCGTCGAGCATGGAACCGCCGCCGCCCTAGCCGCCCTGCTCTCCGGTGCGTACCGGCCGGCCATCGGTGAGCGCATCGCCATCCTGCTCTGCGGCGCCAACACCAATCCCAGCGACCTCACCGTCTGACCCAATCCCTGTCACCGGGCCTGCATCCAGGTTCGGCACGGTACCCGGCTCCTACCGGCGGCCGATCTGCCGAGGCTCGCCGCGACGAACGTGTAACCGATGGTGCTGTTTGCGCGATAAATGGGTGACCCACCATGTCGGCGGCAGGAATGCAGGAGATGGGCCTGGTTCAGGCCGCATTGCTGCCGCGATCAGCTTCACGGGCGGGCGTGGCGGAAACAGTGAATAAACCTACATTGCAAGGGAGAGAAGATGCGACGCATCTTTATCCACTCACTTGTGGTGAGTGCGATACTGGCGTTACTGTCGGTACTGGTCACACCATCGGCCATGGCGGCGAGTGAGCCTCATGTGCCGGCCGCCAACCTTGGGGATTCGTTTGCCAGTGGTGAGGGTGGCATCGAGACCGGTCCGTATCTGCCCGGTACGGATACGCCGACTGATCAGTGCCACCGCTCACGCACATCGCCGGCCCAGTTGCTGGATTCAACCTCGTTAGTGGATATTGCCACGGACACCGCTTGTTCTGGTGCGACCACACAGAACATCGTCAGCGTGGCACGCTACGGCGAGCCGCCCCAGGCGAGTCGGCTGAACGCAGATTTGCAGCAGACTTACCTCATGATCGGTGGAAATGATATCGGATTCGGCACGCTGGTGGGCTGCGTACTGCAGACCAACTGCGACCAGACTCCCGTGCCCGACGGCGCGCGGGCGCGACTGGCTGAGTTGCCACCGAAGCTCGACCAGGCCTACGCAGCTATCCACGCGGCGGCACCGAACGCCACGCACACGGTGGTGCTCTACCCACCGCTCCTGCCGCCCCCGCCCCCAGCAGGGCAGGCGAGTGATCTCAGCCGGTGCCCGGAACTCACGCCGGGAGAGGTGACGGTCGGCAACGAACTATTCAGCCGCCTGAACACCATAATCACCCAGCGCGCTCGGGCGCAGCACGTTCAGGTGATCGATCCGGCGCCAGCGTTCACAGGGCATGACGTGTGCGCGGCGCAGCCGTTCTTCTATCGCCCGGGTACCGTGCCGCCGGCCGCCACGTACCACCCGAACCTGTCCGGGCGCGCAGTCATAGCTGGCTACCTGGCTGCGGCCGCCTCCCGCCCACTGGAGCGCGACGCTGCCTGAGTGCCGAGGAGGTGACCGTGCTGCGGGCACTGCTGCTGGGCGACGGCAAGGCCCACGCTTGCGCGGTGATCGCGCAGCGGGCGCGCATCCGATCGGGTGCGGGGGCGGGTAACTTGGTGCTCGCACCCTTCACCGAGCGTAAGGCTCGGGGCGACGGCCCGGGATCCGGTGGAGGATCCCGGCGTGGGAAGGGGGTGGTGGGCAATGGATGCTAAACAGGTCCAGACGATCGGATTCGCGCTGGGGTGGGTGCGCGCTGCTCGGGGCATGTCACTGCGGGTCTGGCATCGATGATCGCCCGGCTGGAGTCGTCTCCCGCGATATCACGCACACCTTGGGACAGGGGGGTGCGGACCAGGGCAACGGCATGTTGACATAAGGTAGTGGATCTTTAACGGTCCGTGATCGCCCGGAGAGGGCGATCCGTCGAGGGCGGGGCTTGATGTTGGGGATGACCTCCCGTCTGGGA
>DASTLT010000025.1:0-3146 GCA_035714625.1 Pseudonocardiaceae bacterium | reverse complement strand
ACCTCCGGTCCACGAGCCGGTACCCGGCGGACTCGACCGGCACCGACCCAGCCCGGACGACCTGCAGGTCCCGGCGGAGGATGACACCGGAGACCTGCTCAGAAGGGAACGATTCGAGTGAGGATCACCTTGTGATCCGCTCGAGGAAGCCCAAGGTGTGCCCGGTGGTGTGCTCGACGATCAGCGCCCGTACCTGGTCTTCTCCCAGCCCGTGACCCGGGCGACCCGAGGCGGCTGCCGCTGCGCATAGGCAGGGCTGATGTGGAGGTCCCCCCGGACGCCGGAGCGGTCACGGCGTCCGGGGGAACGTCTTCAGGAGGGACTCCCTCGCGGCCAGGTTCGAGCCACCGGAGACCGACGGATCGCCCGGCCTTAGCACTCCCTCCGCCGAGTCCGATGGTGGGGTGTGGAAATACGGATCCCGGCCACCGAGGGCCACTGGATCGATGCCGATCAGCTCCGAACCACCACCTGACCGTCAAGCACGATGAGTGACCCCCTCGGCTTTGGCCTACAGGCCGGGGAGCCGGGAGACACCGTAGATCGCGAGCGGGTAGGCCAGACCGCACACAGCGGTCATGACCAGCAACAGCCGCAGGCCCGCCGCGGCCTGGCGGAGCAGGGTGGTGAGCATCAGATTCCCGGGATGAGACGAACCAGCAGGTCGATCAGGAAAATCCCGACGAACGGGGTGATGATCCCCCCGACGCCGTAGATCAGCAGGTATGATCGCGAAGTACTTTGCCAGGTCATTGGCGATGGAGAAGGTGGTCGCCCCACGGGTGATGAGCAGCTGTTTGCCGATCTCCACGACCTCGATGAGCTGGGTCACGCAGCCTTCCGTCTGCGGCTGTCCGGTGACCGCGATCAGCACATGGCTCTCCGGTCAGTGATCGAGCTCCTCGTCGCGCCGGCCAGGGGGATGGACCGCAGTGATGATGCGCTGGAGTTGGTCGGCGGGGCCCCCCACCTGGTGGTCCGGCCACTTCCCGGGATGAGCTGGACCAAGGACAACGGCCAGCCGGCATAGGCGGCCAGCGTTGCAGTAGGAACCCGCTGCGGCACTCTCCGCCCACTGGTCAGATGGGCGGCCTGGCAGTAAATTGATCGTTGTATGGTCAAGTCAGCAAGGTTCGATCCCGGTGTCCGCTGTGCGCGCGTCGCAGACGCCGAGACTATCGGTCAGCTCCTTCACGACTTCAACCGGGAATTCGGCGAGCCGACACCCGGCTGGCGCGTGCTCGGCGCTCGCGTTAGGCGACTCCTCAGCGCCGGTGATACCGCAGTCCTACTCGGAGGAGAAGGACCAGACGGCCTGGTGGTTCTCCGGTTCCGCCCGGCGATCTGGAGCGAGGGACTCGAGTGCTACGTGGCCGAGTTGTACGTGGTTCCCGACCGGCGCGGGCAAGGACTCGGGCGAGCACTGATGGAGGCTGCTGTCGAGTACGCACGCAGCCAGGGCGCAGCTCACATGGACCTCGGTACCAGCGAGGAGGACATCGCTGCTCGTGCACTCTATGAGAGCCTCGGCTTCAGCAACCGCGAAGGCCGACCTGATGGGCCGATCAACTACTTCTACGAGCGAGAGCTATGAGCCAACGTCAACACCGCACTTGAACCGACCCTCGCCTACCCCTCCGGAGTGCACTGATACCGGCCCTTGCCGCGTGGCGAGGCCAGGGCCTCTCCCGGGCGCTCGTCGCGCACCGTGCCTAGCTCGCAATAGCGCGCGGGATTCGCTATCTCCAGGTCGACGCGACCGAGGACAGCCGGCCGATCCTGGAACGGCTGGGCTGCACCGCCGTCACGATCAGTTCTTCTCGATGCTGCGGGCGGTGGACTCACGGCTAATCACGATCAACCTGGCGTTCATCGCCTTCCTGCCGTTCCCGACCGACCTGCTGGGCAACTACTTCCACAACCCGATCTCGGTCGCGATCTACGCGGCCCCTCCGTGATAGCGGCGTCGTGGACCTCGTCGACGGCATTACGGTCGGCAGCGCGGAAGGCCAAGTGTAGTTCCCGCGCTGGCAGGGCACGCCATCGTCGCCTGGCATCGGGCCAGGGACCGGAGCAGGTTGTCGGTGTGGTGGCGTTGCCCGCGAGTGGGTGATGGGACGTCGTGACCGGTCATAGCTCTCTTGGGCCATCACGGGTGGGGGTGGCGGGGGCGGGGTTGGCAGCGCGGGCAGGTGTAGGCGGAGCGGTTCATGAAGGACTCGCGCCGGATCGGGGTGCCGCAGCGCGGGCAGGGCCGGCCCTCCTGGCCGTAGGCCGCGAGCGAGCGGTCGAAGTAGCCCGACGCGCCGTTGACGTTGACATAAAGCGCATCGAACGAGGTGCCCCCGGCGGCCAGTGCCTCGGTCATCACCTCGGTGGCGGCGGCCAGCACGGCCCGGCCCTGCACCCGGGTCAGCGTCGCGGTGGGCTTGGCCCAGTGCAGTCGGGCCCGCCACAGTGCCTCGTCGGCGTAGATGTTGCCGATCCCGGACACCAGGGTCTGGTCCAGCAGCGCGCGTTTGAGACCGGTCCGACGCCGTCGCATCGCGGCGATCGCTGCGTCGAGATCGAACCCGGGGTCCAGCGGGTCTCGCGCGATGTGCGCCACCGGGACGGGCACGCCGTCCACCATGTCCTCCACCGACAGGCCACCGAACGTGCGCTGGTCGACGAAGCGCAGCTCGGGTCCCTCGCCGGTGAAGCGCAGGCGCACCCGAAGGTGCGTCTCGTCCGGGGCGTCCGGATACTGGACACGCAGCTGCCCGCTCATCCCCAGGTGCGCCAGCAGGGCCTGGTCATCGCCCAGGTCCAGCCAGAGGTACTTCCCCCGGCGCCGGGCCGCCAGGATCTGTGCACCTGCCAGGCGGGTGGCGAAGTCCAGCTCCCCGGCCAGGTGGCGGCGCACCGATCGGGGGTGGCGTACCTCGACGGTGGCCAGGGTGCGGCCGACCACGTGTTCGGCAAGCCCGCGCCGGACGACCTCCACCTCGGGTAACTCCGGCACGGCGCACTACTCCGCCGCAGTAGCGTTTTCGTCCGGCCGCTCAGACAGCGTGCGCCAGGCCGTCTCCGCAGCGTGCTGCTCGGCTTCCTTCTTGGTCCGGCCCTTGCCGACGCCGCGGGCCACCCCGGCGATCACCGCCGTG
>DASTLT010000024.1:0-5331 GCA_035714625.1 Pseudonocardiaceae bacterium | reverse complement strand
ACCTCCGGTCCACGAGCCGGTACCCGGCGGACTCGACCGGCACCGACCCAGCCCGGACGACCTGCAGGTCCCGGCGGAGGATGACACCGGAGACCTGCTCAGAAGGGAACGATTCGAGTGAGGATCACCTTGTGATCCGCTTCATTGATCACGTACTCGACGATGCCGCCGCCGTCCGGAATGGGCACCGTGCGCCAGGGTTCGCCCTGCTCAGCCGGGCGACTGCCGGCAAGCCAGGGATTCTGGGCGATGGCAACCGTCAGGGCCACGATCTTTGCGAACTGATCGACCGGAAGCGTCGGGTCGGCCAGGGCCTCTGCCACCGCCTGGGAGGGTTCGACCGGCCACAGATCTTCGTCGTCACTCACCGGGCATCGCGGCGCCGTTGGCGCGTCGGCGCCGCAGGACCTCGGCCATGGTGGTGGTGGGCAGGGTGCCGGCCTGCACGGCGGTGATGATCTGGTCGCGGTCCGGGTCGGTGTCCAGCATGGCCTGGCCCCACCAGGTGGCGATGACGTGCTGGAGCTCCGACCCCGCCTCGGCCTGGCCTACCGCGCGGTAGAACTCCATGCGGTGGGCCCAGGTCAGGGCGTCGGCTATGCCGTTGATGGTGCGCGGGACGCGAGGGGGTGTCCGGGGGGTGTGCCGGTGCAGGGGTTGCGCGGTCACTGCTGTCTCCGATCCGTGCCCGACGCCGGTCAGTCTTCCGCATCGGCGCCCCTGGTGGTGAGCGGCCACGCCAGGATTAGGACGATAAGTACGGCAACTCGTAAGGTCACGCTGTCGATCGACCAGACCACGTGGACGCTGGCGGAGAACACCGCCGCCGGGCCGGCATCTCCCCCTCGGCTGGATCTCCGCGGCAGCGCGGCGGGAGGGCGTGCGTCTAGGCGTCGGCACGGACTGCGGCGACGCGCAGGCCGAGGCCATGGCCGACGACGCCGACCTGGTCGCCGCCGAGGCAGAGCTGCGTGCGGCGGGGTGAGCTGCGCCGCTACCTCCGGCCAACACCCCCGAACAGCAGCGCACTGTCGCGATCCTGTCCAGCGACGGCATCAACGACTCCCCGCGCCCGTGGCTGCTCGGTATCGAACTGCGCGATCGCGACCCCGCCGACATCCTCGCCATCCCGATCCGGGGCCACATCTGGGCCTACGCCGGGGGACCTCACCAAGCTCTACCGCGCCTAGCTCGGCGACCGCCTGGGCACCCTGGACACCACCACCCTGGCCCCCCATCAACCCGAACTCGTCTCGCTGCGCGAGAAGATCGCCGTCCTGAAGCGTTCCGACGTAGTACTTCAGCTCGACGAGGTGCAGCCGGCGCCGACCCAGAACCAAACACATCCACCTCGTCCCACGTGCCGTGAGCATCGCGGAACTCGAAATTCGACCAGGCCGACCAAGCCTGTGACCGCGTCATGATCGAAGCAAGGGCAGCCTTACCGAGTATCGACCGTGAAATCGAGACGTAGCGTGACTGCATGATTTCGCTCCGTGGTACTAGTCCTGGTGGACACCAGAACCAGCCATCTCCATGCCATAGTGAATGCTATAGTGGATGCCATGGCAACGACAACGATGCAGTTGGACACTGAACTCCGCGACCAGCTCGCCCACATCGCCCAACGCGACTTCGATGGCGCCACTCTGGGCGAAGCACTCCAACGCCTGGTCACCGAGCACCGCATCAACCGGATCATGCACCGATACGAACAACTACGCGCCGATCCGGACGAATGGGCCAGCTACCGGGCCGAGACGCAACTGACCGACAACGCCGCCGGCGACGGTCTGCCGCCAGCAAGCGACGAGTACCCCGAGCACAACGGGTGAGCCCGCCCACACGGCTCGCTCCGTGGCAGGTGTGGTGGGTCGACTTCGGCTCCCCGATCGGACACGAACAGGGTGGCATCCGCCCCGCTGTCGTCGTCGGCTCCACCACACACTGCCGGTTCCCCATCGGCATGGCACTCATGGTTCCGCTCACCGCCCGCGACCGGCAGCTCGATCACCACGTCCGCATCGCCTCACCGGAGTCCGGGCTGTCCCGCCCCAGCTGGGCGCGCACCGAAGACCTCAGCGCCGTGTCCACTCGGCGCTTCACTCACGCGACGCCGTTGGGCAGTGTGTCCGCCGAGGAAGCGAAGGAGCTGTCCTTCTGGCTGCGCAGCATGGTCGCGTTCGCTTGATCGGGGGCGCGCATGAGGATCATGGGCGGCAGTTGAGGCCGGTCACAGCAGCCCGGCTAGCCGGTAGAGCACTAGCGACCCGGCCACTGCCACGTTGAGACTCAGGCCGGTGCCCATCATCGGGATCTCCACCACGGCATCGAGCAGGTCGAGCGCCTCGGGCGGGATCCCGTGCTGTTCGTGGCCGAGCACTGCCACGGTGCATCCCCGCGCCGCGGGCAGGTCCGCGAGCCGGATCGCCTCGTCGGCGAGCTCAACACCGAGAATGCGCGAGCCTGCCGCCCGCTCGGACTCCAGCCACCGCAGCGGATCGCCGACCCCATGCATGCAGACCGGGTGCCGCAGCGTGTTACCCCGCGCGAGGGCTTCCGGTACCCCGGGGAGACGCGGCACCGCCAAGCAGGCGCCCACCGCGTCGCAGGTTCGCAGCAGAGTGCCGAGGTTCGCAGTTGCCTGGCGACGAACCCCGGTGGCGTGTCCGCCACCGTCCACGGCTGCGGCCCGGCTCTCCCCGGCGCCGAGCGCCTCTCTGACCAAGGTCAGCGCCCGGTCAAACACCGTCTGCAGATCCGGGGTAACGACGTACGCGCAACGTCTCGGCGACCCGGTCGACTTCGACGCTCTCGGTCAGGCGCAGGAGATGGTCCTCGGCCCCGGCGCGCTGCGGGATCGTGATGACCTCACGCAGCGGCGTGCTCATCCGATCCCCGTTCCGGCCTGGGCAGCCGGCACTGCCACGATCATCAGGTCCACGCGCCGCATGAGCCGGATCGTGGTGGCGTGCACTCCCCGTGCGAGGTCAAGCAGGAGTGGGGGCTCCTGGTGGGCGCTGCCAAGACATCAGCCTCGGCCTGTCGGTGCTGATGGTGGGCGACGCTGGAGAACGGAGGGAACGCGGGAGACTCGCTGCACCCAGCGGGCAGCGGCAGATCTAGCCCGCAACCTTGAGGGACTGCCGATGGCTCCGGGAGAGGTCGATGCCATGGATCGGCTCGTGGTGCGCGCTGCGGTTGCGCAGTCCTTGCAGGTCCAGCCCGGTGTCACGCAGCATACTGCGACCGCCCGCGCTCAGGTGCGGGAAGTCATGCCGCAGCGCCTGTGGCCACAGCGTCGTCTGATAGCGCCGTTCCAGCAGGTAGCGCCAGAAGCCGAAGGGCAGCTCAGCCACATCCGACCCTGGGTCTCCCGAACGTGCAGCCGCGCTCGGGCCTTCGTGACGTCCTCAATCGAGCGCTGGGTGAGGCCCGTCGTCGGGTCATCGCACCAAGCACATGATCGACCACGGCGCAGTTGCCACTGGACCAACTGGGTATGCATCGCGTTGCGCAGCAGCACCTCGACCATGCCCAGAACCTCGTAGAACGCCCCAGCGGCGGCGATGTTCCAGACGCGGGTCCGCGAGGACCTCTGCACCGAGGCCATCCGCTTCGGCCGGCTCCCGGCCGAGCCCATCCCCGACGAACCGGACGTCATGGGACTGCTCGGGCTCATGCTGATCATCGAGTCACGCTGGGCCACCCGTGGTTGGTCCTCGGGTTCACGATCGTGTCCTCGCGGGACTCACGAGAAACCAAGGTCAACGTCGCCGAGCGGGTCGGGTGGGGGCGGACTCCGTCGCGATGGCCGATCCAGGGTGTGCTCGCGGTGCTGGCGGTCGTTCTGGGGGACCTGGTCGTTGCAGCCATCCTCGTGGCGCAGTTTCTGGTGACCGAGATCGTCGTCGTTGTGGGGGAGGCAATCCTCTCTCGCCATGACTACTTCACCGGTCCCGGCTTCGAGGGCGGGGTTCAGCGTCCGCAGGCTGCTGTCGGTCCCGGACGCGTACATCACTGGCCAGCGGGCGCTGGCTCTGGCGCTCACCCTGACGCTGGCCACCGTCCCGACCGCGGTGGTGGCCTGGGCGGCAGGGTCGGCTTGGGCATTGTGCGTGCACGGTGTCCAGCTCAGCGACCTGTTCGGCCAGGTGAACGAGCCGGTGTGCTGGGGGAACTCCAGCCTCAGCACCACCGCCCCGGCTGGGGTGAACGCTCCGGACTCGACCTCGGCGACGGGGGTGCGCCGGACGTGGCCGGCGATGCGGCGGGCCGCGACCTCGACGTCGTTGCGAATGATCACTTCGGGCTGCCCCCGTTACCTTCTTCGTAGCTCCTGGTCAAGGAGTTGTGGTCGCCAGGCCCGGCATGACTTATGCCCCCAGTCGTACCCATGATCCGGGGGGTGGTGTCATCGGGCCTGGTGCATCGAGGGACCGCTGATAGGGACACGGCCACCGTTGGGTAGGTCTCGTCGCAGGCGTGGGTGCCGGCCGTCGATGCCCGACCGGCGACCACCCCTGCGACGAACGAAAGACAGGGTAGATGAGCAGCGGTTACGGGGTGTTCCTCGGTCTGGATGTGGGCAAGGGCGAACACCACGCTGTCGGCTTGGACCCGGCCGGGAAGCGGGTGCACGACGCGGCGTTGCCCAACAGCGAGCCCAAGCTGCGGGCGATGTTCGACAAGCTCGCGGCACACGGGCCGGTGCTGGTCATCGTCGATCAACCGGCCACCATCGGTGCACTACCGGTCGCGGTAGCCCGGGCGTGCGGACATGACGTGGGCTACCTGCCCGGGCTGGCGATGCGCCGGATCTCCGATCTGTACCCCGGCACCGCCAAGACCGACGCCCGCGACGGCTTCATCATCGCTGATGCCGCCCGCACGCTGCCGCACACCCTGCGCCAGGTCGACGTCGATGACGACACCCTCGCCGAGCTGGATGTGCTGGTCGGGTTCGACGACGACCTGGCCGGGGAGGCCACCCGGATCAGCAACCGCATCCGCGGCCTGCTCACCGGCATCCACCCCGCCCTCGAACGCGTCCTCGGACCCAAGATCACCCACCCGGCAGTGCTGGAGATCCTGTCCCGCTGCGGCGGATCCGCCGGCATCCGCGCAGCCGGTCGCCGCACACTCACCGCGATCGCCACCGCCCACGCACCCCGGATCGGCGAGAAACTCGTGAGACACCTTCTGTCAACCTCAGGCCGCTGGAGGCGGTTGGAGGGCCTTGGATCGGTTGCGAATGTGAACGGTCTCGTTGTAGCGGATGCTTTTGGTGAGGCAGTGCCACAGGATTTCCAGCCACCGGTTGGCGAGGGC
>DASTLT010000023.1:0-3206 GCA_035714625.1 Pseudonocardiaceae bacterium | reverse complement strand
TGAGGTGACGCAGTGAGTGGTGTGGCGGAGGCAACCAGCCCATGGTGTTCCGACACCCGCGGTGTGGTGACCCCGTGTGGGCTGAGCGGTTTCGTCGGCGGCTATTCCCGGGCCCAGCGGATCGTCGGCGGGGCAGGGCCCCAGCCGCCCGACGCTGGTGGCGATGCGATTCCAGATCTCGTGGTGATCCCACTGATTTTCTGCGATGAGTGACTGGAAGAGTCCTGGGGTAGTGTGGCCGGCTTTCTCGGCCAACTCCCAGCATGCCTTGATCGGGACGTCACAGGCGGTGAGAGCGTCGGTGTAGGCGGCGGCCTTGCGCCAGGTGCGATGTTGGGCGAAGACACCAGCGAAGATCTGGGCGAGTTCGGTATCGATCTGGTTGCTGGCCGTCCGCAGGTCGTCTATGCTGATCGAGGCGGCTGCTTCTCTTGTTGTGCTCACACACGAAACGATAGAGACAGCCGCCCTCGTCACGCCGGCTCATACCTGCCCTCCCGGCCGTGACATCAAGTGACCACCGACAGATCGATCCGGACCAAACCAGAAGAACAATCTGTCACTATTCGTCTCACCGCAGTCACCCTCCGACAAACCCGGACTGTAGTGTTGGAGTCGCGGACGGCGCGGTGGCCGCCATCGAGATCGGCGACTTGGATGCACTCTCCTTGGCCGTTGCTGCGGCTGCTCGTGCGCCACCTGGCGCGCGACAGGTCGATGGTGCTCACTTCCCTAACTCCCTTGCCATTTGACAGATCAGCTCCCGGGACCCCTGCTCGTCCGGAGCCAACTCCCAAATATTTGTGAGGCTGTCTTGATCGGGCGACTGGTTTCGAGCCTGCCGATCATGGCCCGTCACACTGACGAGATCGGTTTTTGCCCTCTTGATCGGGCGACTGGTTGCGAGGATCGAGGGTTGGCGTTTCTTTGACTCGGTCTGGTGGGTTTCTATGCCCTCTTGATCGGGCGACTGGTTGCGAGTACAACCCCCGCACCCTGGTGGCGACGGGCCGTCGGGTTTCTATGCCCTCTTGATCGGGCGACTGGTTGCGAGTCGGACGCCTCTACGGCGTTCGTCTTCAAGGACCCGACACTGTTTCTATGCCCTCTTGATCGGGTTGATCGGGCGACTGGTTGCGAGCGACCACAAGCGCATCAACCCGATGTTCGGGACGGGTTTCTATGCCCTCTTGATCGGACGACTGGTTGCGAGGAACTACAAGAAGCGTTGCGCTCTCGCCAACTGTTTCTATGCCCTCTTGATCGGGCGACTGGTTGCGAGGAATCGGCGTGTCGCGGTGCTGGTGAGCTGCGGTGATGGTACACGCTTGCGAGGACCGCGCCAATAGCGATCTTGCTGAGGGCTGGGAGGTGGTCCGTCTGGCGCGCAAACGGGCTGTGACCTGCGTAGATGTGCTTGCGAGGACCGAGGCAAAAACGGGCCTCCTGAGAGGTGCTGTACGGGTCGCCGTGGGGGTGGTCGCCTCGCTGGTGCGGTGGGCAGCGTGGGCGGTGCGGTGGGGCAGCGGGGTCGTCAGGTCGTCGGTGTTGGGTGAGAGATGGCCACGGTTGTGTGGAGCGCGGTGGTGCCCCCGGGCAGCCGTCATGGCCGCCGGGGGCGGTACCGCAAAGTTCAGCGGTCAGTCGAACTCGCCGTGGCGCACGCTGGCCGTGAACGCGGCCCACGCGGCGGCGCTGACGATCAGCGCGGGGCCGGTGGGGTTCTTGGAGTCGCGGACGGCGCGGTGACCGCCATCAAGGTGGGCGACTTGGACGCAGTTCGCTTCGGCGTTGCTGCGGCTGCTGGTGCGCCACCGGGTGCGTGACAGGTCGGTTGTGCTCACTTTCTTAACTCCCTTGTCACTTGAGAGATCAGCTCCCGGGAAGCCCGCTCGTCCAGGGCCGGTTCCCGGATGTTGGTGAAGGCAGCGGCGTAACGGTCGATCTCGTGTGGTTTATCGAGGTAGAGCGCTCCGGTGAAGCCTTCGACATACACCGTGGGTGGCTCGGTGTCCTGGCCGTTGCTGTCGAGCGGGAACCGCAGGATCACGAATGGGCCGGACAGGATGCCGTGGTGTAGCCCTGCGGCGAACGGCATCACCCGGATCGACACGTTGGGCAGCTCACCGGCCTCGACCAGCCGCTCCAACTGCCGCACCATGACCTGGGCGCTCCCGACCGGACGGCGCAGGATCGCCTCGTTGAGCACCACATCCAGTCTCGGCGCGGCGGTGACCCGGGTGAGCAGCGCTTGCCGGGCCATCCGAACGCTGACCCGCCGCTCGATCTCCGCCTCGTCCACCCCCGGCTTGCCCACCCGGATCAGGGTGCGGGCGTAGTCCTCGGTCTGCAGCAGGCCGGGCACGAGTTCCGCCTCGTACCAGGCGAGGTGGGACGCGGCCTCTTCCAGGCCGATGTAGACGTCGAAATACTCGGGGATCACGTCCCCGTAGGCCTGCCACCAGCCGCGGGCCTTGGTCTCCTTGGCCAGCGCCATCAGGGCCTCGGTGAGCTCCGGTGGTGCACCATAGATCCGGCAGATCGTCTCCACATCCAGGCTGCGCAGACCGGTCAGGCCGGTCTCAATGCGCCAGATCTTGGTCTCGGACCACTCCAGTGCCTCGGCCGCGGCACGCACCGTCAGCCGCGCCTGATTGCGCAGGTCACGCAGGTAACGGCCGAGCTGCCTGCGCGGCACGGTCGATCCTGTGGTGGTGATCTCTGTCATCCCGCCCTCCTCGTTATGAAGTGAAGCGTACACCCGGAATGAAAGACTCCAGGTATTCACTTCAGTGGAAAGATCACGGAATAGTATCAGCGCGCTGAGACAAGCGGATGAAGTCTTGCGCTCGGGTGTCTCGCTGTGGTTGATTGCACCCAGCCCGGAAAGTGCGCGCTCACCACCGCTCCGCCCGGGTCATGGCCGGACCGGCGATGCCCCGGTTTTCGAGTCGCCGGTCTGGCCATTCCACTTGGGGTGCAGATTTCCGTGACGAATCGGCGGCCGATGACGGCACGCCGGAAAGGGGGTGCGACATGAACGAATGGCGCCGGAGGGCCGCGCGGTGAGACACCCTCTGTCAACCCCGCGCTCAGGCGGCGCGTCTGAGGGCTCGGTTGCGGTTGGTTTGGTGGATGTTCTCGTCGTAGGGCGTGCCCTTGGTCAGGCAGTGCCAGAGGATCTCCAGCCAGCGGTTGCTCAGGGC
>DASTLT010000022.1:0-9471 GCA_035714625.1 Pseudonocardiaceae bacterium | reverse complement strand
CGCCGCCCGGGGCCGGTTCGTGCTGATGGCCGACGCGGACGACAGCTACGCCCTGGACGATCTCGAGGGGTTCCTCACCGAGCTGCGCCGCGGCTCGGACCTGGTGATGGGCAACCGGTTCGCGGGCGGCATCGAGGCCGGAGCGATGCCTTTCCTGCACCGGTACCTGGGCAACCCGGTGCTGTCCAGGTTGGGCAAGCTGTTCTTCCACATCCCGGTGGGCGACTTCCACTGCGGGATCCGGGCGTTTCACCGGGACCGGATCAAGGGCCTGGGGCTGTGCACCTCCGGGATGGAGTTCGCCAGCGAGATGGTGGTCCGGGCCGCGCTGGCGGACCTGCGGATCACCGAGGTCCCGACCACGCTGCGCCCGGACGGTCGCAGCCGGGCACCGCACCTGCGGACCTGGCGGGACGGGTGGCGGCACCTGCGGTTCCTGCTCGCCTTCAGCCCCCGCTGGATGCTGCTCTACCCCTCGATGGTGCTGCAGCTCGTCGGTCTCCTCGGGCTGGTCTGGCTGGGGGTGGGCCCGCGGCAGGTCGGCGGGGTGGGGTTCGACCTGCACAGCATGCTCGCCTTCGCCACCATGTTCGTGCTCGGCCTGCAGGGGATGGGGCTGGGGGTGGTGGCCCGGTCCTACGCGGCGCACCTCGGGCTGCTCTCGCCGTCGCCCCGGTTGGATCGCCTGCTCACCAAGCTGTCGCTGGAGCGCGGCATCGTGGTCGGCAGCCTGCTGCTGGCCGCCGGGGTGGCCTGCTTCGTGGTCGCGCTGTCCTCCTGGGGGGCGAACGGGTTCGGCGCGCTGGACGTGGTGGAGACGATGCGGGTGCCGATCATCGGGATGGTGCTGATCGTCACGGGCTTCCAGCTCATCACGGTGAGCTTCACGCTGAGCCTGACCCGCATCGGGGACGGCTGACCCGGCGCCGTGGCCACCGTCCTCGATCAGCGCGCGGTGCCGCGCCGCACCCCGGTGCCGCCCCGTCCGGCACCGGGGTGGCTGATCGGCGTCGGGTTGCTGCTGCTGGCGCTGGTGCCCCGGTTGATCGGGCTGACCGCGGACCTGCCGGTGCTGCATCACCCCGACGAGCCGGCCAACCTGCGGATCGTCGACGCGATGGTCACCAGCGGGGACCCGAACCCGCACTTCTTCAACTACCCTTCGCTGTTCTTCTACCTGCACGCCGCGCTGCACCTGGACGGACCGTTGCTGGGCTGGCTGCCCGGCCTCGGCGAGCTGCCGCCGGTCACCCAGGTGATGGGCGTGAGCTACGCCCCGACCAGCGGGTCGGTGCTGCTGCACCGGGGGCTGACCGTCGGGCTCGGGGTGCTGGTCGTGCTGGTCGGCTGGGCCACCACCCGCCGCCTGGGCCCCGGCCTGCTGCCCGCGGCGGTGACCGCGGTGCTGCTGGCCCTCTCACCGACCCTGGTGACGCACAGCCGGCTGGTCACCCCCGACATGCTGGCCGGGCTGCTGGTGGCGGTTGCGGTGCTCGTCTCGGTGTGGCTGCTGCAGTCCGGCTGCTGGCCGGCGTACCTGGTCGCCGGGTTGGCCGTGGGGCTGGCGGTGTCGGCGAAATACACCGCCGTGGTGGCGGCGGTGCCGGTGCTGCTGGCCGCGCTGCTGTCCGGCCGGGTGCGCCGCGCGGTGCTGGGGTTGCCGCTCGCCGGTAGCTGCGCGCTGGGTGCTTTCCTCGTGACGACGCCCTACGCATTGCTGGACCGCCGCGCGTTCGGGCAGGGGCTGCGGTTCGAGCGGGCGCACTACGCCACCGGGCACGACGGCATGGAGGGCGACAGCCTCGCCTTCTACGCCACCCACCTGGCCACCCGGGAAACGGTGCTCGTCGCGCTGGCGCTGGCCGGGCTGATCGCCGTCGGCACCGGCGCGCGGCAGCACTGGCGGGCCGCGGTCGTCGTCGCGAGCTTTCCGGTGGTCTACGGCGCGGTGGTGGCGATGCAGGCAGTGCGCAATGACCGCACGATCCTGCTGCTGCTGCCCCCGCTGGCGGTGCTGGCCGGTCTCGCCGTCCCGCCGCTGCTGCGCTGGGCTGGTGGCCGGCGGCGGCCGGCCTGCGGACTGGTGGCGGCGGCCGTGCTGGCCACCGCTCTGCTCGCGGTGCAGGTGGCCGGCACCTTCCCCCGGCCCGGCCCTTCGACCTGGACCGCTGCCTCCCGCTGGCTCGACGCGCATGCCAAGCCCGGTGCCGGGCTGCTGATCGAGAGTTACGCTCCGTGGCCGGACCCGGCCCGCTACCGGGTGATGACCCGAGTGCGGCTGATCGACGGGGCGGCCCTCCCGCCCGGGGTGGACTACGTGGTGGCCAGCGAGACGATGTACGGCCGCTACACCGGCGCGCCGGCCCGCTATCCCGCCGCTGCCGCGGCGTACCAGCGGCTCTTCGGTGACCTGCGGGAGGTCGCCAGCTTTGCAGAGGGGACGGGTCCCAGGATCCGGGTGTTCCAGGTGTCTGGTTAGCATCTACTCGAAACGGGCGGTGACCGTTCCCTGCCGGGGCCGGGTTTGCCCCCGCCGAATGGGTTAGCGGAGGGGTTGTGCGGGTCGATCAGCGTGCCCCGGTCTACCAGGAGGCAGCGGACAGCAAGATCTCCGGTTCCAGCTCGCTGCGGGTCGGTGGCGGATCCGAGGAGATCGACTCCGGCCGGGTGCTGCAACGGGTGATCATGCCGAGGGCTGATGACCCGCTGGAGGTACGGCCGCTGTACCTGGATGAGTCCGAGACGCTCTCCGGTCGCAGCGCCGACGTGCTGTCCCGGCGCACGCTCACCGTGCCGCGGTCCTCCCAGGTCTCCTTCGCCAGCTACTTCAACGCCTTCCCGGCCAGCTACTGGAAGCGCTGGACCCGGATCGAGGAGGTCGCCCTGCGCTGCCGGGTCCGCGGTGCCGGGCGGGTGGACCTCTACCGGTCGAAACCGGACGGCGACATGGTGCACCTGCAGGGCAAGCACCTGGAGACCCAGGGCGAGACCGTCGAGGTCGAGTTCCGGGTGTCGCTGGCCCCGTTCGAGGACGGGGGCTGGGTCTGGTTCGACGTCGCGACCCGGCACGAGCCGCTGACCGTCAGCGACGCGGTGTGGCTGGTGGACACCGCGTTGCCGGCCCGCCGGCTGGCCATCGCGATCACCACGTTCAACCGCCCTGACGACTGCCTGGCCGCGCTGGCGGCGCTGGCCGAGGAGCAGGCGGTGCTGGACGTGGTCGCCACCGTGTTCGTCATCGACCAGGGCAGTGCCAAGCTCCGCGAGCACCAGGACTTCCCCGAGGTGGCCGAGCAGCTCGGGGACCGGCTGGTGCTGATCGAGCAGGAGAACCTCGGCGGCTCAGGTGGCTTCGCCCGCGGCATGTTCGAGGCGCTCACCGGCACCGACGTCGAGCATGTGCTGCTGATGGACGACGACGTCCGGCTGGAGCCGGACAGCGTGCTGCGCGCGCACGCCTTCGCCGCCGCCGCGGCGTCCCCGGTCATCGTGGGCGGGCAGATGCTGAACCTGCAGGCCCGTAGCCACCTGCTGGCCATGGGGGAGATCGTCGACCTGAAGACGACGTTCTGGCGCCCGGCGCCCGGCTCGGTCTACGACCACGACTTCGCCACCCTCACCCTGCGCCAGCAGCGGCTGCTGCACGCCCGCATCGACTCCACCTACAACGGCTGGTGGATGTGCCTGCTGCCGCGCGAGGTGGTGGCCCGGGTGGGGTTGCCGCTGCCGTTGTTCATCAAATGGGACGACGCGGAGTACGCGCTGCGCGCCGCGGACCACGGGTTTCCCACCGTCACCCTGCCGGGCTCGGCGATCTGGCACATGCCGTGGGGGGACAAGAACGACTCCTCGGACTGGACCGCCTACTTCCACCTGCGCAACCGGCTGATCACCATGGCCCTGCACAGCCGGCACGACGTGCGCCGTGCGCTGGTCACCGACGGGCTGCGCAACACCTTCAAGTACCTGATGGCCATGGAGTACTCCACCGTCGCCCTGCACAACAAGGCGATCGAGGACTTTCTGGCCGGGCCGGAGCTGCTGTTCGACTCGCTGCGCAAGGGGTTGCCCGCGGTGCAGGAGATCCGCAGCGGCTACGCCGACGCGCGCACCGTGCCCTCGGCGAAGGAGCTGCCCGCTCCGCTGTTCGACCCGGTGCGGATCGAGCGGCTGCTCGATCCGCCGGTGCACCCGGTCGCCATCGCCCGGCGCGCGCTGTCCGCCGTTTCCCGGCACCTGCGGGCCGTGGACCCGGCGGCGCAGCTCCGCCCGCAGATCAACGTGCCGGCCCGCAATGCCCGGTGGTTCCTGCTGGGCACCCTGGACTCGGCGGTGGTGTCCCGGCCCGACGGCAGCGGGGTGGCCTTCCGCAAGCGGGACCCGCACCAGTTCCGCCTGCTGCTCGGGCGCGCGATGGTGCTGTACCGGCAGTTGGTCACCGAGTGGGGCCCGACCGCGCAGCGCTACCGGGCGGCGGTGCCGGAGCTGAGCTCGCCCGCTGCCTGGCGGACCATGTTCGGGCCGGGCCCCCACGAGGGCCCCGCTGACGGCGGCTGATGTCGGGTGAGTGCCTCGTTGCTCACGATCACCATCGCGCTGGCCTGGCTGGTCCTGCCCGGGCTTGCTTTCGGGGCAGCGCTCGGCCTGCGGGGTTGGCTGCTGCTGGCTACCGCCCCGGCGTTGACCTTCGGTGTGGTCAGCGGGGCGAGTCTCGCCTTCGCTGCGGCGGGGATCCGCTGGACGCCGCTGGCCGTCGGGCTGGCTGGTCTCTTCGTGGCGCTGGTGGTGGGCCTGCTGGCCCGACCCTGGCGGGCCCCTGCTTGGCCAGCCGGGCTGGCCGGGGACGGCCGGTGGCGGTGGTATCACCAGGTCGGGGTCGGCGTCCTCCTGCTCGGCGCCGGCGGGCTGGGTGCGCGCAGCACCGCCTCGGCGACCGGTGACCTGACCGAGATCAACCAGACCTGGGACGCCTTCTTTCACGCCGGAGCCGTCCGGCTGATCACGGAGACCGGCGACGCCAGCCCGTCGGGGTTGCGCGCCCTCGCCGCGCCGGCCGCCCGCTCGTTCTTCGCGCCCGACACCTACCACGCCATCGGGTCGCTGATCTACAGCTCATCGGGCCGGCCGGTGGTCGTGGTGCTGAACGCGATGGCCGCCGCGCTGCCATTGATCCTCGCCGCGGGGGTGGTGGGCTTCTTTCGGGTGACCACCGGACGGCCGGCGCACGCGGCGGCGGCCGCGCTGCTCTCGGTCGCGGTCGCGGCAGTGCCCTATCACATGATCGGTTACGGGGCGCTGCTGCCGTACGGGGCGACCCTGGTGCTGCTCCCGGGGGTGCTGGCGCTGGTTGCGCTGCTGCTGCGGGGCCCGGAATGGCGGCTCGGTGTCGCGCTGGCGCTCGCCGCCGCCGGACTGCTCGGCGGGCACCCGCAGGTCGCCTTCCTCGCCGCGATCGTCGCCGTCCTGCAGTTGGGGTGGCACCTGGCCGAGCGGCGCCGGCTGGAGTGGCCCCTGGTCCGCACGCTCGCGCTGAGCGTGCTGCTCTGCGGCGTGCTCAGCGCAGCGGTGCTGCAGCCGCTGCTCGCCGCGACCGCCATCGCCGGCGATATGGACTGGCCGGCTTACACCAGCCCCGGCGGAGCATTCGGTGACCTGGTGCTGTTCAACAGCGTCACCCGGTATCCGCAACTGTGGTTCGTCCCGCTGTTCGCCGCCGGGTTGTGGGCGGTGCTGCGGGACCGGGCGCACCGGATGGTGCGGCCGTTGCTGGTGGCCGGGGCGGTGTTCGCTGCGGTGTATGTGATGGCCGGCGGCTATGACACCCCGCTGACGCTCAAGCTGACCTCGCTGTGGTGGAACGACCGCAACCGGCTGGCCGCCGCGTTCGCGATCGTGGCCATCGCGGTCTCCGCGATCGGTCTGGTGCGGATCCGGGACACCGTGGTGCAACTCGCCGGCCGGATCCGGCTGCGCACCGGTGGGGCCCGCCGGCGCGGGTGGGCGCCGGCTGCGGTGCTGGTGCTCCTGCTCGGCGGGTTCTTCGTGCTGACCGGGGGTGCCTACGCCGCGACCACGCGGGCCACCGTCGCGGTGGGGTACGGGCAGGTTCCGACGCTGTCCGACGCCGAGCGCTCGGGATTGTCCCGGCTTGCCCAGCTCGTGGCCGCGGGCGGCGGGACGGTGATGAACGACCCGCACGACGGGTGCGGCTGGGCGTATGCGCTTGATGACACGCCCGTCGTCTTCCCGACGCCGCTGACCGGCCCGTTTGACTGGGCCAACCTCGGCTACGACCGGATGCGGCTGTACGAGCGGTTCGATGAGCTGGACACCGACCCCCAGGTCAAGGCCGATGCCCGGGCCCTTTCCGTGCGGTGGGTCGCCTTGTGCACCGGGTTCATCCGGTCCTGGCAGGCCAGGGCCCCGGGGCTGGACCGGGTGGACGCGATGCCCTCGGCGACCCTGGTGTACACCAACGGAGCGGTCCGGGTGTACCGGCTGGATCTCGGGCCGGGCCCGTACCCCACACCAGCCCGCCCCACGCGCGGACCAGGCTGAACGGTCGCCGGGCGGTGGTGGCCCGACCCGACCGGGCGCTCGGCTAGGCTGCGCGGACCATGACAACACTGCAGCCCGGGTTGAGCTCAACCTCGTCGGCCCGCCATCCCAGCGTCACGGTACACCCTGCTGGCGGTTCGCCCGCCAGCTCGTCCCAGCCTGGCGATTCGTCCCAGTCCGGCGATTCGGCACCGTCCGGCGGAGTGGACGTGACCATCGTGCTGCCGTGCTACAACGAGCAGGACCACGTGCTCGACGAGATCGAGCGGATCACCCACGCCATGGACGCCAGCGCGCTGTCCTACGAGCTGCTGGTGATCGACGACAAGTCCACCGACCGCACCCTGGCCGTGCTGCAGGAAGCGCTGCCCCGGTTTCCGCACATGCGGCTCATGCCGTTTCAGCGCAATGGGGGGTCCGGCACCGCCCGCCGGATCGGCACCATGGCGGCAGCGGGGCGGATCGTGGTGTGGACCGACGCGGACCTGACCTATCCGAACGAGCGGATCCCGGAGTTCGTGCAGTACCTGCACGACCATCCGCACGTGGACCAGGTGGTGGGGGCGCGCACCACCGAGAACGGCTCGCACAAGTTCTTCCGAGTACCGGCCAAGTGGGCGATCCGCCGGATCGCGGAGTTCCTGGCCGGAACGCGCATCCCGGATCTGAACTCCGGGCTGCGCGCGTTCCGCAAGGACGTGTCATTGCCCTACCTGCGGCTGCTGCCGCCGGGATTCTCCTGCGTCACCACGATCACGCTGTCGTTCCTGTCCAACCAGCATCAGGTGGACTACCTGCCGATCGACTACGCGAAGCGGGCTGGCACCTCGAAGTTCAAGTTCTTCCGCGACGCCTACCGTTACCTGCTGCAGGTGCTGCGGATGGTGATGTACTTCAACCCGCTCAAGGTGCTCATGCCAGTGGCGCTGGTGCTGCTAGTGGGCGGATTCGTCAAGGGCACCACCGACCTGTTCCGCCACGACCTGGCCATCACCACGAACGCCACGCTGCTGTTCGTCACCGGCCTCATCATCGCGGCGGTCGCGTTGCTCGCCGATCTGATCGTCCGGTCCCGCGGCACCTGACCGGGCTAGTCCCCGGCGAGCTTGACGGTCAGCGGCACGGTGAGCGACTGGCGCAGGCAGCGGTGGTCCGCGTTGCCCGCCAGGTTCAGCGTGACGGCGTAAGCGTTGAGGCCGTGCGGCTGGATGTAGCCCGTGGGATTGCTGACTTCCTCGCTGGTGAGGACCCCTGCCGGGCAGTCCCCGGCGGCCTGCGAGCTGCCCGCGCTGATCGAGGCCACCCGCACCCCGTAGTCGTTCGGGTTGGTGACGACGATGGTGAACGGGCGGCTCTGCCCGGGGGCGAGGCCGATCTTCTGGGGGGTGACGGTGGCGTTGACCGAGCCTGTCGTGTTGCCTCCGCTGCCACCCAGGTTGCCGATCAGGAACCCGACAATGGGGAGCACGATCAGCAGGATCAGCACCACCCGGGGGGGCACGGCCAGGCCACGTAACTTGCGGGTCTCCACGGCAGACTCCCTCGACAGGACCAACGAGCTCGACAGGGCCAGCGAAGCCGATAACTTATCGCCTGCCGGATCGGTGCCGCCGTGTGGTGCACTCGTGACCGGCCAGCCCGAGTGCCGCGACGGCCGCCACCGCGCTGATCCACAGGCCGGCGTTGTGCTGCGGGGCGGCGTAATGCAGCCGCACCCGGTGCCCGCCCGCCGGGACCGGCACCGCGACCACGGCGTGCTCGGCGGGCAGCAGCTCGGCCGGTGCGCCGTCCACCTCGGCTGCCCATCCGGTCTGCAGCGCGTCCGCGACGACCAGGTAACCGGCCCCCTCGGCGGTCACGTCGACCACGATCTCATCGAGCCCGTCGGTGACCACGCCCACCCGGGCTGGCCGGCCGGCGGCCTGCGGGCCGGGTGCGTCGAGCAGCACCTGGTCGCTGCCCAGCGCCCCGGTGGCGAGCTGGTCCAGCCGGCGGCCCGGCGCGGTCTGCACCACCGCATCCGAGGCCCAGCGGATCCGCGGCAGCGCGGTGAGCCGCTGGTAGACCACCGCCGAGCCGGCGTACGCCACCCGCAGCCCGTCGTCGGCCCCGCCGACCGTGGAGACGGCCGGGACGCCTGCGGCGGCCTGCACCGTCAGCGGTGCAGGCGCCCGCAGGGTGAAGGTCGCGGTGAGCGGCTCGGCGGCGTCGACCTGCTCCCCGGCCACCGGGACCAGGAACTGCTGATCGACCCGGCCAGGACCAAGCCGGGAGTTGCCGGCCACCACCCGGCCGTCCGCGCCGCGGAGGGTGACCTCGAGGCTGGCCGCTGCGGGGTCGGCCAGCGTTGCGGTGGGGGTGAGGCCGACGGCGCGCACCGGGCCGGGATCCGGGACCGGGAGGGTCACCGGCTCGCCGGGGCGCAGCACCGCGACGCTGCCGTCGGAGGCGGCCGGGCGCGGGATACCGAGCACCTGGTTCTGCGGCGCGGTGACGAAGTAGCGGGTGCCGAGCCGGTCGAGCACCGGAGAGCCGGCGGTCTGCGCCGCGACCACGAAGTTCACCTGGGTCGGGAACAGCCCGGCCGCGCCGGGTACCCGGCGTACCAGCTCACCGAGCCGGGCGTCGACAAAGGTGTGCCCGGTGAGTGCGCGCAGCTTCAGGTGGGTGTCGGCACCCATGCCCAGCGCACCCCAGGTGCCAGCGTAGCGCTCGTGGCCGAGGTGGTCGCGCAGGAAGGTGTGGGTGGCGGTGACGGGGTAGAAGGTGTCCCGGGCCACTCGGGGCCAGAACGGTCCCACCAGGGTGAGCGCCTGGACGGTGATCAGGACGGGCAGCAGGACGGCTGCGGTGGTGCGCACCAGCTTGCGGGCCCGGCCGGTGGGGCCCCCCGCGCGGGCGGCCCACCACAGG
>DASTLT010000021.1:0-2722 GCA_035714625.1 Pseudonocardiaceae bacterium | reverse complement strand
CGGTATGACCAGTGAACGGCTTGCCCACCGGCTCGCCGGTACCCAGCTCCCACACCCGCACCGTGCGGTCATCAGATCCTGACACCACCACCGGGCGGCCCTCCAGCTCAGCCACCGCCACCGCCCGCACCCAATCGGTATGACCAGTGAACGGCTTGCCCACCGGCTCGCCGGTACCCAGCTCCCACACCCGCACCGTGTGATCATCAGATCCCGACACCACCACCGGGCGGCCCTCCAGCTCAGCCACCGCGTGGACCGAGTCGATGTGGCCGGTGAACGAGCTGCCGATGGGGGCGCCGGTAGCCAGGTCGCACATTCGCACCGTGTGGTCGTCAGATGCGGTGACCACCATCACCGGGCGGCCGTCCAGCTCGGCCACCGCCACCGCCCGCACCCAATCGGTATGACCGGCGAACGGCTTGCTGACCGGGATACCGGTGCCCAGTTCCCACACCTGCACCACGCCGTCGGTGGAACCGGAGATGACCACCGGCCGGCCCTCCAGCTCCGCCACCGCCAAGGTCCGCACCCAACCGGTATGACCGGTGAACGGCTTGCCGACCGGGGCGCCGGTAGCCAGCTCCCATACCCGGACCGGGCCATCGGTGGCGGCGCAAACCACCACTGCACGGCCGTCCAGCTCGGCCACGGCCACCGCCATTACCGGCCCGGTATGACCTGCCAGCACATGGTGCGGTTGCGGATGGCGCCACGACGCCCACCGCGCGGACCAGTGACCGGGCGGAATATGGCAACGCAAGGCGTCGGCCAGCTCGGGTGCGCGGCGGCAGCAGGCGGCTAGCTGCAGGTATGCGGCGTGCTCCCGATCGGGCTTGCTGCGCAGGTGCCGGGCGGCCCAGCGGTAGGCGTCGGCGGCCCGGCGGGCCGCCGACGCGCCCGCCGCGCTCAGGCCGGCAAGCAGTTGCGGGCGGGCGGCGGCAAGCAGGAAGCCGGGGTCGGCGAGCAAACCGTCGAGGCGGCCGGCTCGTGCGGCGTGAGTGACCAGGTGGGCGCGGCTGTACGGGTGTGCGGCGGTCCAGTCGCGCCGCCCGCCTGCTCGCAGCGGGACCTGCGCGAGCAGCGTCTCGGTGATGACTCGCTGATCGGCGCGCTGGTCACGGCCCTCAAGCAGGTGCTCGGCGAGGGCCCGGTGGTAGAGCCGGTACACCGACCGGCCATCGGCCACGCCCTCGACGGCATAGGAACCGGCGGCTCTGCGGAGCCAGACCAGATCCTCGTTGCGGTAGTGATGCCCGGGAGACAGCGCGTTGGCCAGCCGGGGCCAGATGTCTTCCCACGGCAGCCCACGGCCCTGCGGGTAGGCCAGGGGCAGCAGCAGATGGGCCGCTTTCGTGGCGTTCGCCCCGAGCCGCAGGTCCAGGTCCCGCCGCATCGCCTCGCCGGCCCGGCGGGGCAGGGCGGCCCGCCACGCTGGATCTGCGGGGTTGGGCAGGGTGGTCGCGGTAGCCTCGGTCGTGGCCGTGATGCGAGCGACCAGGAAGGAGTTCCCGGCCGCCTCGCCGATGGCTTCGGTCACGGCGTCGACGTCCGCCAGCGCCGCAGTCCGATAGACACCGGAGGGGGTGTAGGCGCTGTCCAGGGAGTCGTGCGACAGCAGGATCCGCCGCGCGTAGGCGCGGATGCTCTGCGGATCGGCGTAGCGCTCCGAGTCCAGGTCGATGACCTGGTAACGACCTGGGTCGGGCTGGCCGAGCAGCGCCAGCATGTGCGGCCGGGTTCCCAGGAGCAGCCGGACACGGCCATAACAGCGGTGGATCATGTGGTTGAGCAGGCAGTTGATCAGGCCAGCAGGGTCGGCGGCCTCGTCCACGGCGTCGACCAGGACCACGATGCGCTCCCCGCTGCGGCGGCCGAGCCCATCGATGAGTTCCTGTACGCTCTTCACCCGCAGCCCAGCAGCGGCGGCGATCCGGTCGCGGACCTGTTCAGTGGTCATACTACCGGCGTATATCGCCTCGGTAATCGCACTGTCCGCAACGGTGAGCTCGCTCGGCAGCCCATCCTTCGGGATGCCCGGTGCTTGATCGGGATCGGACAGCGCAGCGACCAGCCCGAGCAGGGCGGTCTTACCGGAGCCGGCGTGACCGGTCACCACGCAGGCACAGGGCGTGGCCGCAGGCAGCCATGCCGCCAGGTCGGTCAGCGCACGGTGGCGGCCGGTGAACCACAGCGTCGCCGGCAGGAAACGGTCCCGGAGGTGACCTTCGCTCTGCTCAGCCTGGCGGGCTCGTTCCTGCTCGAGCAGGTCCACGTGCACCAGTGGCGGCCGGTACCGGGGATTGGGCAAGAAGGCTGGCTCGTCGTCGTCCATGCCGAGCTGATGCCACACCGCCGCCTGGGTGAGCGGTTTGCCCGGATCATCGTTGATGGCCCCGATCAGGGCTCCCACCCGCAGCGTAGGTGCGGCGTTGCCCGCGGTGGCCAGGGATCTCGCGGCCCGGTCCAGGCATCTGGTGAACGTTCCCGGCACCGCTAGCTGATATGGCCGGGTGGCAGCCACCACGACGATCCCGCGGCCGGCATCCTCGCTCGACGACGGCCCTGGCTGATCCATCCGGCGCAGGGCCTCCCGCGCGAGATCCTCACCCCCCCGGCCCGAGTAGCAGGTGTCCAGCAGGAGCAGCAGGCGCCGCACCCGGGTACCGGCCAAGGCACGTTTCACGATATCGGCGGTCGGCACGGTGCGGTGCAGCAGGTC
>DASTLT010000020.1:0-16555 GCA_035714625.1 Pseudonocardiaceae bacterium | reverse complement strand
CGACTTCGGGCCGAACTACGACGGACGCACCGAAGAGCCGCTGGTGCTGCCGTCCCGGATCCCGAACCTGCTGGTCAACGGCAGCTCGGGGATCGCGGTGGGGATGGCGACCAACATCCCGCCGCACAACCTGCGCGAGGTTGCCGCCGCCGTCTTCTGGGTGCTCGAGCACCCCGACGCCGAGCCCGAGGAAGCCCTCACCGCGTGCATGGAGCGGATCAAGGGCCCGGACTTCCCGACCCGCGGCCTGATCGTCGGCACCGACGGCATCGCCGACGCCTACCGCACCGGCCGCGGATCGATCCGGATGCGCGGCGTGGTGGAGGTCGAGGAGGACACCCGGGGCCGCACCACGCTGTTGATTACCGAACTGCCCTACCAGGTCAACCCCGACAACTTCATCGAGGCGATCGCCGCGCTGTCCCGGGACGGCAAGCTCGCCGGGATCGCCGAGATCAACGATGAGTCCAGCGACCGCATCGGCATGCGCATCGTGGTCACGCTCAAGCGGGACGCGGTGGCCAAGGTGGTGCTCAACAACATCTACAAGCACACCCAGTTGCAGCACTCCTTCGGGGTCAACATGCTGGCCATCGTCGAGGGCGTGCCGCGCACGCTGCGGCTGGACCAGATGATCCGGCACTACGTGCGCCACCAGCTTGACGTCATCGTCCGGCGCACCCGATACCTGCTGCGCAAGGCCGAGGAGCGGGCCCACCTGCTGCGCGGGCTGGTCAAGGCGCTGGACATGCTGGACGAGGTGATCGCGCTGATCCGGCGCTCGCCGACGGTCGATGACGCGCGTACCGGGCTGATCGGGCTGCTGGATGTCGACGAGATCCAGGCGAACTACATCCTGGAGACCCAGTTGCGGCGCCTCGCCGCGATGGAGCGGCAGAAGGTCGTCGACGACCTCGCCGAGCTGGAGCGGGAGATCGCCGACTACCTCGACATCCTGGACAAGCCGGAGCGGCAGCGCCAGATCGTGCGCGACGAGCTGACCGAGATCGTGGAGAAGTACGGTGACGAGCGCCGGACCCGGATCGTCGGTTATGACGGCGAGGTGTCGACCGAGGACCTCATCGCCGTCGAGGACGTCGTCGTCACCATCACCCGGACCGGGTACGCCAAGCGCACCCGCACCGACCTGTACCGGGCACAGAAGCGGGGCGGCAAGGGCGTGCTGGGCGCCGGCCTGAAGACCGACGACATCGTGGCGCACTTCTTCGTGTGCTCCACGCACGACTGGATCCTGTTCTTCACCAACAAGGGCCGGGTGTACCGGGCCAAGGCGTACGAGCTGCCCGAGGCCAACCGCAATGCCCGCGGCCAGCACGTGGCGAACCTGCTCGCGTTCCAGCCCGATGAGCAGATCGCTCAGGTGATGCAGATCAAGGACTACACGGCGTCGCCGTACCTGGTGCTCGCCACCAAGAGCGGACTGGTCAAGAAGAGCCGGCTGACCGACTTCGACTCCAACCGGGCCGGCGGGCTGATCTGCATCAACCTGCGCGACGACGACGAGCTGGTCGGCGCGGTGCTGTGCGGGCCGCAGGACGACCTGCTGCTGGTCTCGGCGCAGGGCCAGTCGATCCGGTTTTCCGCCACCGACGAGGTGCTGCGTCCGATGGGGCGGGCCACCTCCGGGGTGTTCGGGATGCGGTTCAACGACCGCGACGAGCTGCTGTCCATCGGGGTGGTCCGCGAGGGGCGGTTCGTGCTGGTCTCGACCGCCGGTGGGTACGCGAAGCGGACCCCGATCGAGGACTACCCGGTGCAGGGCCGAGGCGGTAAGGGCGTGCTGACCATCCAGTACGACCCCCGGCGTGGCAAGCTTGTGGGCGCGCTCATCGTCGACATCGACGACGAGTTGTACGCCATCACCTCCACCGGCGGGGTCATCCGGACCACCGCCAAGGAGGTCCGCAAGGCAGGTCGGCAGACGAAGGGGGTGCGTCTGATGAATCTGGGTGAGGGGGCGAGCTTGGTGGCCGTCGCACGCAACGCCGAGGAAGCGGGTGACCCGGACGCCGGTGGCGCAGTGATGAAGGATGAGCTGTGACCGAGCCGGAGGGCACCGAGCAGGTGAAACCTGACCCCCCGGAAGAGGACTCCGCGCGGCAGGACCGACCGGGCGACGAGCTGAGCACCAGCACGGTCAAGGGTGTGAGCACGGCGGTCCCACCCTGGCAGCGCGCCGGAACCTCGATGGCCGAAGAGGCGCCCTCGCCAGCGACGTTGCAGGTGGCGCCGGAGCAGGTCCGCGACGCAGCGCAGACGAAGGACGTCCAGCCGCGCCCGATCGGCCGGGCCTACGGGTTCTCGTCGGACAGCGGCGCAGGGTCGGTGACTGGCCCAACCCGCTATGGTCGTACTGTGGCGCAGCCATTAAGCGGTCAGTCCAGCCGGGGCCCGGATCTCTCGCCGCCCACGGTGCGGATCGGCGGCCGGGTGCAGACCGAGCCGGCCGGATCCCCCCAGCATGCGAGTCCCCGGGCGCGTTCCACCCGGATACCTCGCCGCACCACCCTGCAGTTGCGGTACCTCGAGCCGTGGTCGGTGCTCAAAGTCTCCTTGGTGCTGTCGGTCGCGGGGTTCCTCGCCTGGATGCTCGCGGTCGGGCTGCTCTACAGCGTGCTCGCCGGCATGGGCGTGTGGGACCAGCTCAACGGCACTTACTCCGACCTCACCTCGGTAAGCGATCGAGGAGGTGGTCAGGAGCTGATCAGCGCCGGGGGTGTGTTCGGCGTGGCGGCCCTGATCGGGCTGGTGAACATCGTGCTGATCACGGCGATGTGCACGGTCGGGGCGTTCATCTACAACGCTTCGGCCGACCTTGCAGGCGGTATCGAGGTCACCCTCTCGGAGCGTGACTGACTGGTATGATCAAGCGGTTTGGGCGTTGGTCGCGGCGTGCGGTAACCTCGCTCGGGTCGCCAAGAGGGGCCTATAGCTCAGTCGGTTAGAGCGCATCCCTGATAAGGATGAGGTCGCTGGTTCAAGTCCAGCTAGGCCCACGCGATAGCACCCTTTGCGCAGGAGGCGATCCCCCTTGAAGAAGATCATCCCGCTTGTGCTCGTCGGCCTGGCCGCCCTGGTCCTGGTGCGCCGGCAACGCTCCGCCCGCGCCGAGGCCGACCTCTGGCGCGAGGCCACCACCTTCACCACCTGAGCACACCTGCACCACCCGTACCCACGCTTGGACGCGGCGCTGCCCACCGCGCCCGGGCCCCGAGGGGACGTAGCTCAATTGGCAGAGCACCGCCTTTGCAAGGCGGGGGTTAGGGGTTCGATTCCCCTCGTCTCCACGAAGCATATCCGTAGCTCACAGGCTGTCGTCCTCACCGTTCCCGCACTCTTCTTCGTCCGGTCGGTCAAGCGGCGTACCGACCTGGGCGGGGTCAGCACCTATCCGACGACCCGCACCAACCGCGCTGCCTTGGCCCACTCCACGACCAGGGTCAGCCCGAGCAGTTCCACGCTCGACTTGGTCTTGTACACCCGGTCGCCGATCGCGGGATCGATCCGGTCCCCGGTGCCCAAACCGGTCGACGAGCACCCGGGCGTCGGCCAGGGTGATCGCTCCCTTCTGGGTGAGCTTGCGGCCGTCCCCGACCCACTGAACGAAGTCGACGACCTGACCAACCAGCGCCGACTCAGCGGCCGCCGCTCGTGACCAGGCCCCTGCGCACGTGTGCCGAGCGGCGGTACGGCCTGCCGGGGTTTTGGCCGACCTTTCATGATCCTCGCTCGGTGCCTGGCCCAGCAGGGCTGAGGTACGCCGACTCGGTCCCGCGAGCAGGGGACGCCGTCACTTCGATCGCGCTTGGGCACCCCCGCGTGGTCGGAACTCCACGCCACCCTCTTGGAGGAGCCGACGCACGCGGCCGATGCTGTAACCCGTCTCAGCACAGATCTCGCGCACGCTAAGCCCAGCCTCGTACCGCTTCACCAGTTGGCGACCCAGCTTCGCGCGTTCGGCGTCGGGGAGCCGTTGCCCTCGCCGCAGGTCCGGTACCTTTCCCATGCTCCGAGATCTTGGCACCACCCTCCCGTGAACGCCAGGTTGAGACGGGCTCAGTTTCGGCGGGCCGGCCCCACGGCGGCCGACGGTGAGACCCCGGGCTACTGATAAGCCGGGTACTGCCGCCCCCGCGGCTGCACCTCGGGAGCTGCCTCCGAGCCCCAGACCGCCCAGCCCGGGCGCGGGTAGCGGGCGAAGAGCTCAAGATATGGCCCCGGCGAGCACGCCTCGATCACATCGTATGCCTCATCTGGCTTTCGGGAATGCTCGCGCTTGCGGGTTTCGATCATGTTCACCTGGCGGCGTCCTGCCTCCAGAGTGCGCATTGAGCCGCGCACACCGAACAGGATCAGCTCGGTCACGTTCCGGAAGTAGAACCCGACTCCGCGACCATCCGGACCGCCGTCTTTCCGCCGTTTCGCCCACACCAGATTCGACACATACCGGAACCCCCATGAGCCCATCACCCGCAAGCCCTCGGGCAGCAGTGCGTTGGGCACCCATAGGTAGAGATGCGCATTCGACCCCATCACCTCCACTACAGGTAGTGAGCAGATCTCATCCAATGTCATCGTGTCATAACGATCAAGACGACGATGCTCGGGTGCGACCTTCCCGGTGCGGTTGGTGAACCTCCACGGAGGGTCGGCATAGATCGTGGACCAGCCTCCCGCGACCTGCGGCAGCGGAGCCATGGCGATGGGCTCCTCATCCACCCGAAGGGGCGGCGCAACCTGCAACCGACCAGGCCGGCGACCACTTATCTGTCCTGGACCACTGGCGACCCTCACCCCACCGCTCACCCGCTGACCTCCTGAAGAATCATTCAATAGAACGTTAAAGATCTAGTCGAACACAACGGATCTTACCCTGGTGATGCCGGCTTGGGAAGAGCGACGCGCCGCTCAGTCGTCGAGCCAGCAGCGGGAGGTGATCGCGATCGCGAGTATCGGGCACCCGCCCGCGTCGCCACGTGTCATGCGAGGAATAAGCTTGGGAAGATTGGTCGTCGTGGTTGTCTGGAGCCGCTTGCGGGCTTCGTCCTCCGGCAACCCAGCCGTCCGGGCAAGGCGCACTGCGAGTGCCCGGAGGTCGTCTTGTGTTCGGGTGATGAGAACTGCCCCATCAGGCCGGCATCGTAAAGTGCACGATAAGCACCGATGTCACGATCAAGGTTTCCGTCCTTGGCATTCCATTCGACGTCCAGCGCGATCCGGCCTTTGACGTTATCCACCTTATAGCCCTCGTTGTGGACCTCGCTTTCCCGTAGCACAGGCATTGTCTCGCCAGCGACGGCGTATGGCTGAAGAATCAACATGGCTCTCAGAGCCTGTTCCTGAACCTATTTGGTGAGGCGTCGGCTGGTGATGCGGATCATGCTCGAGCCGGACCTGTGGCTTGGTGGTGGTCGGTCAGGCGTTGGTAGTCGCGGACGCAGCGGCGGCGGGTGATCAGGATGGGTTCGACGAGCCAGCGCCGAGCCAGGATCACCTATCTGGTGGTGTCCTGGCGAGGTATCAGACACCGCAGGGGCAGCGCCGGTGTTCTGAACTGGTCGTGTGGTGGGCGTGTCTGCGCTGGTCATGGAGGAACTCCTGGTAGAGCGAGCGGTGTCGAAGCGCCGTCTGACCAGGAGTTCCGTTGCTATCGTGCCGCACCGAGCCCGTGGATGCCGTTGCTGGGGATCAGTCCTGTTGCCGTCTGGCGCCGTGTCACCAGGTAAGTGGTGTCGTGCGAGGTCGTCGATACCCCTCGGACACCACCGATGCCCAGTGGGCGGTGATCGATCCGTTGCTGCCGGACCCGGCGTGGCTGCGGGGCAAAGGCGGCCGGCATGAGGTGCACTGCCGACGCCAGATCGTCGATGCGATCTTCTACGTGGTCGACAACGGGATCAAGTGGCGGGCGCTGCCGGCGGACTTCCCGCCGTGGTCCACGGTGTACAACTACTTCGCCGCCTGGGCGGCGGCGGGGGTGGACCAGGACGTGCTGGATGGTCTGCGTGATCGCGTCCGGCTGACCGAAGGCCGCACGGCCGCACCATCGGCGGCGATCATTGATTCCGCCTCGGTGAAGGCGGCCGAGACCGTGGGAGCTGCCAGCCGGGGCTACGACACCGGAAAGAAGATCAACGGACGCAAACGCCACATCGCCGTGGACACCCTCGGGCTGCTGTGGTGTGTCCTGGTCACCACCGCCTCGGTTCAAGACCGCGACGGCGCCCGGCCGCTGCTGGCCCAGCTCACCCGCTCCTTTCGGCGGATCCGGCTGATCTGGGCCGACGGCGGCTACGCCGGCAAACTCGTCGACTGGGCACGCACCAGCCTCCACATCACACTGCGGATCGTCAAAACGCACCGATGACATGACCGGCTTCGTCGTCCTGCCCCGACGCTGGGTCGTCGAACGCACCCTAGCCTGGATCGCCCGCCACCGCCGCTGCGTCCGCGACTACGAACGCCTGCCCGCCCACCACGAAGCTATGGTCCGCTGGAGCATGATCCGCATCACCAACCGACGCCTCACCAAATAGGTTCAGGAACAGGCTCTGAGGTGATCGCCGCTTTCGGGGGGCGAAACAACGGAGGACCGAGTCGCGCGCCACCCACGCACGATAGCGTCGTCGGCGTGCCATCGACCGTTTGAGCACCTTGACCCGGGCGCGGGTGATCAACCCCTTCTCCCTGACCGCGTCCGCGAGCAGCTCACCGGCGCTGAGCCCGGCCATATCCAGACGCTGGCGCAGGTCCAGCGGATGGCTCCACTTCGCTTCACCGTCGAACCGGCGGAGTTCCGTGATGGCTGCGTCGAGGCCGTCCCAGTCGCCGCCGTGGTCGCGCACGCACAGCAGCGCGAACCACAGATCCCAGTACGACCACTCGACGCCAGCGTGTGTGCGCCACACCTCGGGCCCGTCCGCGTACGCCGACCCGGTCGCCGTCATCATGGTGAGCCGACTGCAGCGAGCCTGCGGTTCACCGCCTCGATGTCGAACGCGGCCGGATCGAACTCGTCGGCGCGGTCGAGGCCAAGCCAGGTCAGCATCTCGTCGTGCTCCTCATCACCCGGGTCGGCCAGGACCTCCCGGAGATGTTCATAGCCCGGCGGCCCGCCGCAGTCCTCCGGCGGGCAGGCGCCACCGCCGTCGATGCATCGGGGGTAACGCTCGCCCTCCGTGGCCGCACGGACCGATTCGACGACGATGTAGTGCTCCCAGTCGTCGCCGAAGTCGTAGGTGTATTGCCGGCCGCCGTTACCAAGGTCCAGGTCACCGAACCGCACCGAGCGCTCGTCGATGAACGCGAGTTCCAGATCGGGAACGCCCCAGGTGTGTTGCCCGTCGGTGAAGCAGTGCAGGTGGCTGTCCTGCCAGCCCATCGCGACCTGGAGCACGTCGTGGAGCTGCCGCAGCGACATCGCGGCCGGGATCAGCAGCCGCCGCCACACCGGGGAATCGGCGACCTCGCCCAGCGTGACGGTGATCGGGTGGACCGGGTCACCGGGCTCCGGCTCTCCCCGCAGCCGACGGATCCCGGCTCGCCCGACCACCGTGAGCTCGGCGGAGTCCTCGGTCACCGTGACCGCTCCCAGCCGGGCCAGCGTCGCGAGCGTGAACCCGACGTCGCGGTCGTTCATCCGGCGCGCGGTCTCCAGCTGCTGCGCGGTGGCCTCATCGAGCAGGTAGCGCGCGGTCACGGTGTGCCACGCGAGCTCGCACAGCTCATCCCCACCCCCAGGGCAGGAACGCGGTGCCCAGCCGACCGAACACCTCGAACAGCGCCATCCACAGCTTCGCCGGGCGCTCGAGCAGCGCGGTGGACTTCTTGACCGGCACCAGCCGCCCCCGCACCACCCGCACCAACCGCGCGGCCTTGGACCACTCCACGATCAGGGTCAGCCCGAGCAGCTCCACACTCGACTTGGTCTTGAACACCCGATCGCCGATCACGGGATCGATCCGGTCCCCGGTGCCCAACCGGTCGACGAGCACCCGGGCGTCGGCCAGGGTGCTCGCTCCCTTCTGAGTGAGCTTGCGGCCATCCCCGACCCACTGAACGAAGTCCACGACCTGGCCGACCAGCGCCGATTTAGCGGCTGCGGCGTCCATGTCGCCGTGTGCGGGACTCGCCATCCTCGGCTCCTTGAAGTCGGCCTACCGGCACGGGATCGCGAGGGACCGTACCCGATTCAGCGTCGGCGAGGTTGTCGACGGCGTCCAGCATTCCGGCGGTGACCGACGGGCTGTCCAGGCCGTCGAGCGACGCTGGGGCCAACGCGAATCTTTGGGCTGTGGGGGGTTGCTGCCGCTGGGATGCTGTTGTCATGGCAGTGCCACGGCGGGTGTTTTTGAGTCATACCTCGGAGCTGCGTCGGTGGCCGGCGGGCCGGTCGTTCGTGGCGGCGGCGGAGGCGGCGGTGTCCCGGGCGGGGGATGCGGTGGCGGACATGGCGTACTTCACCGCTCGTGACCAGACCCCGGCGCACGTGTGCCGGGAGGCGGTACGTGGGGCCGATGTGTATGTGGCGATTGTGGGGTTTCGATACGGCTCACCGGTGGCCGATCGCCCGGAAGTGTCCTACACCGAACTGGAGTTCGAGGAAGCGACGCAGGCGCAGCTGCCCCGGCTGGTGTTTCTGCTCGACGAAGACACCGCCGGGCAGCGGGAGTTGTCTGTCGATTCTCCGCATGGTGAGCGGCAGGCGGCGTTTCGGGCTCGGTTGGCGGAGTCCGGGCTGACTATTGCGACGGTGACGAGTCCGGAAGGGCTCAGCGAGGCGCTGTTTCAGGCATTGGTGGAGCTGCCCCGCCGGGAGTGGGTGTGGAATGTGCCGGCCCGCAATGCCATCTTCGTCGGTCGTGAGGACGTGTTGGAGGGGCTGCGGGCGTCTTTGCGTTCCGGTGAGGTGACCGTGGTACAGGCGTTGCATGGGATGGGTGGGATCGGCAAGACGGCGCTGGCGATCGAATATGCCTACCGGTGTGCGGGCGACTACGACCTGGTGTGGTGGGTGCCATCCGAGGAGCCCACACTGGTTCCCGACCGGCTGGCACAGTTGGCCTGCAGCCTGGGTCTGGCTCAGGCCACGGATCCCGCTGACGCGGCGGTGGTCCGGCTGAGGGGAGCATTGCGGGAGCGGGATCGTTGGTTGCTGGTCTATGACAATGCCGAGGACCCTGCTGCGCTCGCCGCGTATCTGGTCAGTGGCGCTGGGCATACGATGATCACTTCCCGTAACCCCGCCTGGCACGAGCTGGCCACTCCGGTGAGAGTGGATGTGTTGGATCGGGATGAGTCGATTACCCTGCTCCGTCGTCGCGTTCCAGCTCTGACCGATGGACAGGCCGGGCAAATTGCGCAGGCCTTGGGTGATCTGCCACTGGCCTTGGCCCAAGCGGGGGCGCACCTGGCCGATACCGGCACCCCCGTGGAGGACTACCTCCGGTTGCTGGCTGAGCGGGCGGGGGAGCTGCTGGCACAGGGCACCCCCGCGACCTATCCGGTGTCCCTGGCGGCCAGCACCCGGATTGCCTGTGACCGGCTGGCCACCCAGTCCCCGGCCGCGCTGCAGTTGCTCACTCTAGCCGCCTACCTGGCCCCCGAGGCCATACCGCTGACCCTGTTCACCACCTACCCGGCTTACCTGCCCGATCCCCTCGCCACTGCAGCCGGGGATCCGTTGATGTTCGCTGAGCTGACCCGGTTGCTGGGCCAGCGTGGGCTGGCCCGCGTCGGGCCCGCCGGCCTGTCCCTGCACCGGTTGCTTGCCGCGATCCTGCGAACTCCACCCCAGCCCGGCCCGTCCCAGGGCCTACCCACCCTGGCGGTCCGACTGCTGCGGGCCGCAGTCCCGGGCGACGACCCGTGGGATAACCCATCGGCGTGGTCGATCTGGCGTAAACTCTTGCCGCACGTTCTGGTTGCCACCGACGCCCAGCGCAGGCTCGAGGGGGTCGAGCAGGAGGTTGCCTGGCTGCTCGACCACGCCGCCGAGTATCTACACACTCGGGGGGAACCCGCCCCGGCCCGGCCCCTGTACGAACGAGCCTTGGAGCTGCGCCGCACCCGGCTGGGTGAGGATCACCCCGACACCCTGGAATCGGCCAACAATCTCGCCCTCAACCTGGGGACGCTGGGGCAGTCCGATCAGGCCCGCCAGCTCGGCGAGGACACCCTGATCCGCCGTCGTCGCGTCTTGGGTCATGACCATCCCAACACGCTAACTTCAGCCAACAACTTGGCCTTCTACCTGCGAGACTTAGGCCAGCCCGAGCAGGCCCGTCAGCTCGATGAGGACACCCTGATCCGCCACCGCCGGGTCCTAGGCGGAGATCATCCCCACTCCCTGGGTTCGGCGAACAATCTCGCCAGTGACCTGCGGGATCTGGGGCGCTACGAGCAGGCCCGTCAGCTCGATGAGGACACCCTGATCCGCTGCCGCCGGGTCCTGGGCGACGACCACCCGAACACCCTGACCTCAGCTCACAACCTCGCCTTCGATCTGCAGGAACTGGGTCGCTACGAGCAGGCTCGCCAGCTCGCCGAGGATACCTTGACCCGTCGTCGTCGGGTTCTTGGTGACGATCACCCGCTGACCCTGCTTTCGACTCACAACCTCGCTGCTTGTCTGCGGGAGTTGGGGCGGCACGAGCAGGCTCGCCAGCTCGCCGAGGATACCTTGACCCGCCTTCGCCGGGTTCTTGGTGACGATCACCTTCACACCCTGGCCTCGGCCCACAACCTCGCCATCATCCTGCGGCAGCTGGGGCGTTACGAGCAGGCTCGCGACCTTGCCGAGGACATTCTTATCCGACGCCGCCGCATCCTGGGTGACGATCACCCCCACACCCTGCGCTCGGCCAGCAATCTCGCTGCCTGCTTATGGGGACTGGGACAGCACGAGCTGGCCCGCCAGCTCGGCGAAGACATCCTCGCCCGCCGCCATCGGGTCCTAGGCCCCAGTCATCCTGACACCCTGGACTCAGCCCGTGACCTCGCCGCTGATATGGTGATTCTGGGTGAGAACGACCAGGCTCGTGGACTGGGAGATTGACGCGGTCTCGATCATCTCCAGCGAGCGCCCGGTGATCCCGGCATGGGTGGCCAGGAAGACGGTGCCAGCGCCCGTACCCATACCGCTTGCTTCAGGCCCTGGTCCGCTCACATACTCGCGGTATGGCGGAATTCCGGGCGAGCTTCGGTGCGCTGTTCCGGGCGAGCCGAGTCTGTGCCACGGTGACGGTCAGCGTCTCGCTGGTCGTCGAGCCACCGGCACCGCCAGTGCGCACTGGTGACGAGCAGCAACCCCGAGGTGTCCCGGCTCCTGGCGAGCAAGCCGCGCTGCGTGAGAAGTTGCGTGTCTCCCTCCCTGGGCAAGTCGAACCAGGACACTGGGTAGCCCAGACCGGTGATCAGCAGGTGGCCGTAACCCTCCTGGCTGCCGAAGCAGAGCGACCCCGCGAGGGATACGGCTACGCCGGCTGACGATGTACCATGACGCTGCGCAGGAGACCATGAACGAGGTGATTGAGCGCATCGGCACG
Source organism: Pseudonocardiaceae bacterium (assembly GCA_035714625.1). Taxonomy (GTDB): domain Bacteria; phylum Actinomycetota; class Actinomycetes; order Mycobacteriales; family Pseudonocardiaceae. Next base: position 4,988 of record DASTLT010000020.1, on the reverse strand, counting down.
TAGGCTCCGGTGGAGATGAGTAGTCGGCTACTCGACGCCCCCTGCCACTGAATCACTTGAGGACGGAAGGTCCAGCGGTCTGAGTCCTGAGTCGTCGATTGCGTAACTCGCGAGCCGGGCCACTACTGTGGTCGATCCAGGCCCACCTTGCTGCTCCACCACTGACGGGCGGGGTGGCCGCCAAGACCCTGGCGCCGGGGACCCCGGGTGGCCTTACCAGCAAGCGATTCTGCGACGATCACCTGTTGCATGGAGAGGCCGAGTGAAACTGGAGAGTCATGACGACACTTGACGACTGTTTAGTCGAGATGCACCGGATTTACCTCAACGATCCGGTTGCCGCTGTTCGGGGGCAAGCCTTCATCAAGCAGCTACACGACTACCTGGGCACCGAACTCTCTGCCCGCCTCACAGCGGATGCGAGGAGGAGAGGTATTAAGGTCGTTTTTGAGGCCAAGATCCTCGGTTCGCACAAACCAAAGGATGTGGACGTCTCGATTATCGATCCGGAGAATGGTCCGCTCATGATGATCGGCGTACGCAGTCAGATGAGCTCTATTGGCAAAAATGCTCTCAACTACTATGAAGGAATTATTGGTGAGTGTATCAGTCTCCAGGACCGCTTCCCGATGTCGACCATTGGTTACATTTACCTGATGCCCTTGAGAGCAATAAAGGATGGCCGCCAAAAGGAATTCATTGACCATGGGCGTTATGCGCGGATGTACGCAGCAATCACTGGTCGAGCTGGCCAGGAATACAAATCGATCCGCGGTATCTACGACCAGTTTTCCTACCTGGTCATAGACTTTGCCCAGAATCCTCCTGCCGTCCGGGACGATCTGGTTGCGGCCGCGGTACCAGATTCCGACCTTGCGATTGCTACGTTCATTGATCGAATTATCGACACCTTCCAGCGGCGTCATCTCTTCGTCGAATACTTCACATAGATATAGAGACTACTTGGGTTTCTCGCGCCACCGCGCCAGCGTAGTGACGCCTTCACGGATCAACTCGACCTGCTGACTCGACAAGTTCAGACCTTGCTGCAAGACTCGGTGGTCACCCAGCCGGTAGGCGTCTAGCAGGCCTTTAGCCCTGAGTGTGGAATCCAGCTCGTACAGATAATTCGTCTGTGTGTTACAAGATAGGCGAGGTACTCTTATTCGTGCTACCTCACCAGGAATCAGTACCATTACTCCGCCACCCAAGGCATGGACATTGGTTTCACACTCGAGCAATGTGAGCGAGGTGTACCAGGCAGCGATGACACTGCTACCGTCCACACCGGGAGTGAGACGCCCACAAAGCAAGCTATTAGAGGCAGCCAGTGCACCGTCGTTCAGGACCAGTCGGGGTGTCGAGCTGAAGACGGAAAGTATCAGATCCGGGTACATCACGCCGGGCACTGACCACCAGGGTGAGCGAACCCGGCACTTGTACTTATCTGCAACACCAGCCTTCCGGCCAGCCGCGATATACGTGGCTTCACCCGGAGATGGGATTGCTTCTTTTGCTAGTAAGAAGAGCCGTGTGTCGTGTCCCCGCTGCAGTAGGTCGCTGGTGTACAAACCTGAGTTTTGAAGATCCCTTGTTCGGGTAATGCTTCGAATTAAGTTCTCGGACTCGTGCAGTCCGAACCTCTCGATTATTTCCGGTGCGGGATGGAAGAAGTCTTTGTCGCCACTGACATAACCGATGCTGAAGGTAGCCAGCTCGGCGAGCGGTACGAGAATTTCAGGTAGCTCTCCATATACCAGGTTGCGTAGTTCTTCGGTGAGCAGCGCTTTCGTAAATGGTTTACTTCCGCTGTCAGCTGCTATGATCGATATCTTCTCTTCGGTAACATGCCTGCCCTCGAAGAAGTCATCGAGGGTGTAATATGCTGCGAACTCAATGTCGGACGTCTCGCACCCGTAATCCGCGCAAAGCAGTAGGACGACGTCCTGTAGAATGTTGTCAAACACCCGCTCATGAAGGCGAACGAGGCGTATCGACCCGAAGCGCTGTCCGAGCCAGGTCCAGAGACCGCGCGCGTAGCGCACATGGGTGATCTCGAATGGGAGCACCAGTGCGACCCGACCGCCCGCAGTCAAGAACTTCGTCGAATGCAGGAGGAACGGCATCCAGAGGCTTCCGGATGGTTCCATGTCGCGGCCAAGTGCCTCCCGTGCGCGATCCAATGCAGCTGTCGACTGTCTCTTCGTAAGATGTCTGAGTCGGACAAAGGGGGGGTTACCAATAACGGCGTCGACCGGGGTCGGTTCAACTTCGAGGAAGTCCGCACAGATGGAGTCGCTGTCGCCGATCAACCCGTCGGTGATCGCGCTACGCCGGGTTGCTTCATCTATTTCTATGCCGAGAACGGCGATGTCATCTGCACCGGAGGTCTTGGCATCTCGGAGCCCGCGAAGGAAGGAGCCGTCGCCGAAGCTGGGTTCCAGCACGCGCTGGGTGTGTGGGGTGATGCTCCAGCTGGTCATCCAGGCCGCGAGGTCGCCAGGTGTGTAGTAGACCCCCCGTGACCGGCGGGCGGTTGCGCTGAGCAACGTACGACCCGTCACGTGCGCCACCCCCACGGGCGCTGCAACCGCCGTAATATAGCTATGTCAAACATATGTTTATCTTAGCCGATGGTGAGGCCACATGGTCGACGGACACGCCTTTGAGCTGGGCGAATTGGTTCGCACGGCCAAGGACAAGCAGATCGGCGTTCGTTGGCCGATCCCAGTTGACGCTCGCCTTGACGCCCTGATGGAGCGGGCAGTCGAGGCCGGGGAACGCACCACCCGGCGTGAGGTGGTAGCAGCTCTGGTTGCCACCACGGACCTGGACGGCGAAGCCATCGGCAGGCTGCTGCGGAAGTACCGAACGATGCGAGTGAGGGAGGTGCTTCTCGACACTCCCGCCGATGCGAGGGTCGTGCGCATCGCGGGCCAGCGACCGGGACCGCGGTCGTGGGGGCGAAGCACCTGAGGATTGGCTGGCAGGCCCTCCAGGGTCCGACGAGAGCGGTCGTTGGCGGCCTCACTTCTCGTCGTCAAGGACGTCACGACGTGGTAGAGCGGCGCGTCCGGCGCTGCGTGGATGCTTCGGGGATGGCCGGCGCGAGGTGGTGTGCCGACCCGATGGGATGACGCTCCTCGTCCAGGACGAAGATCGTCTGGGTGGAGCGCACCTCGGGCATGCCCTGCAACCGGTAGAGCACGACGTCGCGCAGCGCCGCGATGTCGGGCACCCGGACCAGTAGCACGAAGTCGAACCCGCCGCTGGTCATTGCGACGTACTCGACCCCAGGAAGCCGGCTGACCTTGTCCCGGGTCGTCGGCCACGAGCCCTGCTCGACGTTGATCAGGATCATGGCTGCGACGTCGAGCCCGAGGGCGTGCGGATCGACATCCGCCCGGAAGCGGCTGAGGACACCGTCGGCGACCAGCCGGTCGTAGCGGGTGTAGGCGGTGGCCCGGGAGATCCCGGCCCGGGTGGCCAGCTCGTTCACCGAGATGCGGCCCTCGTCGACCAGGATGCTCAGCATCCGACGATCGACGTCATCGAGGGGACGAGGTGAGACGGACATCGCCTGAGCAGCTTACCCACCGGATATCCGTCCGGCATTCAAGCGAGAGCATAGTAAGATCATTACTCCCCGCGCAGACTCGTCCCATGGCTACCCCCATCGCACCCCCCGAGTTCAAGCTCCCCGAGGACCACCCCGGCTTCAGCGACCCGGCATACCGCGCGCGGCGGGCCCGGATTGCCGAGGTCGGCGCCGCCTACCGCCGCGGCGAGCCGATCCCGGATGTCACCTACACCGTTGAGGAGGACGAGGTCTGGCGGATCGTGTCCACCGAGCTGGCCGGCAAGCACCGCCAGCACGCCTGCCGCGAGTACCTCGCCGGCGCCGCCCGGCTCGTCCTTCCCACCCAGCGCGTTCCCCAGCTTCGGGAGGTTGACGAGCGGGTGCATGCCCTCACCGGCTTCCACATCAACCCGGTGCCCGGCCTGGTGCCACCCCGGATCTTCTACGGGTCCCTCGCCGCGCGGACGTTCCTGTCCACGCAGTACACCCGCCATCACTCGGTGCCGTTCTACACCCCGGAGCCGGACATCATCCACGAGATCATCGGGCACGCCAACACGCTGGCCAGCCCGGTGTTCGCCGAGCTGTACGAGGTGGCCGGGCAGGCGTCGCTGCGAGCCACCACCGACGCCGCGCTCGACGTCTTCAGCCGGGTCTTCTGGTTCACCCTCGAGTTCGGTGTGCTGTACGAGGATGGCGCACTCAAGGCCTACGGGGCCGGCCTGCTGTCGTCGTACGGTGAGATCGAGACGTTCCGCGAGGCGCAGATCCGGCCGTGGGACCTGCCCGCCATGGCCACTCAGGACTACGACATCACGCACTACCAGCCGGTGCTGTTCGCGGCCGAGTCGTTCGAGCAGATGCTCACCGACCTGCACGAGTTCTTCTCCTGCTACGACGACCAGGCGGGTGAGCGTCTGCTCAGCGGGCGGTGAGGTGCTCGACGAGGTGCGCGGCGTCGGCACCGACCCCGGCCAGTGCCGCGGAGGCATCGGTGTGCAGCCAGGGCAGGCCGACGACGTAAAGCCCGGGGTACGTGGTGACGCCCCTGGCATGCCGGGGATATCCCCATTCGTCGAGCACGGGCAGCTCGACCCAGCCGAAGTCCAGCCGGTAACCGGTTGCCCAGACGACGGCGCCGACGCCCGCCGCGTCGAGATCGAGCCGGCTGGTCGTGGGCGGGGTGAAGTCGTCGTAGGGCGGGCGGTGGTCGGGTGGGGCGTCGATCCCGGCCGCCTTGATGTAGGCGTCGAACCTCGGCCGGAACTGCTCGTCGAACCGTGAGTCGGCGAAGGCCAGCCGGGCGCCCAGATCGTCGCTGAAACACACGCTCGAGCCGGTCACCGACGCCAGCTTCCCGTACAGGTGGACCCCGCGGCGGGCGAATTGGCGCAGGTTGATGTCGTGG
>DASTLT010000019.1:0-3459 GCA_035714625.1 Pseudonocardiaceae bacterium | reverse complement strand
TGGTATGCGGCCAGGAGATGAATTTTTGAATCGCTTCGATGCTCCGACGCGTGCTGGTTCGTATCGCGCTGAGCTGCTTGCGGGCGCCGACCACCGCCTGGAAGACGAATTCGGTCGTGGCCACGTCCAGCTCTGCTAAGTAGGCGCGAACTCGTTGCAGCGCTTCGATGTCGACCAGTGCCAAGCGGAACTGGTGGATGCTGGTTCCGGGTCGACTGGGACGTACGTAGGCGTAGGAGCTTAGGTGCCCGTCGCCTCGAATCATCCCGCAGAGGTAGCCGCGCCGATAATCTGACCCACCCTCCGGCGGCGCCGCGAACCTCCCCGTGCCAAGTAGCTTGTTGTTCACCGTCAGGTGCGGCCGTCGGCCCCTTCCCTGCTCGCACCCGATCACATACTTCCAGCCACGGTCACTGAGGAACCGGTGGTCGCCGCTGGTCACCAACTCGGTCCCGTCCTCAAGGGTGACCCGGTACGCGGGTTTGACCGTCGACCAATGGTCGAGCACGTCCGTGATCACGTACCTCCGGTATTTGCCATCGAAGACGGTCCCGTAGAGAGCGTCCCCGACCCGTACCTCCTCGAGCGGCTTTGTATGCCCATCAGCCATCAAGATTGGAGTATCGCCGGCGGCGCAGTATTGGCAGGAATGGCTGCAGCCCCGGTACACATTGATGGTCCACTCGAACGGCATCCGGCTGGCGGCCGGGACGTGGTTGAGGATGGACTTGGCCTCGACCTCGTAGAAGGTGATGCCGCGGAACTCGGGCGCGTCGAAGGTGCGCACCGTGGCGGGCGCGTCGAACAGGGGCAGGTCGGTGGTCGGCCGGCGCTGGCCCCGCAGGTCGCTGAAGGTCTGCACTCGGTCACCCTAGAACGTGTGTTCGAGCGATGCAAGGACCCCGTCCACAGGGGCGCCTGGCGGTCGCGGATCGATCCCGGGCCTAGAGCTCGTACCTAGTGATGTGCAGCAGCCACGGCAGCAGGAAGTCGCCCTCCGCCAGCTCCGCCCAGCCCTGCTGCGCGGGCGCGACCGCCGGGTCCGGTGGGGGTGTGGCCGGCGGGGCGCTGTACAGCTTGGCGAAGCCGTACAGCGGGCCGTTCTCGTCGTCCAACTCGAGGTCCGGGTGCACCACCAGCAGCACGCGGTCCTGCAGCGCCATCCATTCCCGGTGGCCGAGGCCACCGATGGTGGCCAGGTCCGCGCCGATCATCGGGATGTAGGTCGTCCTGGCGGGGAACGGCGGGTCGCTGGTCCAGGAGACTACCACCTCGGGTCGCAGCCGCCGCAGCTCGCTGGCCGCCCTGGCCACAGCAAGCATCCGCGACTGCTCGCGCTCGATCCGATCGACCTCGGCGTCCTTGGCCGCACCCCGCCGGTCGGCCAGCCGCCGCCAGTGCTCGACCACCCACGGGTTCCCCTGGGCCATCTGGCGGGCCAGCCGCGCCTGGAAGAAGGCGCCCGTGCCGGGCGCTCGGGGGCGACGCAGCCAGCCGCCTTGGTCCAGCTCCTGCCAGCCCTGCTCCTCGGGCGCACGGGCCGGGTTCGGGCGGGGCGTGCCGGGCGGGGCCGCGTACACCCGGACCGGGCTGCCCCACAACTTGCGCGGGTCGTGGGAGTGCAGTTCCTGCTGCACCACCAGCACGTCCCAGCCGGTCAAGTCCTCCACCCCGTCGTAGAGACGGCGGGGTCGAGCCCCAAAGGGCCCCACGTAGCGGTAGCGGTGGCGGTCACCGACCACCTCCACCTTCCGGTAGGCGTACAGCGCCCGGTAGCTGGCCAGTGGGGTGCCGCCCCAGCGTGGATGGGTCAGGCCGATCTCGTCGGCGACCATGTCCTCGTCGGTCTCGTGCGCCGTACCGGCCCACTCGGGCGGGCCATCGAGGATCTCGACCAACGGCATCCGCCAATGCTACTGCGCCCGCCCGGAGCTCTCTGGCTGCCGATCCTTGACCCGGGCAGCTCTGGTTGCATGAATTGCTCTGCGGCCGGGGATGCGGCGGAGCAAAGGGAGGGCCGGATGGACGCGGCGGAGGGCGGCCCCCGCAGGCTGACGACGGCGATGCGCGTGGGCCGAGGTGCGCGTCGGCATCGGGATCGTCCTGCGCGAGGGCGACCTGCGCCGGGCGCGGGTGCCGGCGCTCACCTCGGTGGCGTACGGACTGCTCCAGCTCGGCGCCATCGCCCGCTACCGCCATCAGGTCCAGTGGCACGAGCCGGGCGCGTGGATCTGGCTCGCGCTGCTGATCAACGCAATCGTCACCGGCGGCTACCAGCTGCTGGCCACCGCTGGCGGGACCGCCGAGGAGCAGCCGGCGATCATCCGCTGACGGGCCGGCCGAGGCCTACCGGAGGCGTCGAGACCGACGAGGAGCAGCCATGACCAAGGTCTACACCGGGGCGAGCATGTCGCTGGACGGCTACATCTCCGGCCCGGCCGAGACGGGCTTCGAGCACCTGTTCAAGTGGTACGGCAACGGCGAGGTCGAGGTGCCGACCGCCCATCCGGAGCTGACCCCGCGGCTGACCCCGGCCAGCGCGGAGCACTTCCGCAACCTCATCGACATGACCGGCGCGCTGGTCGTCGGCCGCAAGCTGTTCGACTCCACCAATGCCTGGGGCGGCAACCACCCGATGGGCGTGCCCGTGGTGGTGGTCACCCACAGCGTGCCGGAGGGCTGGCCACACGACGACGCGCCCTTCACCTTCGTGACCGACGGGATCGAGCGCGCGGTCGAGCAGGCCAAGGCCCTTGCGGGCGACAAGGTGGTCGGGGTCAACGGCGGCACCATCGCCCGGCAGTGCCTGGAGGCGGGCCTGCTCGACGAGATCTGGGTCGACCTGGTCCCCGTCCTGCTCGGCGGCGGGACGCCCTTCTTCGACCAGGTGAAGGGTGCGCCGGTCGAGCTGGAGGGACCGCTGTCGGTGGTCTAGGGCACCGACGTCACCCACCTGCGCTACCGCGTCCGGCGCTGAGGCGCCTCAGGGCCAGCGGTCGGGAGCGGCCGCGGGCGGGTCGGGCTCGTGCGGGTCGTCGCGGTCGTTGGTGCGGGCCCGCTCGACCATCCGCTCCAGCCGCCTGATGGCCTGCAGCAACACCGCGATCGGCACCTTGACGTGGTCGGGGACGCAGCCGGCGTGGAGCACGCGGGCGTCATCGGTCATGAACACCACGCGGTGGTCGACCGACCGCCCGCAGATCATGCACGTCACGCGGTGGTGGACCATCGTCGAGGAGGCGATGATCGTGATCCGGCCTGCGTGGTCCTCCATCTGCGGCGGCTCCTCCCGAGGGTCCTACCGCGCAGTCTGCCACGGCGCTCCGGCCGGGCCTGTCAGGCGCGCCCGACGGCCCCGGTGCCGGGCGCCATGGCGCGCAGGTGGGCCGCGGCGGCGACCCGCTCCTCGGCGATCCGGTCGGCCACCTCGGCGGTGGGGCGGCCCTCGGCCCGGGACCG
>DASTLT010000018.1:0-20978 GCA_035714625.1 Pseudonocardiaceae bacterium | reverse complement strand
GCACATCGCCCCCCAGCCTCACATCGGCTCCCAGCCTCCCACTGCCCAGCCTCCCGCTGCCCAGCCTCCCGTCACCAAGCCTCACCCCACCCGAGTCGACGCAGCCGTCACCCCCGATTCCGGCTGCCGGGTCACACTGCGACGTCGTGGTCCGCGACCTGGTTCAGGACAAAGCGCGGGCGGTCGCGAACCTCCCGAGACTGCCCGCCGAACTCGCTTCACCCAGCCTGGCGCAGACCTGTGCCGCCGTACCCGCCGCAGACCAGACCTGCGAGGGTGACGACGCCAGCGGCAACCCGGCGCTGTCGGGTGACGGCGGAGTGGTGGTCTACGAGTCAAAAGCCGCCACCCTGATCCCGCAGGACCGCAACGGCCATACCCAGGATGTGTTCGCGCGCACGTTCGCACCCAGCCTGACCCCGGATCCGCTCGACTTCTTCATCATCGAGCCCGGCGATTTCACTATCGGGTCGAGCAGGCTGCGCCACGTCGGTTTCGGTCCGCTGGTCGTGGAGTCGATGACGATCAGCGGGGTGAACGCCGCCGAGTTCAGTGTGAGTGCGCAGGACTGCCTCGGGCGTACCCTGCACGCGGGCGAGTCCTGCCCCGTGTCGGTACGGTTCGGCCCCAGCGCTGCGGGGCCGCACGAGGCAGGGCTGGAGGTGCGCTACCGCGGCAGCGGGTCACCGCTGGTCGTGCCGCTGCGCGGCACTGCCGATGTGTCGCCCCCACGGGTGGTCACGTTCACCCCCGAGCCGCTGGCCTTCGGCGACAAGCTGCCGCTGTCCACCAATCCGCCGGCTAACGTCACGGTACAGAACACCGGTGCCGCGCCGTTGATCATCAATGCCGTGGGGTTGCCCCCCGGGGTGGGTCCGGACCAGCACCCGGAGGACTACAAGATTACCAAGGACGGCTGCGTCCGGCAGACCCTGCGTCCCGGGCAGAGCTGCGCGGTGACGTTGCAGTTCAGCCCGCAGGGGATTGGTGAGCGTACCGCCGTGCTCCGGTTCGACGACAATGCCCCGAAGGGGCCGCATCTGCTCGCCCTGCAGGGCAACGGGCTCCAGCCCAAACTACAGTTCGACCCCGCAGTGGTGCAGACCGGCCGGGCGACCACGCTCACCGGCTCCGGATTCGCGCCCGGACGCAACCTGACCATCCGGATACCCGATGTCTCCAACCCGATCACCGTCACCGCGGACGCCGCCGGCAATTTCGCAACCCCAGTAGTGATCTACGCGAGCACGAGACCGGGTGAGCATCAGGCCGAGGCCACCATCGACGATCACCAGCCACCGATCACAGCGACCGCCCGGATGCGTGTCGTCCCCAGACCCGCCCCACCCCCCGACACCATCAACGCCCCCCGGTAACCCGCGCCCGCCCCGCACCCGCCCGCCTGGAAACTGCAACTCGGCTCCGCATGGCGGGGTGGCGGTCAAGCGGCTGCCTCCGCCAAGACAAGTGCGCCGGCCGGGCCGGCCAGCGGGCCGAGCGCGGGCGGCACAATGAAGTCGTCGGCGGTGTGCTCGGGCAGGCCCGGGTATCCGGCCAGGCACTTGACGAGCTGCGCGCGCACCAGCGGGAACAATCCCGGCAGGGCGCTCACGCTGCCCCCGATCACGATGCGCTGCGGCGCGAGGGTGTACACGATGGCACGTAGCCCGGCCGCCAGGTAAGCAACTTCCCACTCGACGGCCACCCGTAGCTCCTCGCCGTGGAGTTGCTCGGGCGGGCGCCTCCAGCGGGCGGCGATGGCGGGGCCGCTGGCCATGCCCTCCAGGCAGTCGGCGTGATACGGGCATATGCCGGGGAAGTCGTCCCCGGGCTGGCGCGCCACGCTGAGGTGGCCCATCTCGGGGTGCACCAGCCCGCGGGCGATCCGGCCCTCGAGCACGGCGCCACCGCCGATACCGGTTCCGACGGTCAGGTAGACGAAGCTGTCCAGACCACGGGCGACGCCCCAGCGTCCCTCGCCCAGCGCGGCCCCGTTGACGTCGGTGTCGAACCCCACCGGCGCGCCCAGCGCGGCCCGGATCGGGCCGACCAGGTCGACCTCGGTCCAGCCCGGTTTCGGACTGGTGGTGATGAACCCGTAGCGGGGATGCGACCGGCGCAGCTCCACCGGCCCGAACGAGGCGATGCCGATCGCCGCTAGCGGCCCTCCCTCAGCCACCTGCTGCTGGAAGAAGGCGATCACCTGGGCCAGGGTCTGGGTCGGCGTGCCGGTCGGGATCCTGGCCCGCGCCGTGATGTGCTCAGGATCCGCCCCGACCAGGCAGACGACCTTCGTCCCGCCCACCTCAATCCCCCCCAGCCGCAAGCCCATCACCCACCGAAGTTTACGTCCCACGCCGGAGCATGGGCGACTGCAATTCGGCTCCGAATGACGCTTCTGCGCACAAAAAACTGCGATGAGGCTCCGAATGGCGGATTTCGAGCGCCAGAAACTGCGGTTTGGCTCCGAATGGCGTGCAGCGTGGCGCGAGCGGGGCGGGTGGTCAGGGGAGGTGCAGGACTTCGATGGTGTGCGGCAGGTGGGCCGGCTTCGACGCGGCGACCAGTGCGTCGAGGCGACGCTGGTCCACGGTGGACGGATCGGGCACCCGGACCCGGATCAGCAGGGCGGGCTGGTCCGCGCCGGGCAGCGGGGTCTGCGGGCGTTGCGACCAGGCACACGCCCCACTCTCGCTGACCTCGACCTCACCCCCGGTGACCAACCGGACGTGCTCGGCGAGGCCGCGCCGGGTGCCCCGCCAGCGGTGCAGCTCGACTGCCCGGCTGACCAGCTCCCGACGTCGCTCGATGCTCCAGCTCTCGTCCACCAGCAGGCCGACCCAGCCGGCCAGCCAGTCCAGGAAGTCCTCCGGCGCGAGCCGCGGATCGAAGTAGGCGGGCAGGCAGTCCAGCGTGACGAAGATCGGCGCGAGGGCGGCGTCGAAGGCGGAGACGAACCGCTGAGTGAAGTCGCTGTCGGCATACAGGGCGGGCAACCGCAGCCCGATCGGGTGCGGGCTGTCCAACTCCGGGATGAGTCCTCGCATGAGATTTCCTGCCTTACTCAGACCGGCCTGCTCAGACCGGCGTGACCCGGACTTGGTGGCCATAGGAGAAGATCAGCGCGTGCTCACCGAGCTCGAGCCTGGCGACCGCCTCGCCCCGATCTCCGGTGACCGGGTCGGCGCTGAAGAGCCGGACGTCCTCCACCAGGTCGACGCCGTCCAGGCGCTGCAGCACCGCGAACACCTCACCGGCCTGCACCGGGCGGCCGAACGGCCATCCACTGCCCTCCGGACCGCCGCTGATCGGGTTGAGGTAACGGTAGAGCGCCTCAGTGGCCCGCCCGCGCAGCTTGTCCAGCGAGGCCCGGGGGCGGGCGGTCAGCCGGGCGACCACCGTGACGCCCTGGTAGTAGGGCGGCTCGACCATCACCCGGGCTCCAAGGCAGCGCCGCTCGTCGAGGTAGCGGGCGATCGCGGCCAGCGTGCCCGGCGCGGGCAGCAGTTCCTCGAAACGCAGCCGGCCGGTGCCGTCGTCGCCGATCGCGGGGACCACCAGCAACCGCACCCCACCCGCCGCGACGTCCGGCCCGGCCACGACGGCCCGGACCCTGGCCACCTCGGGGGCGGCCTGGCGGGCCAGCATCTCGTAGTCCTCGGCAGTGACCGCACGGTCCCGAGTGCGCAGCAGCAGCGGCCCCCGCAGCGCCGCGTTGGCCACCCCCTCCCCCTCGACGCCGCCGGTGGCCGGGCGGCGGTTCTCCACCGCGGTCACGAACGGCACCGGGGCCCGCTGCACCTTCAGCAGCCCCCGGGCGACGTTGCCGCGCTGCCCGCCGCCGGTGCGGTAGACCGGCAACCGGAGCGGTGCTGCCTTGGGCGGCACCGCGCCGTACTGGCGCAGCGAGCCGTCCGACTCGCGCACGGCGGGGCCGAACACCACTTCACCAGCCATCGGATCGATCATGAAGTGCCGGTCGGACGGCCCGGAGGTGGCAAAGTGCTCCACCGCCTGCCACGGCTCCCAGCCGTCCCCGCCAGCCACCTCGAGCAGCAGCGGCTGCTCACCGGGCACGATCGGGCTGTGCTGGGTGGTGAACCGCTGCCCCGGCACACCCTCGGAGATCCCGATGATCTCGTCCCGGATGGTCTCGGCATGCACGGCGGGAATGGTCCCACCGATCGTGGCCGCAGTGGCGGCCCGCACCTGGGGCGGGGCGCTGTAGAACGGCTGGCCCTCGACCGGCACCAGCACCCGGCAGCGCAGCCAGCCGGCCTGCTCCCGGTTGATCACCGAGGCGGTGTGGCCCGCCGGTACGTGCAGCACGATGTCGCCGGGGCGGTTCAGCCCGCCGGTCTCGTCCTTGCCGACCTCGCAGACCACCCACTCGTCGCCGTCCCAGGCTTCCCAGACCAGCGGCGGGGCCTCCGGGTCGACCCCGACCCCCTCGACCTCGCAGTCCAGCCGCAGCAGCACCGCGCACCGCGGCACCGCGACGGACAGCCCCATAAGCAGGCTGTCGCCGGCCTGCGGCGGGCTGCCGAAGCTGGGGATGCCCTCCTCACCCTCGACATACTGGTCCAGCCCACCGAACCGCAGCCGCTCGGTTTGATCGACCGGGTCGCCCTCCGGGCCCGCGGTCATGATCTTCTCCAGCGCACAGGGCACGATCGTCAGCTCCTGCGTGGTGCCGAATACCACGGTCTCCAGGTCCGGGTTGTCGGCCCGGGATGTGCAGATCGGCGTGTCGGCCGGGATCAGGACCGGGGCGGGCTGCGGCGCGGAGAGCCAGAACGTGACGTCGGCGCGCGCTGCGGTCGGCGGGTACAGCCGGACCCCGATGAGATCCAGGAAGCGCAGGTAGTGCCGCGCCGGGACGCGGTTCAGGCGATAGCCGAGCTGGTCGACCATGGACGCGAACGCCTCGATCAGCGTGACCCCGGGGTCGGAGACGTTGTGATCGGTCCACTCCGGGCAGCGTTGCTGCACGAGCCGCTTGGCGTCGTCGACCAGGTCTTGGAAGTGGCGGTCATCGAGGTTCGGGGCGGGCAGCGCCATCACGCACCTCCGTGCGGGGCAGGCTCGTGCGAGCCGATCACGTAGAACGGGAAGACCAGGTTGCGCGGGTCGTTGGTGTCGCGCAGCGTGTAGTTGATGTCGATCAGCAGGGTGCCGGCGTCCGCCACGTCGAAGTGCACCGCCACGTCCTGCAGGTCGATCCGCGGCTCCCACCGTTCCAGTGCCAGCCGCACCTGGTAGGCGAGCTGCCCGGCGGTGGTGGCATCGGCCGGGGCGAACACCAGGTCGTGGATCGCGCAGCCGAACTCCGGACGCATCGGCCGCTCTCCCGGCGCGGTGCCGAGGATGATCCGGATGCTCTCGGCGACCTCGCGCTCGTCGCTGACCAGCGCGATGCTGCCGGTCGCGTCGGTGCGCGGCGGAAACGCCCACCCCGAGCCGAGGAACTGCTGGTTGGCGCCCATGTCTAGCCTCCGATCAGCACAGTCGGGGCGCCCATGACGATCGGCGCGCCGCAGCCGGACAGGTCACCCATCCGGGCAGCGGGCCGCCCGCCGATGAGCACGGTCGGACAGCCCGGCGGAACGATCGGGGCGGGCGGATGCGGCCCGGCCGGGGGTGGCATCGAGCAGATGTGTGGCGTCCCGACGGTCGCTGCCGGCATCCCGGCGATGAGCACGGTGGGGACCCCGGGCGGCCCGATCACGCCGGGGTGGCCGGTGGGGTCGCCGACCCGCGCCGCCGGTGGCATCCCGCCTCCTCTAGTTGATCTTAACCAGGGAGCCCTGGACGGTGACGACACCACTCGCCTTGAACTCGGCGGCGCCCTGGCCGTTGACCGAGACGGTGGCACCCTCGACCTTGACCCCGGCCGTGCCCTTGATCGACACATTGGTGCCCCTGAGCTCCAGAGGTCCCGATTTCGCGTCGATCGTGATACCCCGGTTGCCCTCGATCAGCACCGTTCCGTCGCTTTTCACCGTGACTTTGGTGCCCTTCTTGTCCAGCTCAAGGCAGTACTTGTCATCACCGGTGGTCAGCCGGACGACGTTGTCGGCGGCCGCGGTCTCCACCAGTTCCAGCCGGTGCCCGGTGCGGGAGACCAGCCGGCGCGCGGCGACCTGGCCGCTGCTGCCGTCGACCAGGTCATAGGAACTGGCGGCGGGCGCGTCCTTGCCGTTGTAGAGCCCGCCGAGCACGTAAGGGCTGTCGAAGTCACCCTGCTCAAAACCGACGAGCACCTCGTCGTTCACCTCCGGCAGCACCATCGCACCCCGTTTGGCCCCGGCACCGAGCTGGACGGTACGGGCCCACCCGCTGGCGTAGTCGTCGGCAAGCCAGGGGAACTTGACCTTGACCCGGCCGAGCTTTTCCGGGTCCCGGACATCGGTGACCAGCGCGGACACCAGCCCGGAGACCGCACGGCGCCCACCCCGCTCATGACCCCCGTTGGCCAGCCCGTACAGCGAGCGCTCCTGGCGGCCGCTGGCGGTGAACAACGTCGTGTAGCCGGCGTCCTCGTTGAACAGGTGCCGGGTGGCCGACAGGGTGTACTTGCCCTCGAACGGGGCGCCGACCCCGGACAGGCCCACCGAGGTGCCCGCGCGCAGCTTCGGGTTGCCCTTGGCCACCCCCTCGACCTCGGCGAACGCCCCCGCAATCTGCGCCGCCAGCGCCTCGGCCGCAGCCTTCGCGGCCTTCTGGGTCCGGTGCGGCACGTCGGTGGCGAGGAACGTGCCGTTGCCGAAGTTCTGCGCCAGGCCCTGCGGGGTGACGTCGGCAAGTTGCGCGCTGGACGTCTTCGCGGGGACGCTGGCGGTGATCGCCTGCTTGGCGAGGTAGTCCCAGCCGCGCACCTCGACCTGCCCGACCTGCTCGGCCGAGCTCACTGCGGCACGCACCGCGGTAACGTTCTGGCCCGCCTCCAGCACTAGCGGGTCCTGCCGGGCGCGCGCGGCCGAACCAGGGGCGGCCGAGGACTCGGCGGGCATCTGGAAGGACAGCTTGCCGTCGACGACGGCGAGCTCGGCCCCGGTCAGATCGGCCAGCCGCACCAGGAAGTCCCAGTCACTGACGTTGTCCTGGCTGATCTCGGTGTCGGCCGGCGGCGCGTCGAAGTTGTCGACCGCGCCGACCTGCAGGCCGGCCTGCTGCGCCACCTTGCGCACCACGTCGCTGACCGTCATGTTCGCGTACGCCGTCACCCGCCGACCCCGGAACAGCCGGTGCGAATGGTCGTAGCCGCGCACCTCGGTGATCGTGCCGCCGGAGTCGATGTCCATCGACAGCGCGGTGACCTCGCCAGAAAGCAGCAGCTCCGGGCTGGGGTTGTCACTGGCCTGCGCCTTGAGCCTCACCTTCGAGCCGATCTTGATTTTGGTCTTCTCCAGCACGTTGCGGCCGGGGTCACGGAACCGCAGCACGAACGCGTCCGGCAGGACCCGGCTGTCGTCCACGTAGGCATAGGTCAGCGCTACCGCGGTCTCCGGCTGCAGCGGCGTGCCCTCCACCTCGACCATCAGCGCACTGGTGAACCCCTGGTTAGGCACTGGCCGGTCCGTCCAGTTCTTCCATGGCGGGCACCAGCAGCGGACGACCCACCGGCAGTCGCATCGGGTCGTCGATGTCGTTCGCCTCGGCCAGCACCCGCCACAGCGTCGGATCGCCGTATTCGGCGTAGGCGATCGAGGGCAGGGAGTCGCCATCGACCATGGTGTGCACCGAGCGCGCGGCCAGCGCACCGGAGGTAGGGTTCTGCCCGCTCGTCTCGCCGCCCATCTCCTCCATTTGGACGGTGCACACCGCGCGGACCGGCGTGCCGCTCGGGGTGAACAGGGTGTACTTTACGCTGACGCTTGTGATGTGCGCCGGGAAGCCGGTGACCGCGCCCCACTGAAACCGCACCCAGGGCGGAGATGCCTTCTGCTTCTGACGGCTTTTTTCGGTGGGCACGCAGCAGCTAAACAGCTTCTCGACCGCCTTGACCACGCTGTCGTCCATCTTCCGGCTGGCGTCGAGGAACATCTCCACCGACAGTTTCGCCGGCTCGGCACCGAGAAACTGCGGCACGCCGCTCTTCTTCGCCCCCTTCGCCGGCTTCTTGTCCCATTTTGCGGTCTTGGTGAGCGTGAGCTCCTTGGGATTGAACTGAAAATCGATCTGCTTGCCGGTCGGCGTGGGGGCAGCATCGTTACTGCCGCTCTCCGGAGGCGTGAGTATCTCCAGATAGGCGTGCACCAATTTCGGTGGTGCCCCGCCTGGCGTCCCAGGCGGAGCTGTGCCGGCAGCCTGAAAGACGGTGGGTGTGGTCATGTCACTTCTTTCGAGCCGGTTGGCCTACCGGGGGGAGGAAGCCGTGGTGGGCGAACTCCACCGTCTCGGTAGCGACCTTGGGCGAGTCAGGATTGAGTGCAGGGCCGGTCCAGCGCACCGGGACGACGTCCATCAGCCCCCAGGTGGCGACCTCGGTGCCGTCCAGGGTCTTCGCGGTGATATACGCGGTCTTTTGCCCCAGCCCGGTGGTGACGCTGGAGAACCAGGCGGCCACTTTCTGAGTATGCTCGGTGACCGGCCGGGTAAGCTTGATGTTGGAGTACTTGAGCCGGGTCGGCAGTTGCCATACGGCACCGTTATGCCCGCCCTCCTCACGCTGCTCGATGATGACCTCGCAGCCCAGTCCCTCGCAACCATTGAACGTACCGAGACTCTCGCCGTCGATCTTGACGTCAAAACACACACTGATCGCCGGGTCATCCGTGGCCATCGGCTCCTCCTCGGGTTCGCAGGGTTCTCAATGGCGTAGGTCGGTGAGCATTCCGCGACGCTCACGGTCGAGCCGCAGTTCGGTCTTGAGTCGGCGCAGCAGGGGATCGAACAGCTTCTTGACCAGCTCGTCGGGACTGCCACCTGCCGCAGGGCCACCTGCCGCAGGGCCACCCGCCGCGGGACCACCTCCCGTCGCGGCGCCGGCGGCTGGAGCGCCTGCGGGGAGCGCCTCGGCCGAGGCAGCCGACGATGCTGCGCCGGGGCTCTCCGGCTCGCCGCCGACCGCTCCGGGCGCAGTGCCCGGCGCCGGTTCGATAGTGGGTTCGGCGAGCGGTTCCGCCGTCTGCACCACGGGCATCTGCACCACGGGCGTCTGCGGTGCTACGGCCTGCACCACGGGTGCCAGGTGCCTGCTCGAAGAGATGGCCTGGACAGGCAGTGCAGCGGACCCTCCGTTCAGGTAGCCCACCGGAGGAAGCGGTGCACCTACCGCAACGCTGGTCAACCCCGGCACTGCGAGCTGCTCGATGCTGCCGACTGGGTGGTCGCGCGCGGGTGCGCTGCTGAGAAACCCCCCGTGCTCCCGGACGGGTGCACTGCTGGGAAAACGCGGCTCGGCGACAGTCCGTTGGATCCCCGCCGCGACACCCTGCTGCGCCCGTCCGGGAGGATCCGCTCGCGGGTGCGTCGGAGCCGATGCGGTGTGCAGGGGCGGGATCCAGTCGCCGACCAGTCGGGCCAGCACCGGACGCGCCGGCACGATCGGCGCGGGCAGGGTCCGCTCGGTAGTTGCGGCCTGCGGTGCATCGGCAGGTGATGCGGGCGGGTCGGCGGCTGACGACATCGGAGAGGCCTGGATGCGCGCGACCGGGAGGAGCGGAAGCGGTGGCTCCGCGCCCCCCGGACTCGCCTCCGGGGCGGTCTGGACCGTCGGTACTGGCACAGACGTGGTGTCGATTGCTGCGGCGTCACCCTGCACCGGGACCGGCCCGGGCTGGCCGAGCAGCGGGGCGATCGCGTCGACGGCAGCAGTTTCGCTGGTCTCGGCAGGTCCCGCCATTGTCGGCACCGGCGGCACGACCAGAGGTGGCTCCACCATCGGTCTTGCCGGGTTGCTCGAGCCTGCCGGGTGGCTCGATGCTGCCGCATCGGGGCCCAGCGGGGGGCCGAGCCCGAGCCGACGGGAGAGGGGTGCACCCGGATCGACGCTGGCCGTTCGTTGTACCTGCGCCTGGCGGTGCGCGGGCCGCTGAGAGGGAGCCGGCTGGCTGGCCCTGACCACGGGGACAGCACTGGTGCCGCTGACCTCGGCCGGCCCGCGCTCCCCACCGCCTGCAGGCTGGGTCACCGACGGCGCTGCGCCCATTCCGAGCGTCGGTGCGGCATCCACCGCAGCGGGCATCGCCGAACCCCGGTCCCCCTCAGCCGTTCGCTGCACCGGCGCGGGGAGGTTGAGGGGAGCGGGCCGGCCAGACGCCTCGACAGCCGGAGCGATGGCGCGGCGCTCCTGGCTGGTGACGTCGGCCGGCCCGCTCACGCCACCGTCTGTGGGCTGGGTAACAGACGGTGACGTGGTCATGCCGGTCTCGTGCCTGGGTGCTTCGTCCATTCCGAGCGTCGGTGCTTCGCTCATGTCGCTGCCTGCCGCCGCGAGCGGATCGAGGGGGAGGTGCGATTCGGCAGGACTGGACTGGAGCTGCCCCGCGGTCCCCGTCGTGGCCGACTGGACGGGGAGCTCGAGCACCGGCATGGTCGGGGAGGGTGCCTGGGTGAGGGTTCCCGATGCTAGGGGGAGCGCTACCGGAGCAGCGCCAGGAGCGGACCGCTGGACCGGAGTGACCGGCTCGGCCCGGGGAGCAGAGCCGGGGGCCGGTGCCGCGACGGGCAGTGGCGCGACCCGCGTCGTCCCGCTGGGCGCGTCTCCGGCCGGCGCGGGAGACGGGTGGCTCTCCCGGCTCGCCCAGGACGAGATCGTTGCGAGCATCCGCTGGACGGCGCCGCCGCGTATCGGGCGGCGCGCCGGCGCGGCGGCGAACTCCAGTGCGGGGTCGCCTGGGCCCCTAGCAGGGGGTGCTGCCGGTTCGATCAGTCGGTGAATGACGCCGGCCGGCGCGTCCGCGGAGACCAGGTGGCCGAGCGGGGCGAGAAACGACGGGTTGCGCCACGATGTCAGCGAATCGGCGAAATCCTGTTGCGGTGACACCGGTCGCATCGTGCCGACAATGCGCTGGATCGGCGCCACGGTAGGCCATTCGGGTTGCCGCGCCGAGAACGGGGTGCTCGGACTCTCGACTGCGTCACCGGGTCGATCCGCCTGCCGCGTCCGCTGCCATGGCCGCATGAGATCACCGGCCCCCCTGGTTGATTCTAGTGTTGATCTTCCCGATCTCCGTCAGGTACCGCTGACGCTCGGCGTGCTCCAGATCGAGGATGTCGTCGAGTCGCCAGTGGAAGTGGTAGGCGATGTACGCGACCTCCTCGTGCAGCCGATCGGCCGCGTACGTCATGATTCCCCCAGGCGCCCACCGGCGATGTCGACGGTGAATCGGTGCTGGCAATCCGGGCAGGTCACCGCCGCCTTCGTGTGCCCCTCCGTGTTGATCCGCCGGTAGAAATCCTGCAGGAAGGCGAGATCCGAGGCGAACAGGTCTTCCATGATTCCCGCGTGGACGTCGGTGATACTGCCGAGCCGAGTGATCACCCGGCCCAGCAGCACCACGGTGAGAAAAGCGGGGTTCTCCCGGACCCGATCGTCGCGCAGCGGGATCAGCTCATCGCGAGCGGTGGCCAGCCGCATCACGCCGGACCGATGCACCGTCCCCGAGCTGTCCACGTAACCGCGGGGCAACTCAAAAGGAAACTCAGTGCGCAGCGTCTCGCGGTGCTCGGCTGCGGCCGGCGTCGGGCCGTCCGGTGCCGTCCGGTCGGGGGCCGTCCGGGTGCGGGCCTCGCCGAGGTCCACCGTGCTCAGACCTCGTCGCATCACTCGACGTCCATCTCCTCGTAGGTGATCACGAGCTTCTCGGTCAGCGTGTTCGTGTCACCAGCCTTGAGCGTGCCGATCTCCAGGCTCTTGGGCCAGGCGTTGGTGAGCTTGTAACGCTTGATCGGCTGGCCCTCGAAGTCGAAGACGATAATGGCACCGCCCTTGCGGGCATCCGGCATCTTGCCGAAGCGCGAGTCCTTGACCCACTTCTCGAAGCTGGTATCAGCGGTAAGACCACGGGTCAGCGTCACCTCCCCGGCCTTCGGCCGACCAGGAAGCTTCTTGATCATGTACTTGCCGTCGTTGGTGTTCTGCTTGAGCTCAATGACGTCCTGCTCCATCTTGAGCCCGCTCACTTCGGTGATCTGCTTGATCATGACACCGTCGATGTCGAGCCCGAAGGAGTGGCCGACCGAGGTGTCGAGATCGGGGAGTGCCATCGTTACCTACCGCCTTTCGTTGGTCACTCGCTGACGATGCTGGTACCGCCGGAGAACTGCGCCAGGCGGAAGATGACGAACTCGGCCGGCTTCACCGGCGCGACCCCGACCTCGCAGACCACCTGGCCGGCGTCGATGCCCTCGGCCGGGTTGGTTTCCCGGTCACACTTGACGTAGAACGCCTCGTCCGGAGTGAGCCCGAACAGCGCGCCCTTGCGCCACTCCATGACCAGGAAGGCACTGATGGTGCGGCGGATCCGCGCCCACAGCGCGTCGTCGTTTGGCTCGAAGACCACCCACTGCGTTCCGTCGAGGATCGATTCTTCGAGGTAGTTGAAAAGCCGACGCACATTGAGGTAACGCCAGGCGGGATCCGACGACAGCGTGCGGGCACCCCAGACCCGGATGCCGCGGCCGGGGAAGGACCGCAGGCAGTTCACCCCGACTGGGTTGAGCTGGTCGTGCTCGGCCTTGGTGATCTGGGTCTCCAGCGCGATCGCCCCGCGGATCACCTCGTTCGCCGGTGCCTTGTGCACGCCACGCGTGTCATCGTTGCGGGCCCAGATTCCGGCCATATGCCCGCTCGGCGGCACGAAGATGTTCGTGCCCGTCGAAGGGTCGAACACCTTGGGCCATGGGTAGTAGAGCGCGGCGTACTTGGAGTCGTATCCCGCAGTGTCGACCCGCCATTCCTTGATCTGCTGCGGGTTGAGGCTCGGGGGTGGATCGAGAATCGCTATCCGATCCCCCATCAGCTCGCAGTGTGCGATCATCGCGATCTGGACGGCCTGGACGCCCTCGGCGTCGATGGCGCCCTGCTGGTAGGCACTCATCAGATCGGGCACCGCCAGCATGGTGATCTCGTCAACGGCCTCCAGACCGCCGAAGCCGGTGCGCTGGGCCACGTCACCGACGTAGTCATCAGCGCCCAGCCGGCTCGGAATCGGGGTCGGGGCGGCCCCGGGCTGCAGCGTCACGCTGGCCTTCTCCGGCTTGGCCAGCGCGGCACCCGTGGTGACTTCCTCGATCTTGATGAGCTTGGACCGCTCCGCCACCACGGTGATCACGTTGTCCTTGCCCCGCGCCGTGGTCACCGGATCGAATGTCTCCTCGATCTTGTTGCCGCGCTTGACCACCAGCTTGAAGCTGCCCTCCGGTGCGTTCTCGGCGCTCGAATCGGCGACCTGCACGGTGATCTGGCCGCTGCCCGAGCCGCTGTCGAGGGCGGTCACCCGGTAGCCGCCGAGGGTGGCTTGCGCCCCTTCGGTCAGCTCCTTCTGCTTCCCGGTGGACCCCTTGCCGTCGGCTGCCCCGTTGCCACCGATGCGCACGATGTAGCAGGCGCCGCCCCCATTCAGGAAGTAACCGTAGACGGCGTGCGCGAGGTAGGAGCCCTCGACGAACTCCCCGAAGGTCTGGGTGAACTGGTTCCAGTTGGTGACCAGCGTCGGCGTGTTGTACGGGCCCTGCGCGGCGAGTCCGACGAAGGCGGCCACCGCCGTGCCCACACCCTCGATGGGCCGTGAGCCGGCCTCGACTTCCTCGACGTACACGCCCGGCGAGAGATACGTGGGCATACCTGCCTCCTCAACGACCCGGATCGGTCACCGATCAGCGTGACGCGGCCACGCAACGTCGGTAACGGCTGCCCGGACCCCCCAACGGGAAGCCATTCCTGCCCCATGAGGCAGTGACTTTCGGCTGCCCCCTCTGGCCGCCCCTTCGGGCAGCCGGCATGGCGGTCTTGACGCATGCTGCAGGTGCTACCTGAAGCAAGCTCTTATCGCCAGACGCTCTTACCCCACGGTGAATAGCAGCCGGTCGCGAAGCACCGCGACCTGCTGGGGGGTCACCTCGTCACAGTAGACGACAAGGTCGTCGGCGGAGTGAAACCCACCCACCGCCGTCCGGGCTGCGACGATCCCGTCGGCCACGTGCTGCGGGATACCCAGTTCTCGGGCGATCACCTCGGCAGGCACGTGGTTGATATCGACCAGCCCACCGTCGTCGTACTCCCGGCCAAGGTCGGGTCGTCCGATACGCAGCTCCGCCGCCAGCGTGGGGTTGCTGGCCAGCAACGCACGCGCTTCCTGCCTACGGGCAAGCCGTTGCTGGGCAGCCAGCAGCGCCGGGTCTGGGGGCAAGCTTGGCGCCAAGGTGGATCGGCTCGACTTAAGCCGCAGCTCCAGCCAGCCGGCATGAGCGCTCCCGACCAACCAGTTGATCAGAAACGGTAGAATGATGATCGCATCGGCCAGTCCGGCCGTGCCGGTCTCAGTGAACTGCACGCCGACGAAAAAAATGACGAACAGTAGGAAGTAACCCACTGCAGCGGCCAGCGTCCATCGGCTACGCAAACGCCAGCCGGTGAAACCCACCACGGCGAACGTCGCTGCGCCGAAGGTCAGCAAAGGAAGCAGGAACCACCACAGGATGCGGCGTCTCGCTGGCTGCGGCATGGTGGACGGATCCATGTCAGAAATTTCCAGCACGCATGTCCGCGATAAAGTGACCAAGCTCTGCCTCGGTCGCACCATAGTCGGCCGCCAGGCCATTGCGGACCTTGTAGTAGTCCTCGCATATTGAGGCTTGCTGCTCCCGGTTGAAGTCGGCGAACTGCTTACCGGATGTTCTCGCGACCGTCAGGTTCCCGTAGTTGTAGCCTGCAGCGCTGCCTTGTGCGTGCAGCGCTTCGGGCATGTAGACCGCGCCAACCTTCTCGTACTGTCCCACATGCGTGAGCTCGTGCACGGCAAGTGCCGGGTCCAGACCTCCGGGAGGCGCGTGCACGATGTGCATGGAGGTGATGGCACCAGGCTTGACCTTGGTCTTGAACAGGTTGCCGAGCGCCGTCCCAATCTTGATCAGATAGGAGTTGTCATCGACCCGGACCTGCCAGTACGGGATCAGGCCGGCCGGGTGCACCGAGGCCGAGGCAGCCCGTTCCGCCGCCGTCAGCGGCCGTAACCGGAAGATCAGGCCCCAGAGCAGTTGCAGCAACTCTCCCAGGCCGACCAGTTCCAACAGGTGCAGCAGCAGGCGCCCGCACCAGACCAGCCCGCCGAGCACGCCGTCCCACAGCCACTTGCCGAACGCTTTGATTCCGGACCAGGCCCATTTCGCCGCCGCGACGAGCCCGTTCCAGCCCCATTGACCGAAGCCCTTGACGGCACGACCGACCCAGGACAGGGCACCCAGCAGCCCGTCACGCAGCTTGTCGAGGCTGGGATGGGAGATGAAGTCGACCGCCCATGCCGCCCCCCGGGCCAACCCGGCGCCGAGCCACCGCAGTGCCCCACCCAGGCCCGCGCCGAGCCAGCCGAAGACGCCGGTCAGCGCGCCCCAGGCAGCCCCGGCCAGACCCTTGAGCCCGGTCCACAGCCAGCCGAGCCCACCCGTGATCGCGTGCCAACCGTCGACGAGGATCCGCCAGAACCGGATAGGCAGCTTCGAGATGAACGACCAGGCCAGTGAGCCGAGCAGGGTAAGCTTCTCCCAGCCCCAGCGGCCGACCGCCTTGATCACATCCCAGGACTTGGCACCGAACCACTTGATCCCGTCCCAGACGTGCTGACCCGCCGACTTGAGCCAGTTCAGCGACGCCCTGCCCAGCGACTTCACGCCACCCCAGACACTCGAGGCGACACCGCTGATACCACCCCACGCCGCCGCGGCCGCCTTCTTGACACCGCCCACGATGCTGCTGGCCGCGCCCTTGATTGCGCCCCATAGGGAGCGCTGCACGGGACGCGCCGGCACGGATCGTGGCCGCTCTTCGCTGAGCAGCGAGCTAACCGCCAAGTTCCCCGCCGTTGTCTGCAGGTGCAGTATCGAGGCACGGGTATGCGGCGCGCCGAACGGCGTGCGAGCGTGCATCACTGCCCGCCGAGGCCGTCCGTTTGCGACGACCACCCGGCGCCGGCAGGCTTCGACGTCGGACCTCGGGTGTCTCACGCGCATAATGGCGATGCTCAGGCTGGGGCTGTCTCTTCCTCTTCTTCCTCGCCTTCAGCACGCTGGACGAAGGCGCCCTGCACCGCCGCCTCCTCCGGCTGTTCCTCCTCCTCCGCCTGGCGCTGCACCGCCGGTCCCGATGCGGCGGCGACCGGCGCAGGGGCCGAGATCGCCCGCTCAGCGTTAGCGGCGGCCTCCCGCTCGAAACGATCGGAGGGATCGCTGACCTGGATGCCACCACCAGCCGGGGCGCCGTCCACCGGCCCGCTGCGCTGCTGCACCACATGGGTCAGCTCATGCGCCAGCATCGTGCGCCCCTCGGTCGAAGACGGATCGTACTTGTCACGCTGGAACACAATGTTCGAGCCCACCGTGTAGGCGTGCGCGTGCACCGCCTGCGCCGAGTCGTGCGCCCGGGAGTCGGTATGTACCCGCACATCACCGAAGTCATGCCCCAGCCGCGCCTCCATATCCGTCCGAGTCTCCTTGTCCAGCGGCGCCCCGCCACCGGAGCCCACCACGTCGAGCACCGGGGAGCGCTCCTCCTCCATCACCCCGGTGACCCCGGCGTTGCCGACCGCCCGCTGCAGCCCGAGCAGCCCGGCCGGGCCGAGCACATCAGCCCGCCCCGCAGCCGCCGCCCGGTACATCAGGCCGGCGTCCTCGGACTCAATCCGGTCCGCCTTGGGCCGCAGCTCCCGGCCCTCCTCCAGGTCATGGCTATGAGCTCGCATCACATCTCCTCAGCCGAATGCTCCACTGGCACCCTCGCAGCGATAGCATGCAGCGACCAGACGCCACCGCACCACCCACCGGGCAACGAACCCTGCCCGATCGGGCAAGCCGGACCACGCGCTCATGGCGGCACGCGAGGTTCGAGAGAATCAATATCACAGGGAGCCCTGCCTGAATCTATAGACAGGGATGACGGCGTAAATATCCGGCTTGTCGACCCAGCCCTCCGCGGTCCATCCCTTGTCGGGATCGTCACTGTCCAGATATAGCGCTAGATACACCTCGGCGTCCGAGATATTGTCGAACAGTCCATGAGAATTCAATCGCCGTTCCCATTCGCTCAGATCTCCGGGCGAAAGAAACACATCCCGGTGTGCGATTGCCGACCAAGACGCCGGGGTTCGCTCACCGACATCAAAACCCAAAAATTCCCAGTGAGCGGCGCGCCGCATGTCTCCCAAGGCGAGCAGATCGTACTTTGCATCAGCAGCCGCTGCCGTGATAGCGGAAATGAGCTCCCGGTAGCCATCCTCCGCGACATCGGCCGATAATTCTTCGAGCGCCATCCCACGCAGGACGAGATGCTCTGGAACATCATCAGATGAGCCGAGAGGGGGCCGGTCCATACCCTCGTAGAGCTGACTTTCTCCACCAGAATCCGCTCTGACAATAGTGAATCGCATACCTGTCATGGCCCCAATCTTAACGCCCGAAGAATGTCCGCCAGGGTAGTGCCCGCAGGAAACACGATGTGCTTACCGTGCCCACTGACCGGGCCCTCGAAAATATGGATACGCGGCGCCGGGGGGCGCCCGACCGGATTGGCACCTACTTGGTTGTGCGTTATCCGGATAGAAAACATGCCGTCGAGAGACTCGACGTAGGTTGACACCCCAGATCCGCCACGCCCTCCACCGGTGACCACCCGGACTCTCCGGTGCTCTGTGAGTAGGTCGTTGAGCCTAGGGGCCAACGTGGCAAGATCCTGGGGAGCATCGCCGAAGCCACTGAGCGCCCGAACGCGCGCCCGGAAGACATTGACATCGCCCCGGGCCGCGCGGATCTGCTCGGCGCGCGCCTTGAGTAACGCCAGAATCCTACCCAGCTTGACGTTGCATGGTGACGCGCAGCCGAGGACAGTGCGCTTGTCTGCGTAATTCAGTTTTCTCAGCAGGTCCATGGCCCACTGGGGCAGCGTCTTCAGGCGCTCGATGGCCGCTAGGCTCAGGTCCCTGAGAACCCCCGGTTCCAACCTGAGGGTGTCGGCTGCCCAACGCCGCGCGGCCTTGAGCGCCTCGGGGCCTTTGCCGATGATCTTCTTCCAGGCACGCTTCACCAGGTCGATAGCGAGGTCGACGAGTCCGCGGAAACCGAGCCTCCCGATCGTCTTGATCATGGCTCTTAGGCCGGCCCGGGCGGCGGTCTTGATGGCCTGGATGGCGGCGGTTCCGGTGCCCGCGGTGAAGATGCCGACGATGATCGAGGCCACGTCCACGGCGGCCCAGATGCAGGCCATGATCCGGCCGCCGGCACCTTCCTCCTGGCCGGTCACGATGTTGTCGCCGGTCAGACATCGGCAGGTGTCCTTCACCGTGCTCACACCCGGGACGACGTCCGTGGCGATGTCGGCGGCCTCCTTGCTGGTCTGGCTGCCCTTGTTGACCAGTTTGGGCGTGGCGCAGCCGAGCACCTTGCAGGCGAGGAAGGCCGGCGCCGACAGGATGGCCGGAGCGGCCTTGCTCAACAGCTCAGCGCCCTTACCGACCACGTCGATCACCGGCTGGAAGCGCTTCCCCAGCGCCGCGGCACCGCGCTTGACGGCGCCCAAGGCCTTGCCGCCGAGGCTCTTGGCGGTGTTCCATGCCTTGTCCAGACCCACGGCCTTGGCCACCTTGAGCGCCCCACGGCCGAGCGACTTGGCGGTCGCCCATGCCTTTCCGGCGGCGCTCTTGGTGGCGCTCCAAACCTTGCCCGCGCCGGTCTTGATCGTCCCCCAGGCCTTGCCACCCCAGCTCTTGGCGGTGCTCCAGGCCTTGCCTGCCCAGCTCTTGGCGGTGGACACCGCCTTGGCGCCCAGGGACTTGGCGGTGTTCCAGGCCTTGGTCCCTAAACTCTTGGCGGTGCTCCAAGCCTTCGTGCCCAGGTTCTTGGCGGTCTCCAGGCCCTTGCTCACGGCCTGCTTCGCGGTCTGGAAGGCCTTGGTGGCGGCGCTTTTGGCCGCGCCCAGCGCCTTGGCACCGAGGCTCTTCGCGGTGCTGATCGCCTTGGCTGCCAGCGACTTGGCCGTGTTCACCACCCACGACAACAATCCGACTGCCTTGCCCAGGATCTTGTTGGCCAGCCCGGCCACCTTCGAGGCGGCACCACCGGTGAGCTTGTCAGCCACGCCGAGCAGCTTGCGACCAGCGGCCTGAGCGACCTGCCCGATCTTGGATCCGAGGTCCTTGGCCTTGCCCAGGACCTTGCCGCCCAGTTCTTTCGCCTTGTTGAACGCCGAGGTACCCAGCCGCTTGGCGGTGTTCCACCCGGCGGTGGCCATCTGCTTAGCCCCGTTGAACGCCTTGGTACCAAGGCTCTTGGCGGTGTTCCAGACCTTTCCGGCGGCCCCCTTGACGGTACGGAATGCACCGGATACTGCCCTCGTCGCAAACTGCTTGGCCTTGCCGGCCCACCGGGTGGCGGCGGCGGCGATCGCCCGGCCGGCGGCCTTGGCGCCCTGCCACGCCTTGGCGCCAAGCCGTTTCGCCCCGTTCCACGCTGCCTTGACGACCGGGGCGACCGCGGCAATGGCCTTGCCGACCAGGGCCCCCACCGCCCGGCACAAGTTGGATACCGAGAGCTTGTTCGCCACCCCCTTGGCGAGGTTCCACGCCTTACCGCCGAGGTTCTTCGCATGGTGGAACGCACTGGTGGCCCAGCCTTTGACCTTACCGACGGCCGCGCCACCGATGTTCTTCACGGCCTGCCAGGCCTT
The DNA here is from genome assembly GCA_035714625.1 of Pseudonocardiaceae bacterium. Lineage (GTDB taxonomy): Bacteria > Actinomycetota > Actinomycetes > Mycobacteriales > Pseudonocardiaceae. The sequence continues at coordinate 1,102 of DASTLT010000018.1, read as the reverse complement.
GCCCCCCATCGCCTTAGCACCGCTGAAGATCTTGGACCCCAGCGTCTTGGCACCCGACCACGCTTTCGAGCCGAGGCTCCTGGCCGTGTTCCACACCCCGGAACCGACCGACTTCGCGCGATTCCACAGGCTCGACCCAGCCGACTTCGCGGTGTTCCACACCGAGGTGCCGAGGCTCTTGGCGGTGTTCCAGGCCGACGTGCCCAGCCCTTTGACCGTGTTCCACAGACCCGATCCGGCCGACTTGACCTGGTTCCACACCCCGGCGCCAGCCGACTTGACGCTGTTCCAGGCGGCGGTGCCCAGGCTCGTGGCGGTGTTCCACGCCGAGGAACCCAGGCTACGAATCGCGCCGATCGCCTTCTGCGCCAGTTTCTTGGCCCAGTCCAGCGGGTTCCACCGCTGCACGGACACCGGCGGTGCCGACTGGTGCAGGCGCTGGATCGGCACACCGCCGTCCTGGACGGCGTCGGGCTCCTCATCTTTACCCGACCCGTCGTCTTTGCCCGGTCCGCACCCGCCGCACCGGCCACCGCAGCCACAATCCCGCTGCAGGTGCACGATGGGCTCGGCGAGACGCTGGAGGGGGAACGGATCCTGGACGACGTCCCTGGTGCCGCCCAGCAACTGGGCGACCGCCGAGTTTCCCGCGCTCATCTGGAGGCGCTGAACGGCCTCCGGGGTGAGGACGTGCCTGCTCTGCCGGGCCAGCGCCAGGCCGATGGTGTGCTCGACGGCACGAGTCCGCGGCGGCCGACGTGGCGGCTCCGCAGTTCGGTAGCTGCTCGGCGGTCCGGATCGTCCGCGCATCGCTTCCCTCGCGAGTCTGGCCCTCGGACGCCACTGCCGACCGGGGTGACTTGCATCGGGCGGCCCTCATCCAGGTCAGGGCGGGCAGCCCGGATCGCGTCATCCTCGGCCACGGTGCTCTATTCGCACCCTCGCACCGACAGCGCCAGGCGACTAGAGCGTGTCCCTTGGATCATGGGACTGGGTCCCGTAGCCAGATCCTGATCGAGGCGACATCGATGGTTCCGCGGAACATGTAGTCGCGTTTGTCGTAGCGAGTGGCGACCGCGCGGTGGCCCTTGAGCTTGTTGAT
>DASTLT010000017.1:0-38400 GCA_035714625.1 Pseudonocardiaceae bacterium | reverse complement strand
GTGCCAGACCCCGATATCGTGACGTTTCTATCCCTCGTAGGGGCGATGAGGACCTGGTAGATCGTCTCGGGCATGAGCCGGGGCGCCTTGTTTCTATCCCTCGTAGGGGCGATGAGGACCTGTCCTCTCAGTACACATTGGAGACCGGCAACATGGTTTCTATCCCTCGTAGGGGCGATGAGGACTACATGTATCGGCAAGGGATAGTAAATGTCCCGCTCTAGTTTCTATCCCTCGTAGGGGCGATGAGGACCACACCAGCGCGAGGGGTTCCCGCGCGTCGTACAGGTTTCTATCCCTCGTAGGGGCGATGAGGACTACGCCCCGAGCGCGCTGGCGTCCAGGTCACGCCGTTTCTATCCCTCGTAGGGGCGATGAGGACGAGGACTAGGACGGTGAGGGTGAGCCGGTCCAGCAGTGTTTCTATCCCTCGTAGGGGCGATGAGGACATGACGTAGTGCATCACGTGCATGTGGCATACCGGTTTCTATCCCTCGTAGGGGCGATGAGGACACGAACTAAAACAGCTCATGGCGGCGGTCACGGCCAGGTTTCTATCCCTCGTAGGGGCGATGAGGACCCCACGGTAAAGCCGCAGGTCAGAGGCTGGACGCGAGGGCCGTTGATGCTGATTGTTGCAGCGATCCGCCGGTCGTGCAAGATGACCCGGCGAGTCGCTGCAGTTCGGCCGTGCAGCGGGGCCGGGCAGCCCGGTCACAGGGCAGCCCGGTCACAGGGGCAGCCCCGGCACGGGGCAGGGCGGTCACAGGATGTCGTCGGGCTGGCTGTCGCGGGCGCCCCAACTGTGGCGTTCGGGGTGGGCGCCGGGGGGGAAGGTGTAGACGAGGACCCGGTCGTAGCTGGCATCGATCTTGCTCTCCACCGCCGCCTGGAACCGCTTGATCTGGGCTGGGCTGAGGTGGCCCTCGAAGACGCTGCGCTGGATGTGGTGCAGGTACTGGCGGCAGGTCTTGAGCACGCCGGGGTTGCGCTCGGCGGCGGTGTCGTACACGACGATGACGTACATGGCTCACCACCAGATCCGGAACGCCTTGTAGGGCACGCCTTCCAGGCAGGTGCGGGTGAGCCGGAGGGCTTCCAGGTAGATCAGTTCGTCGTAGGCGACGGGTCGCTGCAACTGGCGGTGCTGGACGGTGGTGGCGAGGTCGTCCCGGACGGCCTGCACGACCAGCTTCCGGCCTTCGTCGCTGAGCGAAGCCTGGTTCGAGGTGGTCTCGAAATGCCGCGGGTGCAGTTGGCGGCGGACGGCCAGGCGCAACAGCAGCCGCTCGGCGAACAGCGGTTTGAAGACCTCGGCCAGGTCGAGGGCCAGGGTGTGCCGGTGGCGTTCCATGGTGCTGTGCAGGAAGCCGATGCCGGTGTGCAGGGGGGTGAGCCGCAGCGCGGTGAGTACGCGCGCGTAGACGATGCCGTTGACGTAGCTGATGAAGGCGTTGCCGGCGTTGCGCGGTGGGCGGCGGCTGCGGCCGTGCAACTGCAGCCAGTCGGGCAACTTGGTGTCCATCAGCTCCCACGCCGAGCGGCGGAACGTGCCCTCGGCGCCCATGAGCTGATCCCGGCCGGTGGCCGCCGCCGCGCTGTCCTCGAGCACCCGGTAAGGGCGGTCGAGCAGGCTGCGGTCCACCACCCGGCGGACGTTGAAGGCGCAGCAGACGACCAGTTGGCGGGCGATCGCCATGCGGCGTTCCTCGTCGCCGGCCAGGCAGACCTGGGCGATCACCGTCTCACCGGAGGTGCTCGCCTGGGCGCCCAGCAGGGAACCCGCGTAGTCGCCGTAGTGGCTGAGCAGGTGCACGTCGATGGCGTGCCGGCTCAGCAGCGCCACCACCGCCGTGTTCACGTCCACGTTGTCACTGGCAATGATGTCCCGCACGTCGGTGACGGGAACGTGCCGGTCGGGGTGGCCGTCGCGCTCGATCACCAGCGACTGGTCCTTGCGCCGGATCCGGCAGGCCGTGGTGAGCCAGTAGGTGCGGGACGCTTCGGGCATTCACTCCACCCAGCAGTAGTCGAGATAGCTGCAGCCCCGGCAGCGGGAACGGGCCAGCCTGGGTGGCGCCGACTCAAGGGCCACGGTCTGGAGTACGGCGTCGATGTCCGCTGCGGCACGGCTCGCCTCTTCAGCGCCGTACGGAATGGTGACGGTGCGCCGGGTTGACGGATAGTGCAGAATCGCGCCGCGGACCGGCACGCCCAGCTCACCCAGCCGGTGGCAGTAGTGAATGGCCTGCGCCCGGTCCGCCTCAGTGCACCGGGAAGAGGACTTCACCTCGTGCACCCAGGTCTGCCCGTCGATGAAGTCGATGCGGGCCGCGCCGAGGTCCACCGGGGCCTGCCGGGAATACGACGTGTCATGCACCGCCTCGCCGAGTTGCACCAGCGAGCTGAGCCGTTCCGGACGCAGTCCGCGGGCGAACAGCCACAGTTGCCGAGGGCAGTGATACAGGTATTTGACGTGCACGCCCCCGACATCGGCCGCACTGATCACAGCACCTCCCCGGGTTGATAATAGTCCGCTGCGCGATCACGGATCGTGCCCAGCCCGTAGTCGGGGTCGTAATCGGCGTCGAGGACCCGGACCTTCAGCCTGGAATCCCAACGACAGCGCGCGGCGGCGTACTGCGGCAAGGGGATGAGCAGTTCCTCGGCCAGCAGGCGGCCGACAGGGCCGGGGTCCGCCACCAGCAGCTCGGCGTACTCCTGGTGATTGTCAGCGAGTACCGCATCCGCACCGTCGAACAGTTCGTCGAACTCCTTGACCAGGCAGCTTCGGTCATCGAAGGGGTGGGTGAAATCGAGGAACGTCCTGCGGAACTCTGCCCGGAACTCATCGACCGCCTGCCGCCAGCCGGTTCCCCAGTCACTGCCGTAGATCTCGTTGAGCCAGCCGCCGACCTCCCGCTCGTCGACGACCTGCCCGTCGTGCCGGGCCAGCAGCGCCATGGCCAGCTTGGTGGGTTCGGTGTCGTAGATCCCGTCGGCGTACTCGGCCGGCCCGCGGCCACGGCGCGGGCGGTAAGCGGGCGGGTGGACGACGACCGGTGCTGGGGGGCGGGCGCCGAGCCGGTTGACCCGCCCGAAGCGCTGCAGCAGTGCCTCGAGTGGGGCACCGCTGGTGTGCAGCACGTCGAAGTCCACGTCGAGGGAGACCTCGACGACCTGGGTGGCCACCAGGATTCCCGGACATCGGGGCTGCCGGGTGCCGTAACGGGCCTGGATAGCGTCCTCAATCGTCGACCGGTCCTTGCGGCGGAACTGGGAATGCAGGAGCAGCGCCGCCTCTGGGCCGTACAGTTCGGTCGCCACCGGGGCGAGCTTGTCGTACAAAGTGCGGGCGTCGGCGACATTGTTAGCGACGACGAGGACCGCCTGGCCGGCCCGTAGCCGGTCACCGATGGCCGTCACGGCCGGCGCCTCGGTCAGGTGCGCGGTCCCGACCGTGACCCGGTGCCGTGGCGGCCAGATCCCAGCGGGTGTCACCTGCTGGCACGGCACTCCCAGGGTGGTGTCGAGCAGATCCGCCAAGGCGTCCGGCAGGGTCGCGGACAGCACCGCGACCCGTCCGCCGAGGTCCGCCCATAACTTCAGCATCGCCAGGATCATGCCGAGCCGGCGGGGATCGTAGGCGTGCAGCTCGTCCAGGACGAAGACGGAGTTGGCGGCGTCGATCAGGATGCTGCTGTGCGCCGGCCCGGCCAGCGCACCGCGCAGCAACTGGTACGGCGTGCCGACCCGGACCAGCTCGCGGAACAACCGGGTTGCCGCCGCCCGGGACACCGCCTTCTGCGCGGCAGCCCGCTGCTGTGGGTCGCGATCGGTCGCCTCGAGCCGTGGGACGCAGTCGTCCTGCAGGGCGCGGGCCAGGTGATAGGATGCCGCCCGGGAATGCGCCACCCCGATGTCGGCCGTGCCCAGCTCGGTGCGCAGCCGGTTCGCCATCGCGTTGATCGACGCCAGGTAGGGCAAGGTGTAGAAGAGCCGGGGAGTACCACCAGTCACCCGGTGCAGGGAGTGGAGCTGGATCTGCGCCCACAGCAGCGCCGCCTCGGTCTTGCCCGAGCCGGTCGGGGCGCGCAGCAGCAGGTGCCCGTCGACGACGGCGGCGTGTTCTTGATGGGGGCGCACCTCCGCGTGGCGTTCGCGCAGCCGTTCCCGCAGGTGGGCGGGATAGTTCGGGGACAGCGGTGGTGCGGTGCAGAGCTGGCCATGCGCGGAGGACACGTGATCGGCCAGCGTGACCGCCCCCTGCAGCAGCACGGCCGTCAACCCGTCCTGCCTGTCGCGCCTGCGCAGCGGCAGCTCCCACCGCTCGCGCAGCTCCTCGAAGAGCTGGTAGGCGTCCTGCCCCAGCCCATTACCGGCCGGGGCTGCCGCGTTGGGCATCGGCAGCAGGCCATGGTCGCGGGCGGTTTCGGTCAGCCAGGTCTGCAGCTCGCCGACCAGCTCCGGGTCGGCGGTGCCGAACCGGGCGGCGAACTGGGCCGGTTCCAGGTCGTAGCAGGAGAACAGGGGGAGCCGGCCGTCGGTGCCCCCGGTGAACGGCCGGTGGTGGGTAGCCACCCCCACGGCCACCCAGTGCCGGTCGTCCTGGCTGGCGTCGGCGAGCACGCGGGCCACGAAGCCCAGCGAGTAGACCTCGTGCCGCTCGCCCCAGGTAACGGCGGGTTGCTCGCTGTTGCCGACCATGATCTGAAAGCCGTCGGCGACCTTGCCCGCGTCGTGCAGCAGCACCGCCAGGTGGGCCCAGGTCCAGAACCGCTCCGGCAGGGTGGCGACCTGCCCGATCCGGCGCTGCAGCTCGTGCATCGCCTCCAGCGCGGCGGCCAGGTGTGCGGTGAGCAGCTCGCCTGCGGTGGCTCCGTAGCGGGGGCTCTTGGCCCACAGCCGCCGAGTCACCGGACGTCCCCGCCGGCGAACTGGTCCGGATGCACCGGTGGGAGCAGCGCCACGGCCTGGCCGTCCTCGGTCACCCACTCCCCGGCCACCTCGGCCCGGCTGCCGTCGGGGTGGTAGCGGTAGGCGTGCCACCGGGTCCGGGACCGGTCGTGGCTGATCGCGGTGGGCAACTGCAGCAACGTCCCGGCGGAGGTGCGGTCGGCCGGGACCACGGCGTGCCCCTGGCGGCCCGCTGCCACCACCAGCCGCACCCGTCGCGTCCGGGCGGTGGCCAGGTCCTGGCTGCGGCCCAGCCGCAGCGGCCACACCGGCCGGCGCAGCGCCCGTTCCCACCGCTCCAGGCCGTCGACCAACCAGATCCGCAGGGTCACCTCGGCCAGGAAGGGCCGATCCTTGGGGGTCGGGTCGGCCTTGCTGCCCGAGGCGTCCAAGGGGTGGTAGGTCTCCAGGTCGTCGCCCTGGCCCGCCGCGGTGAAGCTCATCCCGAACCGCAGGTCGCTGGGTACCTGTCCCCAGCCGCCAGCCACCGCGGCCAGCATCCCGCCGACGGTGGCCGGCGGCGGGCAGGGCAGCCCAGCCTGCACCCCGGCGTAGAGCGGGTTGCGGAATGACACGACCGGGGCGCGGACCTCGATGTCGAGGGCCTCGATCATCCGGCGGGGTCCTCGAACCAGGCGTCGCGCGCCCCGCCCTCGACCTGCTCGGCCAGGCGGTTCAGGACGACCCGGGGATGGTCGATGAGCAGCCGGCCCGCGTCGATCAGGTCGGCCAGCTCGGCGCGGGCCTTCTCCCGCTGGTCGCCCAGGAAGCCGGGCGCCCAGCCGATCAGCACCGGGCCCTCCAGCTCATCGGCCCAGGCGCCCAACTCCTCGCGGAGCACGTCGTCATCGAACACCGTCTCCTGGCTCTGGGTGCGCAACACCCGGGTGAACGGGTTGATCCCGCCCTTGACCGGAGCGAGCAGCACGAACGCCGGAGCCCGGTCCCCGTAGTGCAGCGACCGCTTGGCGCCACCCGTGATGCTGGCGAGGGTGCGCAGCAGCCGCGCCACCCGGCGACGTCGCTCCGCGACCGGCAGCCGCAACGCCCCGGTGCCGCGGAAGGTGACCCGCTCCGCCCCGGCCCGTTCGGCATCCTTCGCCGCCTCCGCGGGCAGCGCGGTCCGCAACCCCGAGCCACCCATCTCAAAGGTGCCCACCCGGGGCAGGTCCAGCAGCACGTCCCCGGCCAGGTCGGCGCTGTAGTGCTCGTGCTCGTGCAGCACCGGGTTCTCGCCGGCATGGAAACCGCGGCTCATGGTGCCGAAGTCCCGCGTCGGACGCTGCGGGGTCACCGCCACGAACGTTCCGGTGGCCAGCACGGTGTCGCGCTGGTAGTTGGCCTTGCTCACCGCGACCATGTAGCCGAACAGGTCGTCGTCCAGGTAGCGGTCCGGCCGGCCCTCGGTGTAGGCCTGCTGGTTCTTGCCGGTGCCCGACCGGGTCACCCCGGAACGGGGCTCGTCGGCCGGCAACGAGTCGCGCAGCCACCGCCGGAACGCCTGGGCCGAGACATACGGGTACAGCTCACGGTTGATCCACATCTGTTTGACCATGGCGACGTTGTTCTCGCCACGGCCGTTGTTCGGTGCCCCCGCGGTGATGTCGAGAGCGATCTTTCCGACCAGGTAGGTCACTGGTCTTCCTCCTCAGTGATGAGGTCGTCGTCAAGGTCGTCGCGGGCGCCGGCGTCATCGGCCCGCCACCCGCGCTGGTGGAGCTGCTCGAGCACGGCGATGAACAGCAGGTCGCGGTGCAGCCGGCTGCGGCCGTCGGAATCGAACAGCAGCCGCCACTGCTCTGCGGTGACGAACGGCTCGTCCCGCCCGTCGGGTCGCGCCAGCGTCCAGCTCACCGACCGCTTCCGGAGCCACTCCTGCAACCTGCCGGTGTCCCGGTGTGCGCTTTCATATCCCTTGAGCACCCCGCGCTCCCGGTGCGGAGCCAGGGCCTCGGCGATGTGTTCGGCCAGTTGCCGGATGCGGTCGACGTCCTTGTCGTTCACCTGCAGTACCTCGATGGCGTAGGAGAAACACAACGGAATCAGGTGCGGCACCTCGCCGGGCACGACCGATGACCCGGCCGACACCGTGCCCAGGTAGCCAACGGTTCGGGTGAGCACCTGCTGCGGGGCGCGAAACACGTGATGAGCGAGCAGGGCGGTGCCGGGAATGTCCTTGGTCCGGTGCGCGCGGACCAGGTATCTGCGGCCTCGAACCCGTTGCGGGTCGCGAATCGTGCTGCGCAGCCATTCGGCCAACGGCTGATCCATCACATACTCGACGAGCACCTGCTCCTTGTTGCTGTTGCTGAACACGATGAGCTGCACACCGGCGGTCAGCCGGCGTGGATGGTTCCGCAGGTGGCGCAGCGCGGTGACTTCGCGCCAGTACGGCGGTGGCTTGGTGCTCGCGGTCCCCACCATCGCCGCCCGGCCGGTACGGCCCACCTGGGTGCGCACGAATCGGTGCAGGAAGTTCTCATCCCAACTGTGCAGGGCTGCGGCCCGGCCACCCCCGATCTGGCAGCCGTAGGGCAGGGCATGAAAGCAACTCACGCAGGCGAAGCACAACGCCAGCCCGGCCTGATCGGGCGGGGTGGTGTTGCGGTACGCCGTGCTGGCGCCGAGCGGGACGTCCACCTTGCCGTAGTAATCGCAGGCGGGCCGAGCACACAGCGTGCAGGGGACTCCCGGCCAGCGGGCCCGGTCCGGGAGCGCTCGCCACTGCGTGATCCGGTCCCGCCGCTCCTGCGGGAGCAGCTTCTTCCGGTTTGTTGTGTTCATGGCCGAGTTGGGCCAGAACAGGTAACTCGCCCCCAACCAGAAACCACCCGGCTCCTGCGAGCTTTCCACGCTCACCGTGCTCAGCAGGTGCTGGGTCATCAGGCCGGTCACCCGGTCAAACTCCTCCGGTGTGAGCTGATCGGGATGATCGAGGTCTGCGAGCTCGGCCAGGACGAATGCACCGACCCGCTGCAAAGGGTGCGGGGTGAGCATCACGGTGCGCTGCGTGTCCAGGACCTCGGCCGCTGCCGTCACGCGGCCACCCATCGCTGTCACCCGGCCACCCATCGCTGTCACCCGCCCACCCAGCCGAAACCGGCGGAATTGGCCTGCCCGAGGCCCCACGACCAGATGGCCTGCAGTGTCTCCGATGCCCCGCGCAGCTCCACCTCGATGGGCGCACCTGTCTTCAGCCCGCCGCTGACCGGGAAGGATCGCTTGGCCCCGACCCAGGTGATGCGTTCCAGAGTTACCTCGGGGTCCAGGCCCAGCGTCTCGGCCTTCCGGCGCAGATTCCCGGTGAAATACACCGGGAACTCGGAATCGGTGGGCAGCAGCCAGGCCTGCCGAGTCGTGCGCCGGCCATCGGCATCCCGGCCCGAGCCCTTCATCACCACCGGAGTCGTGGTGCGCAGCCGGGCATAGCCAGAGGTGAATGATGGCGGTTCCACCACGTGCACCCCCTCGATGCGGAACGCCGTGCCACCCCAGTCGATAACCTGCTGCCCGGCAAGGGCCTTTGCCCATGCCTCCACCACAGCCAGCAGCGGGCTGCCGAGTTCCAGGCTGCCCCGACCCCCCACCCCATACACCCCGGGACGGCGGCGTGCCGCCGGGAACACCGGAGCCCCGTGACCGAACGGCCCCATCTGATGCGCGCCCCAACCTTCGCGGTGCAGGCGGGTGGCCAGCTCCGGATCGGCGCTGGCCAGCAGCCCATAGGCCAGCCCCCGCCCCGGCCGCAGAACATCACGCCACGGCAACTGCTCCGCAGCCGTACGCACATCCAGACGCAGGCGCACTTCGCCCTCCTCAAACCGGGTTCAGTCATAGCCCCCATGACGCCACGAAGAGGACGCCATCTCAGGATGGGGGGCACCGTACCGAATACGCACCCAACGCGGTGCAGCGCCCCGCATTGCGGTCCGGCTCGGGTAGTGTTGCCGTTCCAGCAATGGACGTACCGAGGAGGTGGGAACCCTTGACTGCTAGTTCAGGCTGGGTGCTCTCACCGCACGGCCGCGCGGTCCATCCGACATAGATGACCGGGAGAGCGCCCATCGGCATACTGAGAGGCGCTCTCATGTCAGTTTCCCCGTCACCTTGGCCTCGGTCCGTCATCGTCACCAGGCTGCGGGCTGCCGGCTGTGTCTTCGCCGAGGACGAGGCGCGGTTGCTCATCGCCGCGGCACGCACCCCGGCCGACCTGGCTACCATGGTGGAGCGACGAGCCGCCGGCCTGCCCCTCGAACACGTCCTGGGCTGGGCGGAGTTCTGCGGACTGCGGATAGCCGTGGACCCCGGAGTCTTCGTACCCCGCCGCCGCACCGAGTTCCTCGTCCACCAGGCCGCCGCCCTGGTCCGCCAGGCCGCCCTCGCCCGCCGGTCCGCCAGCCCCGACCACCAGCCTGGCGTCCGCCCACCACCTGTCGTCGTTGACCTGTGCTGCGGCTCGGGGGCCGTGGGTGTCGCACTGGTCGCGGCCCTGCCCCGGGTCGAGTTGCACGCCGTCGACCTCGACCCCGCCGCGGTGCGGTGCGCCCGCCGCAACGTCGCCGCCAGTGGCCGGGTGTATCAAGGTGACCTCTACGCACCGCTGCCCGTTACCCTGCGGGGCCGCGTCGACGTCCTGGTGGCGAACGCACCTTACGTGCCCACCGAGGCGGTCGGGCTGCTGCCTCCGGAGGCCCGCCTACACGAGCCGCGGGTGGCGCTCGACGGCGGCGCGGACGGGCTGGACGTCCTGCGGCGGGTGAGCGCCTCGGCACCACGATGGCTGGCACCGGGCGGCCACCTGCTGGTCGAGACGGGCGAGCGGCAGGCGCCGCAGACCGTCGACATCGTCACCCGCAGCGGCCTGACCCCGCGGGTGGCCAGTTCCGACGAGTTGCACGCCACTGTCGTCATCGGAACCAGACCCGACCACATCTGGCCCGGCGGAGGGTGAGACTCAGGTGCCTGCGGTGCGGGGTGGGGGAGCGGCGAGGCGGGCGGCGGATTCCAGCATCAGGGCGTGCACGAAGGCTTGGGGCAGGTTGCCGCGCAGTTGGCGCTGGACCACGTCGTACTCCTCGGCGAACAGCCCCGGTGGTCCGCAGGCCGCCCGGTTGCGCTCGAACAGCCGCACCGCCGACGGGATGTCGCCCTGCTGGTGGGTGGCCAGCGCCAGGATGAAGCCGCAGAGCGTGAAGGCGCCTTCCGCCATACCGAGCGGACGGGGATCCGGCCGGAACCGGTAGACGTAACCGTCGTCGCACAGCTCCGCGCGGACCGCCTGCAGGGTGGCCACCGTGCGGGGATCGGCGGCGGGTAGCGCGCCGCGCAGCGGGGGCAGCAGCAGCGCTGCGTCCACCCCGCCGTCGCCGGGAGAGCGCTGCCAGTGTCCGGAGGGATGCAGGCAGTCGGTGGCCGTGTCGGCGACGATGGCATCGGCCAGCGCACCCCAGGTGGCGGCGTCGGCGGGGGAGCCACCGGCGGCGGCCATGGTGCGCAACCCGGCGGCGCAGATCAGCCGGGAGTGCGCCCAGCGCCGGTCATCGAGCTCCCAGATCCCGGCGTCGGGCTGCTGCCAGCGCTGTTCGATCGCGGCGACGGTGGCGCGGACCGCGGCGTGCTGCTCGGTGTCGAGGCGGTCGTGCCGGGCCGCGGCGGCGAACAGCAGCAGCGCCTCGCCGAGGTTGTCGAGCTGGAACTGGGCGTTGACGTGGTTACCGGCGATGTCGGTGCCACCGGGATAGCCGGGCAGGTCGATGGCCCGCTCGTCGGGCACCGCACCACCGGTGACGGTGTAGGCCGGCTTCAGCTTCGGGCCGTCGGCCAGCACCCGGGCGGCAACGAACCGGACCGCCTCATCCAGCAGCGGGTGCGGGCCATCAGCAGCCACCGCCTGTCCGGCGTAGCACTGGTCCCGGATCCAGGCGTAGCGGTAGTCGTAGTTGCGGCCCTGCTCAGCGCGCTCGGGCAGGCTCATGGTGACGGCGGCGACCATGCCGCCGGTCGAACTGGTCAGTCCCCGCAGTACCGCGTAGGAGTGCCGGGCGTCGCGGGGGGCGATGGTCTCGCCAAGCCGGGGCATGCTGCCGCGCCAGGCGTTCTCGGTGGCGCACCAGGTCCGGTCGGGGTCGGGTGGGTCGTCGGGCAGGGCGGTGTCGGCGAGCTCGAGAACCAGGTCGTGGTGGCTGCCCTGGTCCAGCACCAGCGGGCCGGCCAGATACCCGCGACCGGCTTGCGCGTCGGGGCACCCCGACCAGCGCATCCGCAGCTCACCCAGGTGTCCGTGCCAGCACCCGTGCGGGTCGAGGTGTGGCTCGCGCAGGGGGTACCGGCCGAAGCCGGCGCCCGGCTCGAGGTGGACCTCGACCCGGGCGCCGCCGCGCACCGCCTCGATCCGGCGCAGGATCACCGCGCGGTGCGGGTCACCGGGAAAGGCCAGCGCCTCCCGGCACTCGATGATCCCGGTTCCGGTAACCCAGCGGGATCGCCAGATCAGGCTGCCCGGCTCGTAGTAGCCACCCCACACGAACCGCCCGGTTGGGGTCACCGCGTAGTAGCCGTCCCCGCCGATCAGGGTGGCGAACACCGCGTCGGAATCCCAGCGGGGGGCGCACATCCAGGCGAACTCCCCGCGCGGGCCGACCAGCACACCCCGCTCACCATCGGCGAGCAGCGCGTACTCCCGCAGCACCTGGGGTAGGACCCGGACTGCCGACTGGGTGGTCATCTGCGGCCCGCGCCTGCCCGGTCGGCCGGGTCGTCGCTCATCGCCGCTCCGCTGACCATCCGCTCGGCCAGCCGGGAGGCCAACGCCATGATGGTCAGCGCCGGGTTGGCGCTGCCTTGGGTGGGGCAGACCGAGCCGTCGGCGAGGAACAGGTTCGGCACCGCCCAGGCCCGCTGGTTGGCGTCCACCACGCTGTTCTCGGGTGAGCTGCCCATCCGGGCCCCGCCGATGAGGTGGGCGAAGCGCTGGATGGTCAGCACGTCCTGGGCCTGCGCGGCTTGCAGGATGTCAGTGATCACCCGGATGGAGTAGGCCATGTTGGCCCGGTCGTTCTCGCCCAGGGTGTAGTCCATCCGGGCCACCGGCTGCCCGTAGCGGTCGGTCTCCGCCGCCAGGGTGACCCGGTTGTCCGGGTGCGGCAGCAGCTCGTTGAGCACACCAATCGTCGCCCAGTGGTTGTAGTCGCGCAGGTACTCGCGCAGCTCCCGGCCCCAGTGCCCGTCGGCCAGCACATGCTCGGCCCAGCCGATCGGCAGTGGGGAGACGGTCTGGATGGAGAATCCGCGGGCGAATCCGCGAGCCGGGTCGGTCTCGTAGAACTGCTCGCTGGAAATCTCCGGGGGTGGGGCCTTATACATCCGCAGCTCCTGCGGCCACCGGCCGGCGGTCTGCGCCGCGCCCTGCACCATCAGGTAGCGCCCGACCTGGTCGAAGTCGTTGCCCAGACCACCGGGGAAGCGGCGGCTGGTCGAGGCCAGCAGCAGCCGCGGGGTCTCGATGGAGTAGCCGGCCACCGCGACGAACCGGGCCCGCTGCAACCGTCGGGTCCGCCCGTCCTCGGCCACGTACACCACCCCACGGGCCCGGCCGTTGCCCTCGTCCAGCTCGACCCGCACCGCCATGCAGTTCGCCCGGACCTCCACTCCGTGGGCCAGCGCGTCGGGCAGATGCGTGACGTACGGGCTGGCTTTGGCGTTGACCTTGCAGCCCTGCAGGCAGTAGCCGCGGTAGATGCAGTGCGGGCGGTTGCCGAACGTGCCGTTGACGATGCCCACCGGGCCGACCCGCATCTCAATCCCCCGCGCCAGGGCGCCCTCGCGCAGCTTCGCCGCCGCCCCTGAGACCGGGTGCGGGGAGAACGGGTAGCGGTGCGGGTAGCCCCACGGCCAGTCCTGCCCGGCCACCGGCAACTCGCGCTCCACCCGCTCGTAGTGCGGGCGCAGGTCCTGGTAGCCGATCGGCCAGTCCGCCCCCACCCCGTCGAGACTGCAGGTGGCGAAGTCGCTGGGATGAAATCGCGGCGTGTACCCGGCGTAGTGCACCATCGACCCGCCCACCCCGCGCCCGGAGTTGTTCTTGCCCAGCTCGATCGGGTCGGCGCCGCCGATGATCCGCTGCTCGGTCCAGTACAGCCGGTGGCTGCCCGCCTCATCGGACACCCAGTCCGTATCCGGGTGCCAGAACGGCCCGGCCTCCAGGATCACCACCCGCCAGCCGGCCCGGGCCAGCCGCTGGGCCAGCACCGAGCCACCCGCGCCCGCGCCCACCACCACCAGGTCGACTTCGTCGGTGTCGGCGTAGCGGCGCATGGTCGCCTCGCCGGGCAGCTCCCGGGAGTGCACGTCGAGCAGGAACCGGGAGTCGTTGTCGCGCGGGCCGACCGCGCCCTTGAGCAGGCCGCGCCAGAAGTCGGCCATCAGAGCCGGCCCTCCTCGACGACCCGGACCGGGTCCTCGTCGGTGGCACCGGGGGTCTCGAACGGCTCCCTGGCCCCGGCACCGCCCGCAGCACCACCCAGGCGCAGGAAACCACGGGGGTAGGCGGGGCCGCCGAAGCCGATCTCGTTCCAGGCCCAGGGGTGGGAGTAGAACGCGGCCAGCACCGCCCGCATCACCACCGTCCAGGCCCGCGGCACGGACAGCGTGTCCCACGGCCCGCCGGTCAGCCGGCCCAGGGCCAGCTCGCCGACGATCTCGTCCCGCCGCTGCTGGTCACAGCGGGCGAAACCGGCCTGGTAGCGCTGCCGCGCGGTGTGGTCCAGGCCGCGCAGCACCAGCCGCCAGGTGTCCCGGTCATCGGGCATGTCCGCGTACCGGTAGCCGTCGAGCCGGCCGTCGGCGAGCTTGCCATCCACCAGCTCCGCGACCGGGATCCGCGGCTCACGGTCCTGGGCCAGGGCGGTGTCGCAGAACGCCCGCAGCGCCGGCTCCTCGCCGGGGGTGAAGAACCGCAGCGGGCCGGGCGGCGCCAGCCGGGCCAGCACGACCTGGCGGGTGGCCGCATCCCAGGTATCCACCGTGTCGAGCACGTCGTAATCGGGGTAGCGGCCGATCATCTGCGGGGTGGTGCCGTGGCGCTGGCGGGGCAGCCAGTCCGGGTGCGGCGCCCGGCCGTCGGGGCGCCGGTTGGGCAGGTGATCTCCGCGGGTCAGATCGGGCATCGGAGCTACTTCTCCCGGCGCAGCACGGCGGCGAGCAGCCCCATGCCACCAACCATGGCCATCATCCCCGGTGCGGAAATCGGCGGGCCCATCGGCAGGTTGTAGGACCACAACCGCCAGCCGCCGGGCTTGCGGGCCACCCCCCGGGCGTGGAAGTACTCACCGAGCAGCCCGTTGGCGGCGTAGAGCGCCGCGGTGACCGGCAGCGCGGTCTTGGCCCACCGGCGGGAGAACACCCCCGCGACGCCCGCGACGACCAGCGGTGGGGTGAGCACGATCGGGCTCCACATCCACTTGTTGCCGAAGCTGGCCTTGTAGTGTTCCAGGTAGATCTCGGTGCCGGTCACCACGGCGGCGACAGCGGTCAACCCGGACAGCGACCGCTCGAACCGGCCGTGCTCGATGTTGGCCACCATCCGGTCGATGAGGTGGGTCATGGCGTCAACTCCTCTGCGCGCGGGCGGCGACCACACCGAGCAGCGCAGAAGCTGCACCCAGGGCTCCGAGCAGGCCGTGGTGCTGGGAGGCCCACACCTGCACGCTGCGGCCGGTAGCCCGCGCGTCGAACTCGCCGTGGGCGCCGAAGTCGCGGCCGGTGGGCCCGTCAGCCGGAGCCCACAGGTTCGCCGGCTGGTCCGGATCGCGCGGCTGGCCGGTCTGCTGGGATCGGTAGCCGGTGCGGGCCAGGTAGCGGTCCAGCAGGCCGGGGACCAGCTTGTTGGCGATCAAGGTGCCCACCGTGCTGCCGCCCACCCAGTACTCGCGGCGGCGGGGGTGATCCGCGGCGTAGCGCACCGCGTCCGCCGCGACCTCCGGCTGGTAGATCGGCGGCACCGGCTGGGCATGGTGCGGCAGCCGGGACAGCACCCAGGAGAACTGGGGGGTGTTCACCGCGGGCAACTGCACCATCGTCACCCGCACCCGGCTCTTGTCGTGCAGCAACTCGCAGCGCAAGGACTCGTGGAAGCCCTGCATGGCGTGCTTGGCGCCGCAGTAGGCGGACTGCAGCGGGATGCCGCGGTAGGCCAGCGCCGAGCCGACCTGCACGATCGTGCCGCGGTCCCGCGGCAGCATGCGATGCAGCGCCGCCCGCGTCCCGTGCACGAAACCGAGGTAGGTCACCTCGGTGACCCGCCGGTACTCCTCCGGTTCGATCTGCATGAAGGGGGCGAACACCGAGGTGAAGGCGACGTTGACCCACACATCGAGCGGCCCCAGCTCCCGCTCTACCCGCGCGGCGGCCCGCTCGACCTGCGGGTAGTCAGCGGTATCGACCACGATCGGCAGTGCCGTCCCGCCGGCGGCCTCGACCTCCCTGGCCGCCCCCGCCAGGCCCCGCTCGCCGCGGGCCAGCAGCGCGACCTTCGCCCCGCGGGCGGCGAAGGTCCGCGCGGTGGCCCGGCCGACCCCCCCGCTGGACCCGGTGACTACCACCACCTGCCGGCTGCGGTTCATCAGCAATTTCCTTTCGTGGGGCACAGGGTGTGCTGCTTGTGCAGGGTGTGCTGCGCTGTCTCGCCGACCTGGTAGCGCTGCGCGACGTCGGCCCGCAAGGTGAGCCCGGTGCCGGGCGCGTCGCGGTGTGGGCGGATGCTGCCGCCGGCGGGGTCGAGCGTGCCGTCGAAGAGCATCTGCTCGATCCGCACGTGGTCGTGGAACCACTCCAGGTGACGCAGGTTCGGGGTGGCGGCGGCGACGTGGACGTGCAGGTGCGGGGCGCAGTGCGCGGAGATCTGCAGGTGGTGCGCGGCGGCCACGGCGGCCACCCGCAGCCACTCGGTGATCCCACCGCAACGGGAGGCGTCGGCCTGCAGGCAGTCCACCGCCGCGGCCGCGCACATCCGCTGGAAGTAGGTCAGGTCGCAGCCGTACTCCCCGGCCGTGACATCGGCGGTCACCGCATCCCGGACCTCGCGCAGCCCGGCCAGGTCGTCGGAGGACACCGGCTCCTCGAACCACCGGACGTCGAGATCACCCGCCGCCTGCAGCACCCGGATCGCCTGCTTGCGGCGGTAGCCGCCGTTGGCGTCCACGAACAGCTCCGCCTCCGCCCCGATCGCGTCCCTGGCCTGGCCCATCCGCTGCAGGTCGCGCTGCGGGCACGCGCCCCACGACTCACCGATCTTGATCTTCACCCGGGGGATGCGTTGGGTGAGCGCCCAGTGGGTGAGCTGCTCGCGCAACCGGCCCGGGTCGTAAGAGGTGAACCCGCCGCTGCCGTAGACCGGCACCTCCGCGCGGACCGCACCGAGCAGGCGGTGCAGCGGCAGCCCGAGCAACCGGGCCTTGAGGTCCCACAGCGCCACATCGACCGCGGAGATCGCGTAGCCCACCGCGCCGGGCCGCCCGGCGTTGCGCACCGTGCGCACCATGGCCTCGAAGGCGGCGCCGACATCGAGGGCGTTGCGGCCGAGCACGACGCCGGCGAGCTGCTCGCTCACCACCCGTGCGCAGGCGCCCACCCCGTAGGTCCACCCGGTGCCGCAGACCGGCCCGCAGCGGGCTTCGACGAGCACCATCGTGGTGGCATCCCAGGTCAGGGTGCCGTCCGCCTCCGGGGCATCGGTGGGCACCGTGCACACCCGCACGTCAAGCGCCTCGACCACAGCGTCGATCATGAGCTCGCGCCTGTCCTCGTTCAGCCGTCTATCCTCGGTCAGCCGTCTGTCCTTGTTCAGCTCTGCCGGTGCGGGAGGAACTCCTGCAGCTTGGTCTTGGCTCCTTGCCGGAGCACGGCCCAGCGGTCCTCGTCGCCATGCAGCAGGGCGGTGGCGGTCTGCTTCACCTGCTCGAACGTGGCGTGCGGGGGCACCGGGGGGACGTTCGGGTCACACCGCACGTCCAGCAGCGTCGGCCGGTCGCCGGCCAGCGCGCGGTCCCAGGCGGGCCCGATCTGGTCGGGCTTGTCCACCGCGACGGCGTGCAGGCCCAGCCCGGCGGCGAAGTCGGCGTAGCAGACGTCGGGCAGCCGTTGCGACTCGACGAACTTCGGCGCCCCGCCCATGGCCCGCATCTCCCAGGTGACCTGGTTGAGGTCGTCGTTGTGCAGCACGGCCACCACCAGCCGGGGGTCGGTCCACTGTGACCAGTAGCGCTTGACGGTGATCAGCTCGGCCAGCCCGTTCATCTGCATGGCGCCGTCCCCGGCGAACACGATCACCGGGCGGTCCGGGTGGGCGAACTTGGCGCCGATGCCGTAGGGCACGCCGGGGCCCATGGTGGCCAGGGTGCCCGACAGCGAGCCCCGCATCCGGCCCCGGAAGCGCAACTGGCGGGCGTACCAGTTGGCCGCCGAGCCGGAGTCGGCGGTCACGATCACGTCGTCGGGCAGCCGGGGAGAGAGCTCGGCGAACAGCCGCATCGGGTTGATCGGGTCGGCGTCGAGCTCGGCCTGCATCGCCATGGTCTCCCACCAGCGCGCCACATCGTGCTCGATCCCCTCCCGCCAGGCCCGGTCGGTCTTGCGGGCCAGCAGCGGGAGCAGCCCCCGCAGGGTGGCGGCCGCGTCGCCGACCAGGTTGATCTCGTAGGGGTAACGCATCCCGATCATGGCGGGGTCGATGTCGACCTGCACCCCGCGGGCCTGGCCGAACTCGGGCATGAACTGGGTGTAGGGGAAGCTGGAGCCGACCGTGAGCAGCGTGTCGCAGCCGCGCATCAGCTCGAAGCTGGGCCGGGTGCCGAGCAGCCCGATCGCCCCGGTGACGTAGGGCAGCTCGTCGGAAAGCACGTCCTTGCCCAGCAGGGCCTTGGCCACCCCCGCGCCGAGCAGCTCGGCCACCTGCTCCAGCTCGGCGCGCGCGCCGCGGGCCCCGGTACCGGCCAGGATCGCCACCCGGCTGCCCGCGTTGAGCACCTCGGCCGCCCGGTGCAGCGCGGCGTCGTCGGGGACCGGGGTGGGCCAGGTGATACCCAGGCTGGACGGCACCATCTTGAACTCGTGCGCCGGCGGGGTGTAGTCCAGCTCCTGCACATCCGCCGGAATGATCACGGCGGTGGGGGCGCGGCGCCCGGTAGCCACCCGAATTGCCCGGTCCAGCACGTTGGGCAACTGCTCGGGCACGGTGACCATCTGCAGGTAGTCGCCGGCCACGTCCTTGAACAGGGTGAGCAGGTCGACCTCCTGCTGGTAGGACCCGCCCATCGCGCTGCGGTTGGTCTGCCCCACGATGGCCACCACCGGCACGTGGTCGAGCTTGGCGTCATAGAGGCCGTTGAGCAGGTGGATCGCTCCCGGCCCTGAGGTTGCCATGCACACCCCTACCCCGCCGGTGAACTTGGCATAGCCGACCGCCTCGAACGCGCTCATCTCCTCGTGCCGGGACTGCACGAACTGCGGGTCGTCATCCGCGCGTCCCCAGGCGGCCAGGATCCCGTTGATGCCGTCGCCGGGGTAGGCGAACACCGTGCTCACCCCCCACTGGCGAAGCCGGTCGAGCAGGTAGTCAGCGACGGTAGGGGTGGCCATCAGGTGCTTCTCCTTCACTCCTCGGACCCTCGCGGTCTTCGGCTACCGCTGAGTACCCGCACGGGTTGCGGATACGCACCTGTTCTGTATACCCGCAATTGTTGCGATCCTGCAACCTTCTGTCCTTCCAGTGGCAATGGTTGCGACGGCGCAACCCCGGTCGTCACACTGACCGGCATGACGGATCCCGCTCCCCCACCGGCGAGCGCCGGCGCGCCGACGGCCGAGGAGGTGGCAGCCGTACTGCTCGCCACCCGGGTCCTGGTCGCGGTGACCGCGCAGTCGGTAGCGGCCATCGAGGACCGGGTGACCCTGCCGCAGTTCCGGGTGCTGGTCATGATCGCCAGCCGCGGGCCGCTGAACCTGAGCGCTGTCGCCCAGGGCCTGGGGGTGCACCCGTCCAACGCCACCCGGACCTGTGACCGGCTGGTCGCTACCGGCCTGCTGCACCGCAGGGACAACCCCCAGGACCGCCGCAACCTGGTGCTGACCCTGACCGACGAGGGCGAGAAGCTGGTCGAGGACGTGATGGCTGCCCGGAGCCGGGCGATCGAGCAGGTGCTCGCCAAGATGCCCGCCCGGCGCCGGCGCGATCTGGCTACCGCGTTGCGGTCCTTCGCCGCCGCAGCCGGAGAGGTGTCGCCCACCGACTCGTGGGCGCTGGGCTGGACCACTCCTCAGGAGACCGATGATGACCGTGCCTCCCTCCGGTGGCGCTAGCGTGCAGCCATGTCCGTGCTCGTCGTCGACTTCGGCGCGCAGTACGCCCAGTTGATCGCCCGCCGGGTCCGCGAGGCGCAGGTGTACTCCGAGATCGTGCCGCACACCGCGTCGGTCCCCGAGCTGCTCGCCCGCCGGCCCGCGGCGATTGTGCTGTCCGGCGGGCCGGCCAGCGTCTATGCCGCCGGCGCCCCCCGGGTCGACCCGGCGCTGTTCGAGGCAGGGGTGCCGGTGTTCGGGATCTGCTACGGCTTTCAGGCGATGGCCGACGCGCTGGGCGGCGCGGTGGCGCGCACCGGCACCCGCGAGTACGGCCGCACCGAGCTGCAGGTCCTCGACGGCGGCGGCGTGCTGCACCGCGAGCTACCGGCGCGCGGACCCGTCTGGATGAGCCACGGCGACGCGGTCACCGCCGCTCCCGCAGGGTTCGCGGTGACCGCGCGGTCCGCCGGCTCCCCGGTGGCGGCCTTCGAGGATCCCGCCCGGCAACTGGCCGGGGTGCAGTACCACCCCGAGGTGGTGCACTCCCCGCACGGCCAGGAGGTGCTGCGCCGTTTCCTGCACGAGATCGCCGGCATCCGGCCGAGCTGGACCACCACCAGCGTCATCGACGACACCGTGATGGCGATCAGGGCCCAGACCCGAGGCGGCAAGCTGATCTGCGGGCTGTCCGGCGGGGTGGATTCGGCGGTCGCCGCCGCGCTGGTGCACCGGGCCGTCGGGGACGATCTGACCTGCGTGTTCGTCGACCACGGCCTGCTGCGCACCGGCGAACGGGCCCAGGTGGAGCGCGATTACGTGGCCGCCACCGGGGTCCGGCTGGTCACCGTCGACGCGGCGGACCGCTTCCTGGCGAGGCTGGCGGGGGTGGTCGACCCGGAGCAGAAACGCAAGATCATCGGGCGGGAGTTCATCCGGGTCTTCGAGGCCGCGGCGCGCGACGTGGCCGCCGAGGCGGGCCGGCGCGGCGAGCCGATCCGCTTCCTGGTCCAGGGCACCCTGTACCCCGACGTGGTGGAATCCGGCGGCGGCTCGGGCACCGCCAACATCAAGAGCCACCACAACGTCGGCGGGCTGCCCGAGGACCTGGCGTTCGAGCTGGTCGAACCGCTGCGCGCGCTGTTCAAGGACGAGGTGCGCCGGGTCGGGCTGGAGCTCGGCCTGCCGGAGACGATCGTGCACCGCCAGCCGTTTCCCGGTCCCGGCCTGGCCATCCGGATCATCGGTGCGGTCAGCGCCGAGCGGCTGGCCACCGCGCGCGCCGCGGACGCGATCGCCCGGGAGGAACTGACCGCGGCCGGGATGGACCGCGACATCTGGCAGTGCCCGGTGGTGCTGCTGGCCGACGTGCGCAGCGTCGGGGTGCAGGGCGACGAGCGCAGCTACGGCCATCCCGTGGTGCTGCGCCCGGTGTCCAGCGAGGACGCCATGACCGCGGACTGGTCCCGGCTGCCGTACGAGGTGTTGGCCCGCATCTCCGCACGGATCACCAATGAGGTGCCCGCGGTGAACCGCGTCGTGCTTGACGTGACCAGCAAGCCCCCCGGCACCATCGAGTGGGAGTAGTGGTGGCCCCACCGGCAGGAAGCGGGTCCGGCTTGACCGGCCGACCACCGCATGGATCTCACGACGTGCTCCGCCGCAGGGTATCGGGAGGCCTGAGCTGACACCGGAGATCGCCGTGACGGCTGGTGAGCTCCCCGGCTTCCCCGGCGCCTGACCTTTCCTCTACGCGACTGCGCGGCTCCCCCTGCTGCACTGCTACACCAGGACCGATCCCACCGTCGTCGTGTGGTGATGGCCCGACGGTAGGGCGGACCGGGGCGGGTGCCTGTGGTCATTCGTGCTTGCCGCTGGCGGCAGCGCTTACCGCGTTGGGCCCTTCGAAGCGGTCCTTAGGCAGGTTGCGCAGGGTGTCAAGGACCTCGCGGTCAGCTCCCTGGGACTCCGCGTGACGGACCAGGTCCTCGCGCGTGGCGGGATAGTCGACCCCGCCGAGAAACCGTTGCAGTTGGATCGGATTGGTCATGTGCAGTGACTACCCAGCCGTCCCTTGGCTCACACCTGAACTGAACTGAGCCGCTCAGGGCATTCCGAGCAGGGTGTCGGGCAGTCGGTGGTAGCCGGGGCCGCACCCGGCGCCCCGTATCGCCTCGGCTGAAACGTGAAGCCCGTTCGTCGCTCCGGATCGACCGCTCGTCGCATTTCTCAGGTTTCTCCTCGGCGCTGGCTCGCCCAGTCCCGGAACTGTCAGTACGGGTTGGGAGAATCTGTGCGTGACCACGGTGGAGTCCGACCGCGAGCTGACCCGGATCGACGGGCTGCTCGAGGCACTGCGCGGCGCCGAGGCCGAGTACCGCCGCGCCTACGCCCGGGTGCTGGACCTGGTCGCCGAGCTGGATGCGGCGAAGGCCGGGGCGGCTGCCGGGTTCGGCACCACCGCCCGGCTGCTGGCCGGAGTGCTCAACCTCACGAAGGGCGAGGCCGGCACCCGGGTCGAGCAGGCCGGGCTGCTCACCGCCCGCCGCTCGCTGACCGGGCAGGTGCTGTCCCCGGCGCTACCGGCCACCGCCGCCGAGCTGGCCGCCGGGACCATCGGTCTGGCCCACCTGCGGGTGATCACCGCGGTGACCCGCCGGATCCCACCCGCCACCCACCCCGAGACCGCGGCCCAAGCCGAGCAGACCCTCGCCACCGCCGCCCGCCGCTTCGACCCCACCGCGCTGGCCCGCATCGGGGAGCGGCTACTCGCCCACCTCGACCCCGACGGCGCCGCGCCCGCCGAAGAGCCCGAGACCCAACGCGAACTGCGGGTCCGTACCCGCCCCGACGGCACCGTGCGCCTCACCGGCAAGCTCGACCCCGAAGGCGGGGCGACGGTGCTGGCCGTCCTCGGCTCGCTCAACAGCCGCCGCCCCCCGGTCGACGGCGTGCCCGACACCCGAAGCCAGGCCCGCCGCGACGCCGACGCCCTGGTCGAAGCCATGACCCGGCTCCTCGCCGACGCAGACCTCCCCACCCGCGGCGGGCAACGCCCGCATCTGGTGCTCACCCTGGGCCTGGCCGAGCTGGTCACCGGCCTGGGTACCGCCACCCTGGACACCGGCGGACAGCTCACCGCCGCCGAAGCCCGCCGCCTGGCCTGCGACGCGGGCATCATCCCCCTGGTCCTGGGCAGCGACTCCATGCCCCTTGACGTCGGACGCCAGCAACGCCTCGCCAGCGCAGCCCTGCGTGATGCCCTGGGCCACCGCGACCGAGGCTGCGCCTTCCCCGGGTGCGGGCGCCCACCGCGCTACTGCCAGGTCCACCACATCGTGCACTGGACCGACGGCGGCGACACCGCCCTGCACAACTGCTGCTTACTGTGTGAGTACCACCACACCATCGTGCACCGCCAGGCCTGGCACATCCGCCTCGACGCCCGCGGCTACCCCGAGTTCATCCCCCCCAAGACCATCGATCCCGAACGTCGCCCCCTCCACGACCCACTGCGCCAATAGCGGATTGGGGTCAAGAGCGGATCGGGCCAACTAACGGCCCCGGGCGAGAGTTCTCCGGTCGGCAGCCTCTGCCCGTCCTGCGGCCCCGCTGGCCGAGCTCACCGGGCAGTTGATCCGCACCCGCCGCGACGGCACCGATCGGTGCTACCTCAAAACCCACATCGTGACCATGACCGCCCAGGTGAGAGACTGAGATGGCCGCTGCTGCCCACCGGTATTGTCCGACGGTGAGCTGCCCCAGGACGACGACATCGACTCAATATCGTTGGGACCGCGCACTCGGGCTGGCCGTCATCGACGTCAAGACCAGGCGTGTCGAGTCTGCAGAGCTGGTCGCCCTGCGCATCCGCCGGATATTGGATACCCTTCCAGCCGAGAAGTTGATCGTCAATCCGACTGCGGGCTGTGCCACCTGTCCGCCGATATCGCCAGGGCGCAGCTTCGCGCGGTGGTCGAGGGAACCGTCGCGGTCCGCAGCACCCTGCCCGGGAAGAACCCCCGCCCCGGGAAGAACCCCCGCCCCGGAAAGAGCCCCTGCCCCCCGTCCCGGAACCGAGCGCCGAGCAAGGAGCGTGATCCCATGACCCAGATGGACACCAACGAGTACCTGTTCACCTCTGAGTCGGTGACGGAGGGCCATCCTGACAAGATCGCCGACCAGATCTCCGACGCCGTGCTGGATGTGGCCCTGACCATGGACCCGAACTCACGGGTAGCCTGTGAAACGCTGATCACCACGGGGATGGTCGTGCTCGCCGGTGAGATCACCACACCGGGGCTGATGGACTACACGCAGATCGTCCGGGACACGATTTGTGCGATTGGCTACGACAATGGGGCCTACGGTTTCGACGGGCACAGTTGCGCTGTGCTGACCGCACTGGACAAGCAGTCGCCGGATATCGCCCAGGGTGTTGACCTGGCGGCCGAGCGGCGGAGCAAGCTGTCCGAGGATGAGCTGGACCGCGCTGGCGCCGGTGACCAGGGGATGATGTTCGGTTACGCCACGAACGAGACACCCGAGCTGATGCCGATGCCGATCGCGCTGGCGCACCGGCTGTCCAGGAAGCTGGCCCAGGTGCGCAAGGACGGGTCGCTGCCCTACCTGCGCCCGGACGGCAAGACCCAGGTGACCGTGCGGTACCGCGACGGCCTGCCGGTCGGGGTGGAGAAGGTGCTCATCTCCACCCAGCACGCCGAGGACGTCACCGTGGAGCAGATCCGGGCGGACCTGTGGAAGCAGGTGGTACTGGCCGAGCTGCCCGCCGACTTCTACGACGAGGGCGAGCTGGCGCGCAACCTGTTCGTCAATCCCACTGGACGGTTCGTGATCGGCGGGCCGGTCGGGGATGCCGGGCTGACCGGCCGGAAGATCATTGTGGACACCTACGGCGGCTTCGCCCGGCACGGCGGCGGCGCGTTCTCCGGCAAGGACCCGTCGAAGGTGGACCGTTCCGCGGCCTACGCGGCCCGATATGTGGCCAAGAATGTGGTGGCAGCCGGGCTGGCGGACCGCGCCGAGGTGCAGGTGGCCTATGCGATCGGCGTCGCCCGGCCACTGTCGTTGCTGGTCGAGACCTTCGGCACCGAACAGGTGTCCCGCTCGACCATCGAGAAACTGGTCACCGAGCACTTCGACCTGCGCCCGGCGGCGTTCCGCAGCTACCTGCGGTTGCACCGGCCGATCTACGCCAAGACCGCCGCTTACGGTCACTTCGGACGCAATGACCCGGACTTCACCTGGGAGCGCACCGACCGGACCGAGACGTTGCGCGAGGCCGCCGGACTACCCCCCGCAGCAAGCCCGTCCGCGGCCCGGGCGGCAAATCAGACGCGCCCGGCGGCGACAGTCTTCTGAGGTCAGACGTGCACATCATCGTCACCGGCTCGATCGCCACCGACTATCTGATGGTCTTTCCGGGCACGTTCACCGAGCAGCTCGTCTCCGACAAGCTGGACAGTCTCTCATTGTCCTTCCTGGTCGACGACCTGGCGATCCACCGGGGTGGGGCGGGCGCCAACATCGCCTTCAACCTCGGCTGTCTGGGATTGCGGCCGGTGCTGGTCGGCGCGGTCGGGACCGATTTCGCCGAGTACGGGGCATGGCTGTCCGAGCACGGGGTGGACATCAGCGGGGTGCATGTCTCCGAGCTCAAGCACACCGCCCGGTTCCTGTGCACCACCGACGCCAACCAGAACCAGATCGCATCGTTCTATGCCGGCGCGATGACCGAGTCCCGCAACATCGAGCTGGCGCCGACCGTGGACCGCATCGGCGGCACCGACCTCGTGCTGATCGGCCCGAACGACCCGATGGCGATGCGACGGCATACCCGGGAGTGCCGCCGCCGCGGCTACCCGTTCGCCGCCGACCCGTCCCAGCAGCTCGCCAGCCTCGACGGCGACCAGATCAGGGAGCTGGTGGCGGGGGCGGCGTACCTGTTCACCAACGAGTACGAGCGTGGCCTGCTGGAACGCAAGACCGGCTGGGATGACGAGGACATCCTGGCCCGGGTGGATGTCTCGGTGATGACCCGGGGTGCCAAGGGCGTCACCGTGCAGCGGCGGGGGGAGTCGGCCATCTCGGTGACCCCGCCGCAGGAGCTGGTCAAGGCGGACCCCACCGGCGTCGGTGACGCGTTCCGGGCCGGTTTCCTGGCCGGGGTCGCGTGGGGGGTCAGTGCTGAGCGGGCCGCCCAGCTCGGTTGCATGCTGGCTACGCTGGTGATCGAGTCGGTCGGGACCCAGGAGCACGAGCTCGTGCGCAGCACGTTCCTGGCGCGGTTCACCGAGGCATACGGACCCGACAGCGCCGCCGAGGTGGCCCACCACCTGCCGGCGTGAGTTCCAACTTCTTAAGGAGAGCATTGCCATGACAGTGGTCGCGCCTGGCGCCGAGCAGAAGCTGCCCGGGAAGAAATTGCAGAGTCGTGCCGGTCTCGATTTTGCTGTTGCTGATCTGGAGCTGGCCGAGTTCGGTCGCAAGGAGATCCGGCTGGCGGAGCACGAGATGCCGGGCCTGATGACGCTGCGCCGGGAATACGCCGATGTGTTCCCCTTGCGGGGCGCCCGAATCTCGGGATCGCTGCATATGACGGTGCAGACGGCGGTGCTGATCGAGACGCTGGTGAGCCTCGGGGCCCAGGTGCGGTGGGCCTCGTGCAACATCTTCTCCACCCAGGACCACGCCGCGGCGGCGGTGGTGGTGGGCCCGCACGGCAGCCCGGAGGAGCCGCAGGGTGTGCCGTGTTTTGCCTGGAAGGGGGAAACCCTGGAGGAGTACTGGTGGTGCACCGAGCGAATGCTGACCTGGCCTGCTGGGGATGGCGGCCAGGCCTGCGGGCCGAACATGATTCTCGATGACGGCGGGGACGCGACGCTGCTGGTGCACAAGGGCGCGGCCTATGAGCGGGCCGGGGTGGTGCCGTCGGCGGGGGAGGACGACTCGGAGGAGTGGAAGGTGTTCCTGGAGGTGCTGCGGTCCTCAGTAGCCATCACCCCCGGGAAGTGGACCGCGATCGGGGAGGGTGTCCGCGGGGTGACCGAGGAGACCACCACCGGCGTGCACCGGTTGTACCAGTTGGCGGCGGCCGGCGAGCTGCTGTTCCCGGCGATCAACGTGAACGACTCGGTGACCAAGTCGAAGTTCGACAACAAGTACGGGTGCCGGCATTCGCTGGTGGACGGCATCAACCGGGCGGTGGACGTGCTGTTGGCCGGGAAGCTGACGGTGGTGTGCGGGTACGGGGATGTGGGGAAGGGGTGCGCGGAGTCGCTGCGGGCGCAGGGCGCGCGGGTGGTGGTCAGCGAGGTGGACCCGATCTGTGCCTTGCAGGCGATGATGGACGGCTACTTCGTGGACACCCTGGACAACGTGGTGGACCGGGCAGACGTGGTCATCACCGCAACCGGGAACAAGAGCATCGTGACGGTGGACCACATGGCCCGGATGAAGCATCAGGCGATTCTGGGCAACATCGGGCACTTCGACAACGAGATCGACATGGCCGGGTTGGAACGCCGGTCGGGAGCCCGCCGGTTGGTGATCAAGCCGCAGGTTGACGAGTGGACGTTCCCGGACGGGCACTCGATCATCGTGTTGTCCGAGGGCCGCTTGCTGAACCTGGGTAACGCCACCGGGCATCCCAGCTTCGTGATGTCGAACTCCTTCTCCAATCAGGTGATCGCTCAGATCGAGTTGTTCACCAGGCACCAGGAGTACGACAAGGAGGTCTACACCCTGCCCAAGGTGCTGGACGAGAAGGTGGCCCGTATCCACGTCGAGGCACTCGGCGGCCAGCTCACCAAACTCACCAAAGACCAAGCCGAATACATCGGCGTCGACGTGGAAGGCCCCTACAAACCCCCCCACTACCGCTACTGACCCTCCCCCGCACGCCGCTCCCGCTCTCGGTGCTGGTCCTGCTCGGAGCGGCCGCGACGGCGGTGCTCGGTGCCGCGGTGTGGGCCGCGAGCCACCTGCAACCGGACCACGCGCTGCGGACGGGCGCGCTCTTCGTCCACCTGGCTGCGCTGGTCGTCGGCTTCGGTGCGGTGCTCGCGGTCGATTGGTACGCGCTGCTGTGGCTGCTGGGGCGCCGATCGTTGGCGGAGCTGACCAGCCTCGCCTCCGCCACCCACCTGCCGATCTGGCTGGGCCTGATCGGGCTGATGCTCAGCGGGGCACTCTGCCGGCCCAACCTGGCCGCACCGCTGACCTGGATCAAGCTGGGCCTGGTGCTGCTGGTCACGCTGACGGCCTGCACGCCTACGCGATCTCAGAGCGCCTCCTCCAGCGTCGCCGGGGCACTGTTACCCGCCGCCTGCTGGTGCGCGCCGGAACCGTGGCTGCGGTCTCCCAGCTCGGCTGGTGGGGCGCCATGCTCATCGGGTTCGTCAACACCCAGTAACACCAACGTCCGGTACCGGCGCGGGGTCGGCTACCGTTGCCCGCCGTGGGTCGGCTGGTCGTCATCGAGGGACTCGACGGGGCAGGAAAGCGCACCCTCGCCGACGGGCTGGCCGCGGCGCTCATCGCGCGGGGTGCGGCGGTCACCCGGCTGGCATTCCCCCGCTATGGCAGCAACGTGCACGCCGAGCTGGTCCGGGACGCCCTGCACGGGCGGTTGGGTGATCTGGCCGACTCGGTGCACGGGATGGCGGTGCTGTTCGCCCTGGACCGCCGCGACGCCACCAACCGGCTGCTCGAGGTGCGGGCCAGCCACGACGTGGTGTTGCTGGACCGCTATGTCGCTTCCAACGCCGCCTATGGCGCGGCCCGGCTGCGCCAGGACGCGGCCGGACCGTTCGTCGCCTGGGTGCGCGCGCTGGAGATAGACCGGTTCGGCGTTCCGGCGCCCGACGTCCACCTGCTGCTGCGGGTGCCGGTCGCCGTCGCCGCTGCGCGGGCGGACAGCAGAGCCGGGGGCGACACATCCCGGCCGAGGGACGCGTTCGAGGCGGACCGCGGCCTGCAGCAGCGCTGCGCGGCGGTGTACGACGGGCTCGCGGCCCGAGGCTGGCTCGCCCCGTGGCTCATCCTGGACGGAACCGGGGCCAGCCCGGTGTCCACCGATCTGACGTCACGGTTGCTCGGCGGGTGAGGCCGGGAAACATTCCACCCCGCCTACGCGATTTGCCAGATGTGTCCCATAGCGAGCACCCAGGTCAGCAGCCATCGCAGCGCAGCAGAGAGCTGTTGACCCGCCGGCCGCCACCATGCCCGCCTGCCGCGCCGGTCCCGGTGCCGTCGGACCGGTGGGACGGCGTCCGGGCGGCGTTGCTGGCCTTCGGTCAGCAGGTACTGCTGCGCCCGACCCGGATCGGCACGCTGCTGCTGCTGGGCGGGATGATCATCATCGCGCTGGTGGGAGCCGAGGGCTGGTGGATCGTGCTCGGGATCACCCTGTTCCAGGTGGCGGCGTCCACCCTGATCGTGATGTGGGTGGACCTCCCCCGGGCATCATCCCGAGCCGCCCTGGACGAGGTACCCCAGCAGCGGCGGCCGGAGCCGGACGAATGACTACCCGGCGGCCCGGCAACCGCCCCGCGACCGGCAGTGGCAGGCAGAATGCCACGATGGTGCCCATGAGGGCTCGCGTGCTCGTGGTGGACGACGACCCTGCGCTCGCCGAGATGCTGACCATCGTGCTGCGTGGGGAGGGCTTCGAGACCGCGGTGGTCGCCGACGGCAGCAAGGCGATGCCCGCGTTGCGCGAGCTGAAGCCGGATCTGGTGCTGCTGGATCTGATGCTGCCGGGGATGAACGGCATCGACGTGTGCAAGGCGATCCGCGCCGAGTCCGGCGTCCCGATCGTGATGCTCACTGCCAAGACCGACACCGTCGACGTGGTCCTGGGGCTGGAATCCGGCGCCGACGACTACGTGGTCAAACCGTTCAAGCCCAAGGAGCTGGTGGCCAGGGTGCGGACCCGGCTGCGCCGGACCGAGGTCGAGCCCGTTGAGCTGCTCGCCATCGGGGACGTCGTCATCGACGTGCCCGGCCACCAGGTCAGCCGGCAGGGACGGTTGATCTCGCTGACCCCCTTGGAATTCGAGCTGCTCGTTGCCCTGGCCCGCAAGCCGCGTCAGGTGTTCACCCGGGAGGTGCTGCTCGAGCAGGTCTGGGGATACCGGCACGCCGCCGACACCCGGCTGGTCAACGTGCATGTGCAACGGCTGCGCTCCAAGATCGAGATCGACCCCGAGCACCCGGAGGTGGTGCTGACCGTACGCGGCGTGGGGTACAAGGCCGGCCCGCCGTGAGCCCGCCGGTCCGGTGAACCGCGCCGTGCACCGGATGCTCGGCCCGGCCCGTGCACTTGCCGCCGAGGTCCGCGCCCTGTGGCGGCGCTCGCTGCAGGTCCGGGTCGTGGTCAGCACCGCCCTGCTGTCCACCACGGTGGTGCTGGTGCTGGGCCTGGTGTTGCAGACCCAGGTCGCCGACCGGCTGCTGGACAACAAGACGCAGGCCGCGCTGCTGCAGGCGGAGAACAGCCGGGCGGTGGTGGAATCGGAGCTTGGCGTGGTCGACCCGTCCTCGGCCTCGCTGGCCGGTCGGCTCACCACCGCAGTCGACCGGCTGACCAACCCCGATCCGTCCGGGGAGAACGCCACGAAGGCCAGCGCCGGGGCGTTCGAGCCGGTCCTGGTGGACGGGGGCGGCCCGGCGCGGGTACCCGGTTCCGGGCAGAAGATCGGGCCGTTGGAGGACGTCCCGGCCGGGTTGCGCTCCGCCGTGGAGCGCGGCGCGCTCGCCTACAAGATCACGACAGTGCGGCGCGACGCCACCCCGGTCACCATGCTGGTCGTCGGCATGCCGGTCGGCAGCGCGGGCCGCACCATGCAGCTCTACCTGCTGTTCCCGCTCACCGCCGAGCAGCGCACGCTGAACCTGGTGCAGTCCACCCTGGTGGTGGGTGGGCTAGTGCTGCTGGTGCTCGTCGCCGGGATCACCAGCCTGGTGACCCGGCAGGTGGTGGTCCCGGTCCGGCAAGCCGCCGAGGTCGCCGAGCGCTTCGCCGACGGCCACCTGGAGGAGCGGATCCCGGTGGTCGGGGAGGACGACATGGCCCGGCTGGGCACGTCGTTCAACGCCATGGCCCAGAGCATCCAGCGCCAGATCCGGCAGTTGGAGGAGTTCGGCGCCTTTCAGCGCAGGTTCACCTCCGACGTCTCCCACGAGCTGCGCACCCCGCTGACCACCGTGCGGATGGCCGCCGACGTGCTGTACGAGGCGCGCGAGGCGCTCGACCCCGCCCTGTGTCGCTCGACTGAGCTGCTGGTGCACGAACTGGACCGGTTCGAGGTGCTGCTCGCCGACCTGCTGGAGATCTCCCGGCACGACGCCGGGGTCGCCGACCTGCTCGTCGAGACGGTGGACGTGCGCAGCACCGTGCAGGACGCGGTGGCCGCGGTGCGTGCGGTGGCGCAGCGCGCGGGCACCGAGCTGGAGCTGGACCTGCCGGCTCAGCAGGTGCGCGCCGAGATCGACCCCCGGCGGGTCGAGCGGATCCTGCGCAACCTGGTCAGCAACGCCCTGGACCACGGGGAGGGCCGCCCGGTCCAGGTGCAGATGGCCGCGGACGACAGCGCCGTCGCCATCGTAGTGCGCGACCACGGCGTCGGGCTGCAGCCGGGGCAGGAGGAGCTGGTCTTCACCCGGTTCTGGCGCGGCGACCCGTCCCGCAACCGGCGCACCGGGGGCACCGGTCTGGGGTTGTCAATCAGCCTGGAGGACGCCCGGCTGCACGGGGGCTGGCTGCAGGCCTGGGGTGAGCCGGGGCAGGGCAGCTCCTTCCGGCTCACCTTGCCCCGCTGTCACGGCACCGAGCTGCGTTCCAGCCCGCTACCCCTGGCACCGGACGGTATGGTGCCGGCTCGGCCGGCGGTATTCGAGTCGGCTTCGGTCCGGCCAGGAGGGGACTGATGCCCACCCGGACGCTGCCCCTGTCCCTGCTCCTACTCGTGGTGCTGGCTGCCGGTGTCCTGCTGGCCGGCTGCGCCACCGTCCCGAGCAGCTCTGACCTGCAGGTGGTGCGCTCGCTGCCGATCGGCTCGCAAGCGCCCCCCCCGGCCGGCCCAGCCCGCGGGGTGGACCCGTTCCGGCTGGTGCGGGAGTTCATCGAAGCCACCGGCAGCCCACTGAACGGGCATGCTGCGGCCCGGGCGTTTCTCACCCGGGCGGCGGCGGCGAACTGGAACGACACCGCGGGGATGACGGTGATCGAGGACGCCCCCGGCGCCACCCCGGAGACCAGCCCCGCCGAGGGCGTCCGCCGGATTCGGATCGGCGGCCCTCGGTTGGGCACGTTCGAGACGGACCGCAGCTTCACCCCGTTGCCGGGGCGGTTCTCCATCCAGCTCGACGTGGTCCGGGAGCACGGCGAGTGGCGGATCACCAACCCACCACCGGGAGTGCTGGTGGAGATCAGCGCCTTTCAGCGCAACTACCGTCAGGTCCGGGTGTCGTTCATCGACCCGAATCGCGGCACCTTGGTGCCCGACCTGCGCTGGGTGCCCGCGCACCCGGCGCCCACCCTGTCCGGGCGGGTGCTCGACCTGCTGCTCGCCGGACCGTCCAAGGCACTGGCCGGAGCGGTCAGCACCGCGGTGCCCCAGGGCGCCCGGCCCCGGTCCAACGTGCTGGTCAGCAGCGACGGGCGAACAGTGATCAACATGACCGGGCTGGGCGGGCTCGCCGAGCCGGAACGCCGGCTGGTCGCGGCGCAGATCGTGGGCACCCTGGACGGCCTGGTGCCCGCCCCGCTGCGGCTGCTTGCCGATGGTGATCCGCTGGTGGCCGGCCAGTCCGAGTGGACCACGGCCGATATCGCCGCCTACACC
Organism: Pseudonocardiaceae bacterium; assembly: GCA_035714625.1. Lineage (GTDB taxonomy): Bacteria > Actinomycetota > Actinomycetes > Mycobacteriales > Pseudonocardiaceae. The sequence goes on along the minus strand of DASTLT010000017.1, from coordinate 6,244 downwards.
TCGGCCGCTGGGCCCCGCCCGGACGTGCCCGGCCAGGTGGTCATCGACGGGCGGCTGCGCGGGCTGGACAACGTGCCGGTGCCGGGCCCGGCCGGCAACGGCGAGCTCGACGTGCGCAGCGCCGCCCACTCCAGTCCCGGTGGGGAGCTGCTGGCCGTGGTCGCCAGCGGGCCGGACGGGCGCCCGCAGTTGCGGGTGGGCCGTGCGGGCGGGCCGTTGCCGGCGGTACCGATGGAAGCCGAGTCGATGACCCGGCCCACCTGGCGGCCATCGGGCACCGAGGTCTGGACGGTGCTCGACGGTCACACGGTGGCCGGGGTGGTGCTGTCCGGCCCCGGTCCGGCGACGCCCTACCAGGTCAACACCGCCGAGCTGACCGGGTTGGGTCCGATCACCGAGCTGCGACTGTCCCGGGACGGGGTGCGGGCGGCCGTGGTGACCGGCGGCAAGCTGGTGGTGGCGGCGGTGGTGACCGAACCCGGGGAAGTGAGCCTGCGCCAGCCCCGGGTGCTGCGTGCGGGCGATCTGCCGCCCACCGCGGGCGTGGACTGGGCCCGCTCCGAGCTGCTGGTGGTGGCATCGGCCGGACCGTCCCCAGCAGTGTCCTCGGTGTCGGTGGACGGTCTGACCCGCCGCCAGGTGCGCAACACCAACCTGACCGGACCGCTGACCGACATCATCGCCGCCCCGGGCCGGGAAGTGGTGGTGGCCGATGCCACCGGGCTGTGGGCCTACTCGGATACCCAGGAGGTGTGGGAGCCGCTGCTCGGCGGGATCGGGCCGGGCGCGGTGCCGCTCTACCCCGGCTGACCGCCCGGCCTTACCCCGGCGGGCCGCTGAGCACAAGCCTGCCGTCGCCGGGCTGGGGATGCCCGGGGCCGCGGTGCACAACCGGGGCGCTATCGGCGGCTGCGGCGCCCCCGCCGTCCGGGCCGGGTCCAGGCTGGGTCCATGCGCGACGGTCTCCGGGCCCTGCTCGACCTGGTGCTCCCGGTGGCCTGCGGCGGCTGCGGCGCACCCGGCCCGGCGTGGTGCCGGCACTGCGCGGTCCTGCTCGGCCCGCCGGTCCGGGTGCACCCGCCGTGCTGTCCGGCCCGCCCGCCGGTGTACGTCCTGGGCGGTTATCAGGGCCGGCTGCGCGCCGCCCTGCTGGCCTACAAGGAACAGGGTCGCCGGGATCTGGCGGTTCCGCTGGGGGGTGCGCTCGCCGCCGCGCTGGTTCGCCTGCCCCCCGAGTCCGGCGGCCCGTGCCGGGTGCCCGGGTTGCCCGCGCCCGCCCCCGCCGGCCTGTGCCTGGTGCCGGTGCCGTCGCGATGGGCGGCCGCAGCCCGCCGCGGCGGGCAGCACGTGGCGCTGCTGGCCGATCGGGCGGCCGCCGTGTTGGCCGGGGCCGGAATACCGGCCGCGGTCGCCCCGGCGCTGCGGATGGCCCACGGGGCACGTGACTCGGTCGGCCTGGACCGGAGGGCCCGCCAGGCCAACCTGGAGGGCCGGGTGGTGCTGCGACCAGCCGGCCTGCCGCCGGTCGGCGCATCGGTCGTGCTCGTCGACGACGTGGTGACCACCGGTACGACGGCCGCGGTATGTGCTGCGAGGTTGCTCCAGGTGGGTGTCGAGGTAGCTGCGATCGTGGCGCTCGCCGGAGTTGAGCGTCACCCGCCGTCTTAGTTCGTGACCGGGCCATACCACCTGCCGCGTTGTGGCTGCAGAGCGGGGGGCTCGACCTCTAGCGACAGCCCCCACCGGGGGACTACGGTCCTTCAGATCAGCCTGACCGCACTGGATGGGGAGGAGGCGAGAAAGCCATGATCCTGGCGCCAGTGGTCGTGAGAATCATCCCCGGTACCGCGGGCGCCGCCGAAGTCTTGCTGTCCCTGCTGGACAACCCGAGGAGGTCGCCCTAGTGGACATTGTCGTGAAGGGTCGTAACGTCGAGGTACCCGAGCACTACCGGGTACACGTGGCCGACAAGCTCGCTCGCGTCAAACGTTATGACCACAAGGCCATCCGCTACGACGTCGAGCTATTCCACGAACCCAATCCCCGGCAGTCCAAGAGCTGCCAGCGCGTGGAGATCACCGGTCAGTGCCGCGGACAGACCGTCCGCGCCGAGGCGTGCGGCCCGGACTTCTATGCCGCACTGGACACCGCAGTGAGCAAGCTGGAGAACCGGCTACGCCGGGTCGCGGACCGCCGCAAGGTGCATCACGGACGCCGCCACCCGACCTCCGTCGCCGAGGCCACCGCACCACTCGCGGCCAAGCTCGGCTCGGACGTCCCAGCAGGCACCGACCAGGGCGTCAACGGACAACGCTTCCCGACCGCAGTACTTGACCCTCTCGACGATGAGGCCGGCCACCTGGTCCCCACCCAGCGCGGGGAGTCGCCCGACGAGGCCGGTCCCGGCCAGATCGTTCGGCAGAAGAAGCACCCCGCTGAACCGATGACCGTCGACGAGGCACTCTACGAGATGGAGCTCGTAGGCCACGACTTCTATCTGTTCTCCGACGCCGCCTCCGGCCGACCCAGCGTGGTGTACCGCAGGAAGGGCTTTCACTACGGCGTGATCCAGCTCGTCTAGGGCCTACCTCGGCGACCACGCTCCGGTCGCCGGCCCCACGATCGCCGTCTGGGCGCAGGAACCGGCCTCGCGGGTCAGCTCGGCACCCAGGCGGCGATCCTCAGCTTGATCTCACGCAGACCCGGGGGCCCGCCAGTCGGCTGCGGCAGACCTGCGGCGCTGACGAGCCGGGGGCCGCTGGGCATACGATGGCCGGTAGACCGGCGGCGCACCGTGCTGTGCGGCACGACCGTAGGGTGTCCACTGCCGAGCCGCGTCCCAATACAAGTGAGGTCTCCGACGGTGGTCCTGTCCCGACTGCTCCGCGCCGGCGAGCACAAGATGGTGCGCCGGCTGCGCATCATCGCCCAAGACATCAACGGCCGGGAGGACGGGATCGCCGGCCTCTCCGACACCGAGCTGCGAGCCAAGACCGGCGAGTTCCGCGACCGCTACGACAAGGGCGAGGCACTGGATGACCTGCTGCCCGAGGCGTTCGCGGTGGTCCGCGAAGCGGCCAAGCGCACCCTGGGGCAGCGGCACTTCGACGTTCAGCTCATGGGGGGCGCCGCCCTGCACCTGGGCTACATCGCCGAGATGCGCACCGGTGAGGGCAAGACGCTGACCTCGGTGCTGCCCGCCTACCTCAACGCGATCGCGGGTCAGGGCGTGCACGTCGTCACGGTCAACGACTACCTCGCCAAGCGCGACGCGGAGTGGATGGGCCGGGTGCACCGGTTCCTCGACCTGGATGTCGGGGTGATCCTGGCCCAGATGCCCGCCACGGAGCGGCGCAGCGCCTACCACGCAGACATCACCTATGGCACGAACAACGAGTTCGGCTTCGACTACCTGCGCGACAACATGGCGGGGTACCTCGCCGACTGCGTGCAGCGCGGGCACAGCTTCGCCATCGTGGACGAGGTCGACTCCATCCTCATCGACGAGGCCCGCACGCCACTGATCATCTCCGGGCCCGCAGATCAGTCCTCCCGCTGGTACGCCGAGTTCGCCCGGATCGCGCCGATGCTCCGGCGCGACGTGCACTACGAGGTGGACGAGCGCAAGCGCGCCGTCGGCGTGACCGAGGAGGGTGTCGCGCTGGTCGAGGACCAGCTAGGCATCGAGAACCTCTACGAGGCCGCCAACACCCCGCTGGTCGGTTTTCTCAACAACGCGCTGAAAGCCAAGGAGCTCTTCATCAAGGACAAGGACTACATCGTCCGAAATGGTGAGGTCCTGATCGTCGACGAGTTCACCGGCCGGGTGCTGCACGGCCGGCGCTACAGTGATAGTCTGCACCAGGCCATCGAGGCCAAGGAGCAGGTGGAGATCAAGGCCGAGAACCAGACGCTGGCCACCATCACCCTGCAGAACTACTTCCGGCTCTACGACAAGCTGGCCGGAATGACCGGCACGGCGCAGACCGAGGCCGCCGAGCTGCAGCAGATTTACGGCCTGCATGTGGTGTCGATCCCCACCAACCGGCCAATGATCCGGGTGGACCGCGGTGACCTGGTCTACAAGACCGAGGAGGCCAAGTTCGCCGCTGTGGTGGCCGATATCGCCGAGCGGCATGCGAACGGCCAGCCGGTGCTGGTCGGCACCGCGAGCGTGGAGCGCTCGGAGTACTTGTCGAAGGCGCTGGTGCGGGCCGGTATTCCGCATTCGGTGCTCAACGCCAAGCACCACGAGAAGGAAGCGGCGATCATCGCGGAGGCGGGCCGTAAGGGTGCGGTCACGGTGGCCACCAACATGGCTGGCCGCGGCACCGACATCATGTTAGGCGGCAACCCGGAGTTCCTCGCCGACGCCGCCTTGCGCGCCCGTGGACTGGACCCGGTGACCACCCGGGAGGAGTACGAGGCCGCCTGGGACGCCGCGGTTGAGCAGGCCCGCGCCGAGGTCAAGGCCGAGGCAGCGGAGGTCGTCGCCGCCGGTGGGCTCTATGTGCTGGGCACCGAGCGGCACGATTCGCGGCGGATCGACAACCAGTTACGCGGCCGCTCCGGGCGCCAGGGCGACCCCGGCGAGTCCCGGTTCTACCTTTCCCTGCGGGACGAGCTGATGGTGCGGTTCAACGGCCCGCTGGTCGAGTCGATCATGACTCGGCTGCGGATGGAGGACGACATCCCGATCGAGGCCAAAATGGTCACCCGGGCCATCCAGTCCGCGCAGACCCAGGTCGAGCAACAGAACTTCGATATCCGCAAGAACGTGCTCAAATACGACGAGGTGATGGACCTGCAGCGCAAGGTGATCTACGCCGAGCGCCGCCGGGTACTGGAGGGGGAGGATCTCGGTGACCAGGTCTGGCACATGCTGACCGACGTGATCACCGCCTACGTCAACGGTGCCACCGAGGAAGGCTATGCCGAGGACTGGGATCTCGACCAGTTGTGGACTGCGCTGCGGTCGCTGTACCCGGTCGGTATCAAGTACGAGGACATCGGCGACGACGTCGGCGATCTGACCCGCGACGTGTTGCTGTCCGCCTTGCTCGACGACGTGCGCCAGGCGTACGCCCGACGGGAGGCTGAGCTTGATGCGCTGGCCGGCAAGGGCGCGATGCGGGAGCTGGAGCGCCGGGTGGTGCTCTCGGTGCTGGACACCAGGTGGCGCGAGCACCTCTACGAGATGGACTACCTCAAGGAGGGCATCGGGCTGCGCGCGATGGCCCAGCGGGACCCGCTGGTGGAGTACAAGCGCGAGGGTTTCGAGATGTTCAGCGCGATGCTCGACGCCTTGAAGGAGGAGTCGGTCCGGTACCTGTTCCAGGTGCAGGTCCAGGTCGCCGAGCCGCCCGCCGAGGAGCCCGCCGCAGCGCCGGCCGCGGCGCCGGCGATGCCGCCCGCCGCAGCGGCCTCCGCGCCTGCCGGTTCGGCCCTGTCGCAGCTCGACCGGGACCGGCAGGCCCAGCTCGACGGTCGCGCCCAGGACGGCGTTCCCGCGGCGCCGGTCCTGGGTGGGAGGGCCGGTCTGGCCGAGCCCGCGTCCCGCCCCCTGACCTACAGCGGGCCGGCTGAGGGCGGTGGCACCGAAGTGCGGGGTCACGGCAGCCGCGCCCGGCCCGCGGCGAACGGGGCCAGGGAGTCCACCGTGATCGGTGGTCAGGAGCCCGCGCGCAACGAGCCATGCCCCTGTGGTTCGGGCCGCAAGTACAAGCGCTGCCACGGCGCACCTACCTCCTCCCGCTCCTGACCAGATCACCACTGGTGAGCCGCAGTTGTAACGCCGTGCACCGCCACCGGCTGACCCCCTGGTCGAGGTGTACCTCGAAGCGGGCGGCCAGCGCCCGGATGCCGGTGCTCAGGGTCACCAACGCGACGGCCTCCAGCACTCCAGCCGATTGCTGCTGGCTGAGCACCTTGCGCACCCGCGGCTGCAGACCCGTCAGGACCGCTTGCAGCTCCCTCAGGTAATTCAGCAGCTCGGGGCGCAGCACGGTGGCCAGTTGCCGCGCGGGGCGTTGCCCGCCGAGAATCTCCACCGCCGCCCGCAGCACCCGCTCCACCTGGACTGACGGGGTGGGTTGCGCGGCGCCGGCGAGTGCGGCCGCCGACCGGAGCTGGCCTGGCGAGCAGGCTGCCTGGGACGGCTCGGCTGCTGCGGGCATGGCGGACGGCAGGATGTCCGCCAGCCGGCGCAGCACCGGCCCCTGTGCTGAGTGCGGACGTGGTTCGG
>DASTLT010000016.1:0-28312 GCA_035714625.1 Pseudonocardiaceae bacterium | reverse complement strand
GAAATGTTGCCTTCGCAATCTGCATTTTCCCAGACGGGAGGTCATCCCCAACATCAAGCCCCGCCCTCGACGGATCGCCCTCTCCGGGCGATCACGGACCGTTAAAGATCCACTACCTTATGTCAACATGCCGTTGCCCTGCCCTCGACGCAGACCACCGCCTCGATGTGGTTGGCGTACCAGAAATCGTTCACCGTCCCCGGGTCGAGTACCGTCTCGTGCAGCGAAAAGCCGACGTTCTCCGGCGCCAGCACAATGCGCTTGCTCTCCCAGTTCGGCGTCTTCACGTGGCGGTCGGTGTCGGTCAGCTCGTCGAAGGAACGGACGATCACGCTTTCTCCTCGGTCAGTCGTGCACCTCTGCGACGGCGCCGGCAAGAATGTCAAGACCCTCGTCCAGCTCGTCGTAGGAGATGGTCAGCGGGGGCAGCAGCTTGGCCACTTCGTCGGTGGGGCCCGCGGTCTCCATGAGCAGGCCGCGGTCGAAGGCCGCGGTGCACACCTTGCCGGCCTGCTCGGCTTGGTCGAATGCCAGGCCACGGGCCAACCCGCGGCCCTTCACGCTGACGCCCGCACGCCCTTCGGCGATCCGCTCCAGCGCCTGGTGGATCCGCTTCCCCTTATCCAGTGTGGACCGCTGCAGGGTGTCATCAGTCCAGAAGACCTCCAGTGCCCGGGTCGCCGTGACGAAGGCCGCATTGTTGCCGCGGAAGGTGCCGTTGTGCTCGCCCGGCTCCCACACGTCGAGCTCGGGCCGCAGCAAGGTGAGCGCCATCGGCAGCCCATACCCGCTGAGCGATTTCGAGAGGGCCACGATGTCCGGGGTGATCCCGGCCGGCTCAAAACTGAAGAACGGCCCGGTACGACCACAGCCCATCTGCACGTCATCGACGATGAGCAGCATGTCGTGCCGGCGGCAGAGCTGTTCCAGACCCTGCAGCCACTCGAAACGAGCCGTGTTGAGCCCGCCCTCGCCCTGCGTTGTCTCGACAATGACCGCAGCGGGATCGTTCAGCCCGCTGCCGGCGTCCTCCAGGAGGCGCTCGAACCACAGGAAATCAGGAAGCTGCCCGTCGAGATAGTTGTCGTAGGGCATCGGGGTGGCATGCACCAGCGGGATGCCGGCACCACCGCGTTTCATGGAGTTACCGGTCACCGACAATGCGCCGAGCGTCATACCGTGGAAAGCGTTGGTGAAGTTGATGACCGACTCGCGGCCGGTGACCTTGCGGGCCAGCTTCAGCGCGGACTCCACACTGTTGGTCCCGGTCGGCCCGGGGAACTGCACCTTGTAATCGAGGCCGCGCGGGTCGAGCACGATATCCCGGAAACGCTCCAGAAACGCCCGCTTGGCCACCGTGGTCATGTCCAGGCCATGGAGGACGCCGTCCCGCTGGAGGTACTCGAGCAAGGACCTTTTCAACTCAGGATGGTTGTGGCCGTAGTTCAGCGCCCCGGCTCCCGAGAAGAAGTCAAGATATGGGTTTCCGTCCTCGTCGTACATCCAGGAACCGGCGGCCCGGTCAAACACAGCCGGCCACACCCGGCAATAGCTGCGGACTTGCGACTCAAGTGTCTCGAAAACGCTCACTGGTCTGCTCCGATAGCTTCCCTGATCGTTACCCCGAAAACTGAGAAGGGGCCGATCACATACAGGTCCTCCGACTCGTGGCCGCTCGGCTCCTCGGTCGGGAAATCCTCGGGCGCAAACAGTGCGCAGCGCTCGATACCGGCCCCCCGGTCCCGGGCCAGGGCGGTGAACAAGCGGATCGACGCCTCGTTGCTGGGGCTGACCGTGGTCTGCATCCAGCGCACTCCCTTCGGGGACAGCCGGTCGACCAGGGCGTGCAGCATCCGGCTGGCGAGGTGGCGGCCCCGCTGCTTGGCGTCCACCGCGACCTGCCACACCAGCACGGTGTCCGGTGCCCTGGGCCGGATGAAACCGGTCACGAAACCCACCACGGTCCCGTCCACTCGCGCCACCGTCGAGGTGCCTGCGAACTCCCGGCACCACAGCAGGTAGGCGTAACTGGAGTTCACATCCAACCGGGCGGAGTCGCGGGCCAGGCGCCACAAGTGAGGACCGTCGCCGCTGGCCGGCTCAGCAATTGTCAGGCCGGCCACATTGCCCGCAGCCCGCGGCTGCCGGTGGTCCGGTAAGGATTCCTCTTGTTGGCGCATAGCGGCACCGAACGTAACATCGCCAACGCGAAGCGGCATCCGGACAGAGTGCCCCATCGAGTGCAGCCGCTCACTGCTCCCAGGTGGATAACTCGATGGTCTGATCCCGGCCGGGGCCGACGCCGATCGCCGAGATCCGTGCACCGCAGAGCTCCGCGACCCGCCGCACGTAGGCCCGGGCGGTGACCGGCAGGTCGTCGAAGCTGCGGCACCGCGACAGGTCCTCCCACCAGCCGGGCAGCTCCTCGTACACCGGCACGGCGTGGTGCAGGTCGGTCTGGGTCATCGGCATCTCCTCGGTGCGGCGCCCGCCGACCTCGTAGGCCACGCACACCGGCACGACGTCCAGCCCGGAGAGCACGTCGAGCTTGGTGAGGAAGAAGTCGGTGATCCCGTTCACCCGCGCCGCGTAGCGGCCGATCACCGCGTCGAACCAGCCGACCCGCCGAGACCGTCCGGTGGTGACCCCGATCTCCCCGCCGGTCTTGCGCAGCCGCGCTCCCATCGCGTCCTGCAGCTCGGTGGGGAACGGGCCTGAGCCCACCCGGGTGGTGTACGCCTTGAGGATCCCGATCACGGACGTGATCCTCGTCGGGCCGATACCCGACCCGGCGCAGGCCCCGCCCGCGGTCGGGTTCGAGGACGTGACGAACGGGTAGGTGCCGTGATCGACGTCGAGCAGGGTGCCCTGGCTGCCCTCCAGCAACACCGTCTCCTCCCGCCGCAGCGCCTGGTCGAGCAGCAGCCGGGTATCGGCGATCCGGTGCGCGAAGTGCCCACCCTGTGCCAGCACGGTGTCCACCACCTGGTCGGGCTCCAGGGCGCGGCGGTTGTAGACCTTCACCAGGACCTGGTTCTGGTACGCCAGCGCGGCCTCCACCTTCTGCCGCAGGATCTTCTCGTCCAGCAGATCCTGGGCCCGCACCCCGACCCGGGCCACCTTGTCCTGGTAAGCCGGTCCGATACCGCGCCCCGTAGTGCCGATCTTGGCCTTACCCAGGTGGCGCTCGGTGACCCGGTCCATCGCGACGTGGTAGGGCATGATCAGGTGCGCATCGGCGGAGATCAGCAGGGGGGTGGTGTCCACACCGCGGGCTTCCAGGCCGGCCAGCTCGTCCAGCAGCACGCCCGGGTCGACCACGACTCCGTTGCCGATGACGTTGGTCACCCCCGGGGTGAGGATCCCGGACGGGATGAGGTGCAGCGCGAAGTCCTGCCCATCGGGCAGCACCACCGTGTGTCCGGCATTGTTGCCGCCCTGGTAGCGCACCACCCACTGGACCCGCTCGCCCAGCAGGTCGGTCGCCTTGCCCTTGCCCTCGTCGCCCCACTGGGCGCCGATCAGCACAATCGCCGGCATCGGGAGATCAGTCCAGCCCCAGTGCCTCGGCCGCAGCGGGGTCGCACTCGTCGAGGAACTCCCGGCAGCGCAGTGCCTCGGGGTCCTCACCGATCTCGGCGGCAGCGCGGGCCAGCATGCCCAACGCGCGCAGAAAACCCTGGTTGGGCCGGTGCGCCCAGGGCACCGGCCCGTGCCCACCCCAGCCGGCCCTGCGGAGCTGGTCCAAGCCCCGGTGGTAACCGGTGCGGGCGAAGGCGTACCCGGCGACGGCATCACCCTCGTCGAGCGCTCGCTGTGCCAGCGCCGCCCAGGCTGCGGAGCACTCGGGGTACGCGGCGGCGGCCGTCGCAGGGTCGTTCGCAGCCGCAAGCGCCGATTCCGCGTCAGGTCGCTCGGGGAGCAGCGTTGGATTGGGTCCCAACAGGTTGCCGTGCACACTCATGGCTCCATCCTCCCGCGGTGTCGTACCGACCGTGCTCCAGGGGCAGCTTGCCACTTCGCCGGGCGGGGTTGGCGGTCGTTACCGACGGCGGTGAGGGGGTTGGTAGCTCTTGAGGAGCGCTCAACCTGCCAGCATGCGGCCGGCGCAGCGGAGGTTCTCACAGGCTTGGGCGACCCGGGCGGCCATCCACTGCTCGGCTACCCGCAGGTAGGAGCGGGGGTCGTAGTGCTTCTTGTTGCCGACCTCGCCGTCGATCTTGAGTACCCCGTCGTAGTTCTTTAGCATGTGGTCGGCGACCGGGCGGGTGAACGCGTACTGGGTGTCGGTGTCGATGTTCATCTTGACCACCCCGTAGGAGATCGCCTCCCGGATTTCCTCCAGCGCCGAGCCGGAGCCACCATGGAATACCAGGTCAAGGGGCTTCGCGTCGGCAGGCAGGCCCAGCTTGCGGGCAGCGACTTCCTGGCCCAGCTTGAGGATCTCCGGGCGCAGCTTGACATTGCCCGGCTTGTACACCCCGTGCACGTTGCCGAACGTCGCGGCCAGCAGGTAACGACCCCGCTCGCCCCCGCCGAGCACCTCGACGGTGCGCTCGAAGTCCGCTGCGGTGGTGTAGAGCTTGTCGTTGATCTCGCCAACCACGCCGTCCTCCTCGCCGCCGACCACGCCGATCTCCACCTCCAGCACGAGCTTGGCCTTCGCGCAGGCGTCGAGCAGATCCGCAGCGACAGCGAGATTGCGGTGCAACTCGATAGCCGAGCCATCCCACATGTGTGACTGGAACAGCGGATTCTCACCACGAGCCACCCGCTCCTGGGAGATCGCGACCAACGGCCGGACGAAGGTGTCGAGCTTGTCCTCCGGGCAATGGTCGGTGTGCAGCACGACGTGCACCGGGTATTTCGCGGCCACCACATGGGCAAACTCGGCCATCGCCACCGATCCGGTGACCATGTCCTTGACCTTGGTGCCGGAGGCGAACTCCGCCCCACCCGTGGACAACTGCAGGATGCCGTCACTCTCCGCTTCGGCGAAGCCACGCAGCGCGGCGTTCAGCGTCTCCGAGGAGGTCACATTGATCGCCGGATACGCGTACTCATTGGCTTTCGCGCGGTCCAGCATCTCGTGGTAGACCTCGGGCGTAGCAACGGGCATGGTGCCGACCTCCGGATACTTGCAGTCCGACCGTTCTCATGGGTGATGTCACGAACGGGGTGATGCCAGGAGTATGGCCCATCCGTCCGGCGCCTTCGGCCCGCAGGTGGCCCGAAGGTGACCCGCAGCACCCTAACTACCCACCGTCACCAGCGTGAACCCGGACGGGTGGGAGCCGAGCTGAGCGGGCCGCAGTACCTTGCCGTCGTGCCCGCTGACGAGCCGTCGGACCATCCGACGGCGCAGGAAACGGTCGAGATGACGCTCGGTCACCTGCGCGCGCTGGACACCAGGGCACCCGCCGCGGCACCGGCAAGCCCGCTGACCCTCGAAGACCTCTACCGGCAGCACCGGGTGCGGCTGGTGCGGCTGGCGATCCTCCTGGTCGACGAACCGGGCACCGCCGAGGACGTCGTGCAGGAGGCGTTCACCGGCCTGCACCGGCACTGGTCGGGGCTGCGCGACGAGGCGGCCGCGCTGGGTTACCTGCGCACGGCGGTGGTCAACGGCTCCCGCTCGGTGCTGCGCCGCCGCCGGACCGCCCGCGGTTATGTCCCGCCGCACCAGGTCAATGCGCGCTCGGCGGAGTCGCTGGCGATGCTCACCGCAGAACATCAGGCCGTGGTGGCGGCGCTGAGCCGGTTGCCCGCGCGGCAGCGGGAGGTGCTGGTGTTGCGCTACTACGGGGGGATGAGCGAAGCGGAGATCGCGGCCGCCACCGGGGTAAGCCGCGGCACCGTGAAGTCCAGCGCCAGCCGGGCCCTCGACGCCCTGCAACGAATCCTGGAACAACGATGACCGGCGAGCTGCCAGCCGGGCACGACGAGCGGGCGCAGCGGCTTTCCGCCGCGCTGCGGGCGCAGGCGTCCGGGCTGGCTATCGCCGCCCCCGCCCCGGCGCCGGATGGTCGGACCGGCAGGCGGGTGCGGTCCGGGCTGCCCGCCTGGGCGGTGCTGGCGCTTGCTGTGCTGCTCGGCGCGCTGGCGGGCGGGCTGGCCGGCGCGATCAGCGCCTGGTAGCCGCGGGCGGCGGGGCAAGCTGACGCCTAGCCCCGGTGCCGGCCAGGGCCACCGGCCGGCCGGGTACCGTGACATGGTGCCGCCCTTCGCCGCCGCGCTGCTCGCCGCGGACTCGCCCGCACTGGGAGCTCTCGCCTTGGGCCCGTCCTGGCTTGACCCCGAGCATCTGCTGCGCAATGTGTTGGGGCCCTACGCGCTGATCGGGCTGTGCGTGATCATCTTCGCCGAGTGCGGCCTGCTCATCGGATTCTTCCTGCCGGGGGACTCGCTGCTGTTCACCGCGGGGCTGTTCGTCGCGAGTGGCGCCATCGGCGCCCCGATATGGCTGGTGTGCGGGCTACTGACGGTGTGCGCGGTGGCCGGAAACGTAGTCGGCTACTATATCGGTCACCGGGTCGGCCCCCCCTTGTTCAACCGGCCGGATTCCCGGCTGTTCAAACGAGAGCACGTGGCCAGGACACACGACTTCTTCGAGAAGTACGGGCCCCGGGCGATCGTGCTGGGCCGTTTCGTGCCCATCGTCCGGACGTTCATCACCGCAATCGCGGGAGTGGGCCGGATGGACCCCCGGCAGTACTTCACCTACTCGATTACCGGGGGAATCGCCTGGGCCACCGGAGTCACGCTGCTGGGCTTCTGGCTGGGCCGGATTACCTTCGTCAAGGAGAACGTGGAGATGATGCTGATCGGCATCGTCGTGCTCTCCGTCCTGCCGATCGTCTTCGAGGCCTTGAAGGCCCGGCGAGAAAACCGGCGGACGGCAGGCGCAGGCCGATGAGCGCGTCCATCCAGTGGGCTGACCGCCTGCCCCAGCACAGCTACCCTGGTCAGCAATGCCCTCCCTGCCCATGACGCCTTCGCTGCCCATGACCGGAGCACTCGGAGCACTCGAGTCGGCCGGAACTTCGACCGTGTGGGTCGTGGTGACGGCGTTCATCTTCATCGAGTGCGCACTCATCGTGGGCCTGTTCCTGCCCGGTGACTCGCTGTTGCTCGGCGCCGGGGTGGTGCTGGCCGCCCAGCAGACCGGCACCGGGCACGCCGTGGCGCTGGCCATCACGGCCACCGTGGTCGCCATCATCGGCAACCAGGTCGGCTACCTGCTCGGGCGGCGCACCGGCACCCGGATGTGGGCCCGGGAGGGCGGCCGGGTGCTCAACCGCCGCCACCTGGAACGGGCGCACCGGTTCTTCGCCCGGTGGGGGTTCTGGGCGGTCGTGGTGGCGCGTTGGTTACCCTGGGTACGCACGTTGGCGCCGACGGTAGCTGGTGCGGCCCGGATGGACCGCCGGGTATTCCTGGCGGCCAGCGTGGTCGGCGCGGTGGCCTGGGTGCCCGGCCTGGTGCTGCTCGGCTACCACGGAGCGGGCCTGCTCGAGCAGCTCCCGTGGTTGGAGCCGCTGCTCACGACGCTCGTGGTGGCCTGTTTCACGCTCACCGCCGGCATCGGGTTGTGGCGCTACCGCCTCGAGATGCGCAAGCCGGTGGACGAGAGCGCCGACCTTCCCGCCGGAGAGCTCGAGCAGCCGGTGAGCGGTGTCTCCTGACCGGCCCCGGGCCAGCCGCAGCGCCCAGCGGATCGCCGCCGGGGCGGTGCTGGGGGCCTGTGCGGCGCTGGTGCTGGGCGCGGTATCCAGCGGGATCAGCGCCGGTGGCCGCTTCACCGACGACCCCGCCGCGACCGGCGTCCAGCCGCTGCGCGCGCCCGCGCACACCTGCCTGACCTGGCAGCAGCCGGACGCCTCCGACGCCCGCCAGGTGAGTTGCGTCCAGCCGCATCTGTTCGAGGTGATCGGCACCGTCGAGCTGGCGGACCTCGAGGCCCGGACCCCGTTTCCGGACGCCCCGAGCTGGCAGCAGTTGGTGACCAGCCGGTGCACTCAGCGCACCACTCAGGCGCTGGCAGGTCGCTTCGACCCGTTCGGCCGCTTCAGTGTGGGGGCGATCAAACCCAGCGTGGACAGTTGGCGGCGCGGGGACCGGACGCTGCGCTGCGGGGTGCAGTCCTCCGGACGCTCCGGCGCGCTGTTCGCCACCACCGGCAGCGCGGCGCACCAGGACCAGTCCGACGTGCACCCGCCCGGCACCTGCCTGGGCAACGACGGCAAGACCGTGGGTGACCCGGTGGACTGCGCCCGCCCGCATGCGGTGGAGGTGGTCGGCGTGGTCGACCTGAGCGCGGCCTTCCCCAAGAGATACCCTGACGAGACCGCCCAGGACGGCGTGCTGGATGCGGAATGCACCAAGCTGGCTGCGGACTTCGCGGGCGGTCCCGAGGTGGTCGGCAAGAAGGGGCTCACGGTGTTCTGGGAGACGCTGCGCCCGCAGAGCTGGCAGGCCGGAAGCAGGCGGGTGGACTGCCGGTTGGGCGCGTTCCTGCCGGACCGGAGCGGCTTCGCCCCGGTGACCGGCAGCGTCAAGGGCCCGGTGCAGGTCGGCAAGCAACCCGCCCGGCCGGCCGCACGGACCTCCGGACCCGCACCGGTCCCGGCGGCTACGGTGACCACCGCCGTCACGCCCGGCCCCCCGCCCCGCTGAACCCGCCCCGTCGAGCACGGTGAGCAGATGGCCGATGAGCATATGGATCGACGCCGACCGGTTCGAGGAGCTGGTCGGTGAAGCGCTGGACCTCATCCCGTTCGAGCTGGCCGCGGCGATGGACAACGTGGTCGTGCTGGTCGCCGAGCGCAACCCGGATGAGCCTCGGCTGCTGGGGCTCTACGAGGGCATCGCCCTCACCGAGCGGGACTCCACCTACGGGGGCGTGCTCCCCGACCGGATCACCCTCTACCGCGAGGCCCTGCTTGATATCTGTGCCGACGAGCAGCAACTCGTGGACGAGGTCGCGGTGACCGTGGTGCACGAGATCGCGCACCACTTCGGCATCCCCGAGCACCGGCTGCACGAACTCGGCTGGGGCTGAGCATCCGCACCCCTGAGCGCATCCGCACCCCTGGGTCACCCGGACCGGTCGCTCAGGCGCTGCGCGGCAGCGGTGTCGCCGGGCCGGCCCCGGCCGCGATGAGCTCCTCGGCGGGGAACTCGACCAACGCCAGCACCCGGCTGGTCATGAACCGGGCGGTGCGTACCGGCGTGCCGTTGCGGGTGACCTCGGTGACCTCCACGATGCCCCGGCCGCTGCTGATCTCGACCCGACGTCCAGCGCGGGTGGCCGTGATCTCATAGGTACGGGTGGTACCGCCTGCGTCGATCACGATCTCGACTCGATCACCCTTCATGACTCGCCGTCCTCGGTGCCGCTTACCGCCAGTGCCATGGTCCGGGCCGGTGCACTGGTCACCTCACGGTGAATAGCGCACCGCGGCTTCAGCCGAAAGATCGTCCGCGGCGGCAGTGTGGATTTGGAACCCGGGGACACCGTACGCCCGGCCCGGACACCTGGTACAACCACCCGAGACCGACCGTCATTCCCCCCGGCCTCGAGTGCCCACCTGGTGCATGCCCAGGCTGATCTCACCTCGCTGGCGCCGGTACTGCCACCGCAGGCTCCACGGTCGCAGGGCAGATTCCAGTTTGACCCCGAAGCTCATTTTCGAGGTGCCTGTCACGCGATCGGTGAAGTGAATGGGCACCTCAACGACGCGGCAGCCGCTGCGAACCGCGAGGAAGTTCATCTCCGCCTGAAAGGCATAACCAGCCGCACCGACCCGCGACAGATCCAGCCCGCGCAACGTCTCGGCGGCCCAGAGCTTGAATCCGGCGGTGGCGTCCCGGATACCCAGGTGCAGAATGCGCTCAAGATACCAGTTACCGAAAGCTGACAGCCACCGCCGGTTGATGCCCCATTCACCATCGATACTGCCACCGGGCACATAGCGGGAACCGATCACGAGCTGCGCGCTCGCGGCCAGCGCGGTACCCACCATCCCGGGAATCGCGGCAACCGGATGCGAACCGTCAGCATCCATCTGCACGACCCATTCCGGGATGAAGGAGGGTTCCCAGGACAGCCCGTTCAAGACAGCGGTGAAACCATCGACATAGGCCCGGCCCAGACCATTCTTGGTGCTCCGATGCAGCACCGCGACCCGCTGGGTGGCGCGCGCAAGCTCGTCGGCGAGCTTGCCGGTACCGTCCGGGGAGTCGTCGTCCACCACCAACACCCGTAACTGCGGCAGCGGCAGCGCCAGCAGTTGCCGGACGAGGCCGGGCAGGTTGTCGGCCTCGTTGTAGGTCGGCACGACGACGGTCACCGAGCAGTTGGGCCTGCGCCCGGTCGGATCGGCGGGGTCGATGACGGACGGGGTCAACGTGAGGGCTCCCTTGAGCTGACGATCTCGACCGGGTGGCACACCAGCGCAATCCTTCGTGACAGTAACCATGCACGCCGGGTACTCGCCGGGCGCCTCGGCATCCCCTGACCAGCGGCAGGATGGCGGAAGTCCGATCGGCCGTCCGCTCACCACCTGAGCTGCCCCGAGCAAACCCAGCACGGCAGGCGATGTTTCCGCCGCAGTCAGCGGGATACCCAGGGAGGACAGGTATCCAGTTGTGAGGGAGGACCACGTGACCACAACCGCTCGCGAGATCATGACCCCGGATCCGGCCTGCGCCCGGGCCAGTGACTCGGTCCGGGATGCGGCCAGGCAGATGGCCGATTTGGGCGTCGGTTCGTTGCCCATCTGCGGCGAGGACAACAAGCTCAAGGGCGTGATCACCGACCGGGACATCGTGGTCAAGGTGATCGCCGAGGAGAAGGATCCGCGCGGGGTGCACGTCGGCGAGCTGGCCCAAGGCGAGGCCGTCACGATCGGCGCCGACGACAGCGTCGAGGAGATCCTGGAGACCATGAGCGCCCACCAGGTGCGGCGGCTGCCGGTGATCGATGGGCATGACCTAGTCGGGGTAGTCGCCTTGGCCGATGTGGCCCGGGCACTGCCGGACCGTCCGCTGGGGAACCTGCTGGAGGCCCTGTCCGTCGACAAATGAGGACAATGAGGGTGCCTGGACTGCTGAGGCCCCTCGACTGCTGAGGCCGTAGTTTAGCTGGCCGGTTGTAGTTATAGCTGGCCGGGTGTCAGTCTAGGGGTCACCACCCGGCCAGGGGTCACCCGGCGAGGCCGGGATCGCGCACCGTCAGCGTCTCGTCGGTGGTCGGCGCGTCGGGCTCGGTGACCAGGGACCCCTCGGTGTCGACGGCCGCCGCACCGGTGAAAGTGGTCTCCCCCGGCGCCACCATCTCGTATCCCGCTTTTCCTGCCGACGGGGAACGCCCAGGGCCGAGGAGATCCTCGGGATCGACGTCGTCGATCGACTCGTCGAGATCCTGCAGCGCCGTGGCTGCGATCGGCCGGTCCGGGATCTGTTCGAGGCGCACATCGGGCTGTTCCTCGCGCAGCCGGGAGTCCAGCGGCCTTTCGGTGGCTTCCTCCGCCGGGGTGGTGCCGTAACGGTCGGCACCCGTCCAGTGCTCGGGTGGGTCCATCGCCCGCTCCAAGGGGTCGGTGCCGAGCTCGTCCTCGTCCGTCGCCTCCTCGGGGGCCAGCCCTTCGTTGGTGGCCTGGTCCGGGTCGAGTCGTTCGTCCGCACTGTCTGGCCGGGTCACTGCAGCTACCTCCGGATCAGCCGAGTCTGTGGTCCCCCCGCGTGTGCCCGGCCTCCTGCCCCGCCAAACCCGGGATCGCTGAATCCGGCCGCAGGGCCGGGTTAGGGACTCGCAACAACCGGGTAGCCGGGGGAGAACCAGTTGTGTCGCCCCTTGCCGCCCCGTTGCCCCAGCTTGCCCCGCGGTTGCCTCCAGGGAGGAACGTATGGCCACCTCATTCCAGCCCGCCCAGGACCCCTCGGCCCAGCAGGGTGCCGAGGACAAACAGCGCCAGCTCGATCAGATGCGGGTGGAGCCCACGGGGAGCTGCCTGACCACCAATCAGGGGGTCCGGGTCGACCACACCGACGACTCGCTGACCATCGGGGAGCGGGGCCCGACGCTGCTGGAGGACTTCCACGCCCGGGAGAAGATCACCCATTTCGATCACGAGCGGATCCCGGAACGGGTCGTACATGCCCGTGGGTCGGGGGCCTACGGCTACTTCCAGCCCTACGACGGCTGGCTGGCCGAGTACACGGTCGCGCAGTTCCTCACCGACCCGTCCGTGCAGACGCCGGTGTTCGTGCGGTTCTCCACCGTCGCCGGCTCACGCGGCTCGGCGGACACGGTGCGGGACGTGCGCGGGTTCGCCACCAAGTTCTACACTCAGCAGGGCAACTACGACCTGGTCGGCAACAACATGCCGGTGTTCTTCATTCACGACGGCATCAAGTTCCCCGATTTCGTGCATGCGGTGAAGCCCGAGCCGCACAACGAGATCCCGCAGGCCCAGTCGGCGCACGACACGTTCTGGGATTTTGTCTCGCTGCAGCCCGAGGCCCAGCACATGGTCATGTGGCTGATGTCGGACCGGGCGCTGCCGCGCAGCTACCGGATGATGCAGGGGTTCGGGGTGCACACCTTCCGGCTGGTCAACGCCGAGGGCCAGGGCACGTTCGTCAAGTTCCACTGGACGCCAGTGCTCGGCACTCATTCGTTGCAGTGGGACGAGTGCCAGAAGATTCAGGGCAAGGACCCCGACTTCAACCGCCGCGACCTGTGGGAAGCGATCGAGACCGGTGCCTACCCGGAGTACGAGCTCGGTGTGCAGCTCGTCGCGGAGTCCGACGAGTTCGCCTTCGACTTCGACCTGCTGGACGCCACGAAGATCATCCCGGAGGAGCAGGTGCCGGTCCGGCCGGTCGGGAAGATGGTGCTCAACCGCAACCCCGACAACTTCTTCGCTGAGACCGAGCAGGTGGCGTTCCATACCGCGAACGTCGTCCCCGGCATCGACTTCACCAATGACCCGCTGCTGCAGATGCGCAACTTCTCCTACCTGGATACCCAGCTCATCCGGCTCGGCGGGCCCAACTTCCCGTATATTCCGGTCAACCGGGCGGTGGCGCAGGTCAGCAACAACCAGCGCGACGGCTACCACCAGCCGCTGATTCACCAGGGCCGGGCGCCCTATCACAAGAACACGATGCAGGGCGGCTGCCCGGTCATCGCCGACGAGGGCGTGTTCCGGCATTACCAGCAGAAGGTTGAGGGCCACAAGATCCGGCAGCGGGCGGAGAGCTTCAAGGACTACTACAGCCAGGCCACCCTGTTCTGGAACAGCATGACCGAATGGGAGCGTGACCACATCATCGCGGCGTACCGCTTCGAGTTGGGCAAGTGCGATCACCTGGAGATCCGCGAGCGGCAGGTCGAGCAGCTCAACCACATCGACCACTCCCTCGCCGTCGCGGTGGCCGAGGGGGTGGGGGTGAAGCCCCCGGCCGAGCCGGCCCGGCCCAACCACGGCCGCAGCTCCCCGGCGCTGTCCCAGGCCAACACCACCTTTGGCGCGGTGGCGTCGCGCAAGGTCGCGATCCTGGTCGCCGACGGGGTGGACGGCAGCGCGGTGGCGCTGGCCGAAGCGCTGCGCGAGCGCGGGGCGGTGCCCGAGCTGCTGGCCCCGGTAGCCGGCGCGGTCCGTGGCGCCGGGGGGGAGGACGTCGCGGTCGACCGGGCGATCAGCACCATGGCCTCGGTGGTCTACGACGCCGTGGTGGTGCCCGGTGGCGCGGACAGCGTGCGCACGCTGTCCGGGGACGGCTACGCCGTGCACTTCGTCGCCGAGGCGATCAAGCACGCCAAGGCGGTGGGCGCGCTCGGCGCCGGGGTGTCACTGGTCGAGCGGGCCGCGGCCGGGGTGGTCCGGGTCGCGGGCCAGGACGGCTCGGTGACCGGCGACCACGGCGTGATCAGCGCGGCCGGGGCCGACGGCACGGTCCCGGACGAGTTCGTCGACGCCTTCTGCACCGCACTCGGCCAGCACCGGGCCTGGGACCGCGACACCGCCCCGGTCCCCGCCTGACCGCTGGCGGGTCCAGCTGACCGCTGGCGTCTCCCTATGCTCCAGATGGCTCAGGCCGTCGCGAAGGTCACCTCGAGCAGTCGGTTCGCCAACGTCCGGAAGTCGCCGTACGCCCGCAAGGCAGCCTGCGCGTGGCCACCGAAGGCGCCGTCGGCGGGCTTGAGCGCGAAGATCGGCTTGCGCGCTTCCTGCGCCAGCGGTATCAGGCTGCGGTAGTGCTTCAGCATCGCCAGGCAGTACGGGTCGTCCTCGGGCCAGGGTGCTGAGTCCGGCTCGTCGAGCACCAGACGGTGGAACTGGCGGGGAATCGCATCCATCCAGCGCTGGTATGCCTGGACTGGGCGGCTAAGGCGTACTCCGTGGGCGAGCACCACGTAGCCGATCGGCTGCATCGCGCCGGACGGAAGCGACCGGTCCTCATCCGTCGTGTGCGCCATCCCCGCCATCCGGCGCAACAGCCATCAGCGCTACCGCAAAGCGGCCCGCGAAGAGGGCGAGGGTCGCGGCACCTTGCACCGTGGATCCAGGGTCTGAAGGTGAGGGCGGTGGTAAGCGGGTCGAGCACCTCGGTTCCATACACCCGATCGGGTGACGTTGTGTGATTGCTGGGGAGGTGTCCTGTGTTGGTCCGACGCAGTTAAGCCGCCCTTCGAGAGGATGATGCATATGGCAGATCGGTCACCGATTGAGTGGACTCAGGCCACGTGGAACCCCACCACCGGGTGTGATCGTGTTTCGGCTGGTTGCGATCACTGCTACGCGCTGGTTCTGGCCGCGCGCCTGAAGGTCATGGGCTCAGCGAAGTACCAACACGATGGTGATCCTCGCACATCTGGGCCCGGGTTCGGACTCACGGTTCACCCGGGCGCTGTGGACATCCCCCGTCGCTGGCGTACCCCCCGGATGATCTTCGTGAACTCGATGAGTGATCTTTTCCACGCCCAGGTCCCGCTCAGCTTCGTCCGGAAGGTGTTCACGGTGATCGCGGACACGCCGCAGCACACTTACCAGTTGCTTACCAAACGCGCCCACCGGCTGCGGCGGATCGCCCACCAACTGGACTGGCCGGCCAATCTGTGGATGGGGGTGAGTGTGGAGAACGCCGACGCTCTAGGCCGGGTCGAGGATCTGCGGCACGTCCCGGCCGCGGTCCGGTTCCTTTCCTGTGAGCCGCTGCTCGGTCCGCTGGACGGTCTTGATCTCACCGGTATCGGCTGGGTTATCACCGGGGGTGAAAGCGGTGCGGCGGCCCGTCCGGTGAACCCGGTGTGGGTTCGGCAGCTGCGGGACGCCTGCACCGCGAGTGGTGTCCCGTTCTTTTTCAAGCAATGGGGTGGGCGTACTGCTAAGTCCGGCGGTCGTGCTTTGGACGGCAGGACTTGGGACCAGTATCCGCGTCGGGTGGCTGCGGTCAGGTGATCGGTCGGATCGGCTCGCGGAAGAAGTACTTCCCGACACCGGTGTTGGCGACCTCGCCAGCGTCGTGGAGGGCTTTGATCGCGGCGCGGACATGCCGTTCGCTGGCCATCCCCAAGACGGTGCCGTACACCGCCAGTATCCGGTCGGGGAGCCGAAACCTGCCTTCGGCGGCGAGCACGGTGCGGATGTTGGACTCGATCACCGCTTGCCACTGCGCGCGGTGTTGCCGCTCGTAGTCCTCGGGGTCGAACGCTTCGGGCGCGAACAACTGCTCCACGTCGAACAGGCCGGGGTTGTCGGCGTACTTCTTCTTGGCCTTGGCCAGGGTCTGGCTTGCGACTTCCGTCCGCCACGCACCCTCCCAGTCGCGGCCAGCCTTACCGAGGGTATCGGCAAAGTGCCAGATGCCGTCGCGGTGCCGGGTGAACAGGACCAGCACATACTTTGGGAGATGATCGGGGCGTCGGCGCACCGGCATGCTCACCGCCCAGCACCCCGCAACCGCACAAATATCCTGCAGAAACAGCTCAGCGATATGTAGCGAGACGCTGGTCGCCCGTTGCTCGTCATCGGCGCTCTGGATCGGTGCGAAGTGCTCCTGCCACCACGTGCCGCCCAGAAACCGGTCCACGTGTCCGATTGACTTGGCATCCGCCGGTCCAGGACCTGTACGCCCTGCTCGCGGCGGCGGCGTAGCAGGCCCCCGAGGCGGGCAACAGTGCTCACGCTCAGGTGTAGCAGCACCTCCACCGGAGCCCGGTCCCGGCGACCGAGCAGGTCACCGACGAGCTGGGCGCGATCCAACGCCGTCCCGAACGGATCCAGGAACGCGAATAACGCCGCGCCTTGCGCGAGCTGCAAAACCTGCGGCAGGCACTCACGCAGGTCCTCAGGAAAGAGACGATCCGTGTCGCGGCCGTGAACCGCCATGACTTGCTGCAGGTTCGCGAAATCATCCGGGTCCTTCTCGACGTACACCCCAGTCACGTCCCGGAAGGCCTGCACACGCTTGGCGGTGCGGGCGAGCAGCAGCGGCGAACCTGGCGAGCCATCCTCGTACTCTCCCCGCCCGGCGTAGCCATCCAGAAGCACTACCTGCCGGTCGGCAACCCCAGTCTTCGACGCGAACACTGTCGGATAACGCGACAAGATGCCATGCTTGAACACCGCTTGCGCCCGGCGTTCCCGGAAGAAATCCTTATTGCCGCTCATGCAGAACCCTACTCTGTAACACCCGCGACGGTCGCCTTGGTCCTCTCGCTTAGAGTAACCGTGTACGGGACGGACTCAGCCACACGACAGCACACGCTTCGCTCTCGTCGACCACCGGCGCGACCGCGTCCACGATCTTACCGACGGTATCCTGCAGAGTGGCAACGTCCAGGCTGAGGAACGGCACCACGCCCCAACGGACCGTCGTTATCGCGACGAGCGAGCCGTTGCGCTGCACGGCCTGCGGCGCGTTCCTCGGCTTCTGACCAGCTCGCACCCATCCGGCGCCGAGGCGGTGTGCACCGCCTGCCGCCCGATCGACTGTCTGGCACCCATGCTAGTACGGCAGTCACACTTCGTGGCCTGATCTTGGTGTAGTGATCGACGGACCAGTCTCGGGCCATCGGGCCAGTCTCCCTGGGGGTCGCCGGCGGGGGTCGGTGCGGGGAGTGAGGTGAGTCACGTTCTCGGTGAGCTGCCCGTGCTTGCTCACTCTCATGTCACCTTGGTACATCCCGGCGCTGGGGTTTTGGAAGCTCCCCGAAAAAGGGATATCCGCTATCGGCTATGCCGGCAACACATAGACGTATCCATCCAGTGGATAGATATATCCACCACTCCCCTGAAGGCGAGCCGAGCCACGCCGCACCAACCCGTGATCACGACGGATGAGACGCCCGTTACGCTCCCTGCCACCGGCCAGACTCTGGCCGGTCAGAACCCGGAGGAAGCGATGGGATCAAAACGACCGCGGCGGTATTACTGCCGTTGCGGCACCCGCCTCGCCAAGGACAACACCGGGGGGCAGTGTGCCCGCTGCCAGCGCCGCTCCCGCGACAAGCTCATCGCCCCGCCCGAGGTACCACCTGAGTTCTGGGACACCGAGCAGTTCCGGGAGGCGTTCGCCGCCCAGCACATGGGCTGGGTCTCCCGGGCCTACCGCACCCACCCATATCACTATGCGGTCTACGGACCCGACGGCATCTCCCAGGCCCTGCTCGGCCAGTGGCTGGGGCTGCGGCAGCCGCAGGTGAGCCGGTTTGAGACCGGCCCGCCCCTCCAGCACCTGGACACCTTGCGGCACTGGGCCAAGATGCTGCACATCCCGCCCAAGCTGTTGTGGTTCGACATGCCCGGGGGCAGGCGCGAGCTGAGTACCACGGAACCGGCGGTAGCTGATCTCGTGCCGGTCTCGAACGGGACAGGTGAGCTGCCGGCTGGGCCGCAGTCAGACAGTGCGCAGCCTGGCTCGGACCGGAGCCGGGAGCCTTTCCACGATCCTGCGTGTGATCCGGTGCTCGTCGCGCGCTGGAACCACCGGGGTACTGTCGAAGCGGCAGTCCTGCTGAGTGGTGGTGGTGGACGGGTGAAGCGCCGTGTGTTCCTGTCCTTGACCGGCCCGGCCTTGACCGCTCCCGCACACCAGT
Organism: Pseudonocardiaceae bacterium; assembly: GCA_035714625.1. Taxonomy (GTDB): domain Bacteria; phylum Actinomycetota; class Actinomycetes; order Mycobacteriales; family Pseudonocardiaceae. The sequence continues at coordinate 10,203 of DASTLT010000016.1, read as the reverse complement.
GGCTGGTGCACGAGCCGGAGCCGCTGGTGTCCGGGCTCGCCGGGCGCCGGGTCTCCGGCGAGCTGGCTGGTCGGTTCGGTGCCATGGTGACTGAGCTGCGGCGGATGGATGATGTCGCCGGGGGCGGCAGTGTGCTGGCGATGGCTGAGCAGTTGTTCGCTCAGGTCGCTGGGTTGCTCGACCGTGCGTCTTATACCGAGCGCACCGGCCGGATGCTGCACGTGGTACTTGCCGAGCTGGGGCAGGTCTGTGGCTGGTGCGCGTATGATTCAGGGGAGTATGGCCTGGCGCAGCGCTATTACATCGCGGGTCTGCGTGCTGCGCATACCGCCGATGACCGGCTCCTCGGTGCTCACATCCTGGGTGAAATGGCCTACCAAGCAGCCCACCGAGAGCAGCCAACCGAAGCTGTGACCCTCATCGACACCGCCCTGGCAGGCTCGCGAAGCGAGCAAACACCACGACTCCTTGCACAGCTGTATATCCAGAAGGCCCATGGCTTCGCCGTTCTGAATGATGCCTCGGCCTGCAGTGCGACAATTTCCAAGGCCCGCACCCACGTCGAGCAGGCCGGGAATGACGACGACCCGTCCTATCTGTACTGGGTCAGACCGGCGGAGATCACTGCCAGTGCCGGTGAATGCCTGCTGCGGCTGGGCCAGCCTGATCGGGCAGCGGCCTGCATGGAGCAGGGTATTGCCCTGTTCGGTACCCCCTTCGCCCGTGACCGCCAGTATTACCTGACTCACCTGGCCGATGCTCGGACCCGGCCGGGCAAACAGCGTGATTTAGAGGCCGCTGCCGCGCTGGGATTGAGGCGATCGACTTGGCCGAGAGCTTGGATTCACGCCTAGGGGCAGGCCATCTCCGGGACCTCTACCTTCGCCTGCAGCCGCACGCCACGGTGCCTGCGGTACGGGAGTTCCTGGAGCGGGCGAAGCGGTTTGGCGAGAGGCAGGAAGGGGCCCTGCCCGACCGCGCTGGCTAGTCCCGCGCTAGCCCCGCGCTAGGCCAGCTCGATATTGTCCCAGCGCAGGCAGCGCCAGCCGGCGCCGTCGGCTTCCAGCACGATGGTCGCGATGTTGGACAGCAGGCGGGGCGCGGCGAAGGAGCCGTCGACATTGCTCGCCAGCGCGACGGTGGCGAGCCGGATCGCGGCGCCGTGGCTGACCAGCACCGCGGTGCCGTCCGGGTGCGCCGCGCGGATCGCCGCAATGTCGGCGAGGTAGCGGTCCAGCACCTGCTGGCCGGACTCCCCGCCGGGGCGGGCGTGGCGCAGGTCGCCGCCGTGCCAGGCGTGGTACATCGCGTGCAGCGCGTCGTGGTCTTGCGGCCGGTGCCGGCCCTCCAGATCGCCGATGCACACCTCGTGCACCCCGCCCAGGACCTGCGCGGTCAGGCCGTGGCGAGCGGCAACCGGCGCCGCGGTCTGCTGGGCGCGGGTCGCCAGGCTGGCGTACACGCCCACCACCGGCTCACCGGCCAGCCGCTCGGCCAGCTCGGCGGCCTGCCGGTGGCCCTCCTCGCTCAGTGGGCACCCCGGCAGCCGGGTGTCCAGGAGGCCGACGGCGTTGGCCGTGGTCTCCCCGTGCCGGGCCAGCACGAGCCGCAACGCGCTCATCAGGCCACACCTCCGGCGGGCGGCACGAAGCGTCCCCGGAGGACGTCGGCGGTCACGCGCTGCGTCCGGCGCGCACCGCGGCCAGCCACTCCCGGGCCGCGGTGAACCCGGCCGGGTCCGGACCAGGACCGGAGCTGCCGTTACTGCGCGGGTAGGAGCCGAGGAAGCGCACCGACGTGCACCGCCGGTGCAGTTGGGCCAGCGCATCCCCGACGGCCTCGTCGGCCACGTGGCCCTCGCAGTCCAGGAAGAACCGGTACTCCCAGCGCCTGCCCGGCATCGGCCGGGACTCGATCCGGGTCAGGTTGATCCCGCGCAACGCGAACTCGGCGAGCACCTCCAGCAGCGCCCCCGGCCGGTGGGCGGCCACCGCGACCAGCGAGGTACGGTCGGTGCCGGTGGGCGCGGGCAGCGTCCCGGGGTGGTGCAGCAGCAGGAAGCGGGTCTGCGCATCGCCCAGGTCGTGCACATCGGTGGCCAGCTCGGCCAGCGGGTAGTGCTGCACCGCGACGGGGGCGCACACCGCCGCGTCGGCCTGCTTGTCCAGCACCGCGACCGCGGCCGCCGACGTCGAGGGGGTCAGCATCATCGTCGCCCCAGGCAGGTGCCCGCCAAGCCAACCCCGGACCTGCGCCGCGGCATGCGGGTGAGTGGCGATGGTGCGCACGTCGGCGGCGGTGGTGCCGGGGCGCACCAGCACGCTGAACCGGATCGGCAGCACGGTCTCGGCCACCGCGAGCACCGGCTCCGCCTCGGCCATCGCGTCCAGGGTGGCCGGCACCGAGCCCTCCATCGAGTTCTCCACCGGCACGCAGGCCCCGTCCACCGCCCCGGCCCGCAGCGCGGCGATCGCCGCCGGCACCGACTCTGCCGACCGCAACTCATCGTGCGGGGCCAGCACCAGCGCGGCCTGCTCGGCGAAGGTGCCCTCAGGTCCGAGGTAGGCGGTGACGGGCATGGTTGTGAGCCTACGAGGTGGCCGCCACGTCCCCCGTCTGTGGTGACTTAAGGTGCTCCTCGCTCAAGGCGGGGCGAGATTCGAGCGGCCGCGCCGACCGGCAGTCCGCAGACCGCCTGGCTGAAAGGATCGGGTGCCCCTTCGTGGAGTTCTCGCCACTGCTGCTCGGCACCGCCTTCGCCCTGGTGCTGCCCGCGGAGCTGCCGGACAAGACGATGGTGGCGACGTTGCTGCTCGCCACCCGGTACCGGCCGGGGCCGGTGCTGCTCGGGGTTTCGGCGGCGTTTGCCGTGCAGTGCCTGATCGCGGTGGCCTTCGGCAGCGTGCTGACCCTGCTGCCGGACCGCGCCGTCGCGCTGGTGGCCTGCCTGATGTTCGCCGCTGGTGCGGTGCTGCTGCTGCGGCACAGCGCCGGCGACGAGCCGGGCCCGGACCTGGCCGAAGCCAGCGCACCCGCTCCGTGGTGGCGGATTGGCGCGCTGTCCTTCGGGGTGCTGTTCGCGGCGGAGTGGGGTGATGCGTCCCAGTTCGCCACTGCGGCGCTCACCGCCTGCTACGGCGACCCGCTGTCGGTGGGGTTGGGGGCGTGGCTCGCGCTGCTGACGGTCGCCACGCTGGCGGTAGGCGTCGGCAAGGGATTCGCGCTGCGGCTGCCGATCAGGTGGCTGTCGCGGATCGCGGGGGTGGTGTTCGCCTGCTTCGCGGTGCTGGCCGCAGTGGCCGCGGTAGTGGGCTGAGCGCTGCTCATCCGGAGGCACTGGTCATCCGGAGGCACTGGTCATCCGGAGGCACTGCGGTGCCGGTCCGGCTCGGGGAGCAGGCCCAACCGGATCAGATCGGCCACTGGCTCGGTCAGCGAAGCCGACCCGTAGCAGGCGAACACCTCGCGCACCCCCCGCGCGTCGTCGTCGGACAGCGCCCGCGCCTCGGCGGCCAGCACCGTGGGGTCGGTGCAGCGCAACGCCTCATGCACGCTCGCACCCGACACCGCCCGCGCCGTGCCGACCAGCATGTTGAGCAGCCCGTGGTGGGTGAGCCCGGTGGACTCATCATGGTGGCGCACCGAATGATGCAACCCGGCGGTGGCCTTGAACGAGCGTCCGGTGCCGGTGGCGACGGCCAGGAACTCGGCTACCTCCTCGACGGTGGGAAAGGACTCGCTGGCCTGCCCGCCGCAGCGCAGCTTGGGCCAGCACCCCGCCTCGGCGACCCGGCGCACCCCGGTCAGCCAGTCCGGCCTGCCCCGGCGCGGCTCGACCACCCGCACCACGTCGTCCGGCACGAACTCGGTGAGCTGCACCAGCCAGTTGGCGTCCACATCAGACGGTGCGGGCACCTCGACCATCCGGACATCGACCAGCTTTCCGTTGTCCAGCGCGGTGGAGATCGCCTTGGGCAGGCCCCCCAGCCCGGTATCGGCCACCAACGACAGGGTCAGCGGCTGGGCGGGTGGGCGCTTGCGCAACTGGATGACCAACTCGCTGAGCCGGGAGGTCGGGCAGAGGAAGAAACCGACCACCCAGGCGTACACCTCGCTGCGCGCGTCAAGGTGACGCCGGACGGCGTCGGCCATGCTCGCCCTGGCCGGCGGGAAAAGCGCAGCGTCGTCGACCAGGTGGGCGAGCAGTGGCGAGACCCCTCGCGGACCGGGGGAATGCAGGTTCAACACCGATGACACCTGGGGGACCTTACTGGCGCGCGATCGGGCCACCCTGCCCCCGTCGGTCACCGGCCCCCTGCCGATGCACCCAGCCGGGTGCGCACCTCACGGGTCACGCTGCGTTCGGCGACGAAGGACATCAGCGGGATCGTGCCGGCCAGCGCCACCAACACCATCCGCCCGGGACGCCAGCGCACCGCAGTGCCCAGCAGCACCACGGTGATCAGGTACACCATGTACATCCAGCCGTGCGCGTAGGCGCTCCAGTTCAGCACGTCGTTGCCGAAGCCGTACTTGAGCACCATCGACGTGCACAACAGCAGCAGCAGGACACCGGTCACGTAGGCCATCACCCGATAAGCCAGCAACCGCCGGACCACCGGCCGAGCGTCAGCGCCGCTGGTCCTGCTCGGCGAGCTGGGCGAGGTAGGCGTTGTATGCGGCAAGCTCATCGTCAGGATTGTCCTCTCCGGGTGCGGAGCCTCGAACCGCGGGCCGCGCTGCCTCCCGGGCAGGGGGCAGCGGTACTGATGCCGTTTCCGGTGCTGGGCCTGGATGCTCGCCGACATCGGGAGGTAGCTCCACGGGGCCCCGGTGCTGCTCCAGCCAGAGAAACCGGAGCCAGGCGGCGAGCAGCACGACCGCGAACAGCGGCCACTGCAGCGCATAGCCGAGGTTCTGCCAGTCGCCGGTGATCGAATGGGCCCGGTCCCATTGCCAGCGGGCCAGCCCCAGAAACAGCCCACACCCCGCCGCGACCAGCACGTGACCTGCCCACCACCGCCGGGAGAGCACGAACCGCCACACGCAGTTCACCATACGCACCGCCCCCCACCCCGGCGTGGGCGGGGACACGAGCGGATAGCGTGCCGGGCGTGGAAGCACAGGCCGGTGGGCTGCGGCAGTGGCTGGCGACCGCGCACCCGGAGCAGACCGAGGTGATCACCGACCCGGGGCAGCGCCGGGCACTGGTCGTGGAGCTCGTCCTGGTGCTGGCCGCCACGCTGGGACTCGCCGGGCTGCGCGGCCTGCTGGCACTGCTGGACGCCCTGCTCGCGCCGGCGGCCCTGCCCGACCAGGCGGTGGCGATCAACGCGCCAGCCCGGCAGATCCCCCTGCTGGATCTGGCCTACCAGGTCACCGGGGTGATCCAGCTCATCGCCTGGGGTGGGCTGGGCGGCTACCTGCTGTGGCGCAGCGGGGTGCGGTTGCGCAGCCTGGGCCTGGACCGCGGCGCCCTGCGCCGGGATGCCAGCCTCGGCGTCGGGCTGGCCGCCGCGATCGGGATACCGGGACTGGGCCTGTACCTCATCGCCCGGGCAGTGGGGCTCAACCTCACCGTGCTGCCCTCGGCGCTGGACGACACCTGGTGGCGGGTCCCGGTGCTGCTCGCCTCGGCGGTAGCCAACGCGCTGGCCGAGGAACTGCTGGTGGTGGGGTACCTGATCACCCGGCTGCGCCAGCTCGGGTGGGGGGCCAGCGGTGCTCTGGTGGCCAGCGCGCTGCTCCGCGGCTCCTACCACCTCTACCAGGGATTCGGCGGGTTCCTCGGCAACGTGGTGATGGGCCTGGTGTTCGGCCAGGTGTGGCAGCGCACCCGGCGACTGTGGGCGCTGGTGATCGGGCACGCGGTGATCGACGTCGTGGCGTTCGTCGGATATGCGGTGCTACACGGCCGCCTCGGCTGGTTGCCGTAGCACCTGTCAGGGGACGCGAAACGGCAGTGCCGTCGGCTGGAATCCTGGGTGTCACAGGGTACGGTCACCACGCGGGGGCCGGGGTGCGGGGCAGGCGGCCGTCCAGGATCAGGTCGGTGAGCTGGTCGATCAGGGTCGCGGTGGGGGCGGAGCGCAGCATGCAGCGGTAGAGGATGGCGCCGGCGACGACGTCGAGCAGGGCGTGCGCGTCGAGGTCCTGCGGCAGATCGCCCCGACCGACGGCGCTGTAGAGCACCGCGGCGTTGGCCGCTCGGCGCGGGCCGAGCATGGCGCGCAGCGCCGCTGCCGTCTCGGGCTCACGGGTCAGGTCGACGGCCAGGCTGGGCAGCACCTCGCCCAGGGGTGGGCGGCCGAAGGTGTCGGCGATGCGCTGGACGACGGCGCGGACGTCGGCGCGGGTGTCTCCGGTGGGCTGCGGCGACGGGAGGTCCAGGCATCGGTTGATCGCCTCGAGGACCAGGCTGCTCTTGGTGGGCCACCACCGGTAGATGGTGGTCTTGCCGACCCCGGCGCGGGCGGCGACGCCTTCGACGGTGAGCCGCGGGTACCCGACTTCCTGCAGGATCTCGATCGTGGCCTCCAGGATCGCCTCATGAGCCTGGGGACAGCGGCGACGTCCGGGTCTGGCCTGGTCATCCCCCGCTGACGGCGCGGGACGAGCAGTGCTCTCGGGCGTCATCAACACCCCCTTCTCGGGTGGTACGTCTCGTTTCGGCCCGGAGTCTCTCACCTTCAGTGCGACCACCCCGCGCGGCATCGAGGGCGGCCGTCCTCCGAACGGGTTAACTCTTCACCACGGTCTCACCCATCCAGTAAGTCGTGCGCACCCGCTGAGCTGCAGTAACAAAGCTGGGCAGCTCTGGCATCCCGCCTTTCCGGTGGTCACTGCCAGCGGCGCCGGCTACCGGCATGTAGCGCACGGCCATGCGACCTCGATAGGGCTGGCAAGAGTGATACGCAACGTAGCGCAACGGCCGCCAGGGGGTGTGCGGGCCTGGTGTCCGGACGCGCCTGACGTCCAGCCCATCTTGAAGGGGGAGCTCAGCGATGACTTCCAGAATTGCGGCCTGCACAGTTGCGGGCAGCCTCGCGCTGGCGGCGCTGGCCGGGTGCGCGCCGGCGCCCGGCGCGACGGTGCCGGCAGGCCAGGTGGTGGTGCTCGCCACCGCGACCCGGCACGAGCCCCGCCCGATGCTGACCACCGCCGCGCTGGCGGAGCTGCGGGCCGCGGCGGACAGCCCCAACGCCAGTGACGGCCCGGCCGGCCGGAGCAGCACGGCGCTGGTCAGCACCGCCGACGGGCAGCTCAGCCAGGTGCTGCCGCTCACCCCGCGGCGGGCCAACGGCGCGGTCGAGCACGGCATGCAACGCCAGGCCCTGATCAAGCGCAACCTGCACCAGATCAGCGAAACGGTGGCCGCGACCGCCGCCACCCAGCCCGGCATGGACCTGCTGCAGGGCATCGACGACGCCATCGCAGGCGCCGACCCGGGGGTGCTCATCATCGTCAGCAACGGGCTGAGCACCGACGGCGGGCTCGACCTACGCCAGGTCGGCTGGCACGCCGAGCCGGAGCAGATCGTCGCACAGTTGCGCCAGCGGGGCTTGTTGCCCGACCTCACCGGATGGCGGGTGCTGTTCACCGGGCTGGGTGCCACCGCCGGAGACCAGCCGCCACTGCCCAAGCCCACCCGGGACAAGCTCACCGCCTACTGGACAGCCATCTGCGCGGCCACCGCGAAGTCCTGCCAGGTCGACGACGCCCGGCTGGCCGCCACCCCACCGGCCGCGACCGCCGCGATGCCGGTCGTCCCGATCCCCGACGTCACCTCGGTGACCGGCCCGCACGGGGAGGTCACCACCACGCTGTCGGACCGGGTGCTGGGCTTCGCCGGTGACTCCGCGGCGCTGTCCCCAGCGGCCGTCGAGCTGCTGGGTGCGACCGCTGCCCGGATCACTGCCAAGCTCAGCGGCCACCCGGACGCCACAGTCGCCATCCGCGGGTACACCGCGGACCCGCCAGGATCCACCACCGCGGGCCGGCTGCAGCTTTCCCAGCAGCGGGCACAGGCCGTCGCGGAGGCGCTGGCCCGTGCCGGAGTCACCCACCGGATCGACGTCCGCGGGGGTGGTGCGGCCCCCGGGATGACCGCCGTGACCGGCGGCGGGTTCGACGAAACACGCGCGATGCAGATGCGTCGCGTCGAGATCACCTACTAACCCTCAGCACCCCCGAAGGAGAAAGCCGTGATGACCCACTTCAATCCCCCGATCAACCTGCCCCCCACCCCCGCCGACTCCATCGAAGGGCTGGTCACCCAGATCAAGGGGCTGCGCTACCGCGCCGAGCGGGTGCTGGACACCCCGGTGACCGGCCCGCGCGGCCAGCAGCTCACCCTCGCTGAGGCCCAGGACCGGGCCAAGATGCTCGGCGACGCGATCGACACCGAGGAAGCCCACGGCAGCCAGCGACATCGGGGCGTATCCCGCGCTGCCAAGGTGCTGATCCTGACGGTGGTTGCGGTCATCGACTTCCCGATCATGCTGTGGCTGGTCAGCTCGGTGTTCAACGTGGACTGGAGCAACCCGATGCGGCTGCCGCTGGCGATCAGCGTGGTCGTCTCGCTGCTCGCCACCGGCGGCGCGGCGAGCGCGCTCTACCACCTGGGCCACGACCAGCGGCAGAACAAGAACCACCGCCGCCAGTTGCAGGTACGCCAGCTCACCGTCGGCTCGAAGATCAGCATGGTCGGGGTGGCACTGCTCGTTGTGCTGATCGCCACCGCGATGTTCGTCCGGGTCTGGACCGAGGGCCTGTTGAGCAGCCTCAACAACCTGGCTCTCGTGCTGGCGCTGCTGGTGTCGGTGGTCATGCTGATCTCGGCCTGGCTGGTGTTCTGGATCGCCTTCCGGGACGGCTCGCCCGAGCAGGGCGACCTGGCCTACTACACCCGCCTGGTGCAGCGTCACCTGCGGGTCCAGCGCGACTACGAAGACAGTGCCCGGGAGCTGGAGGACCAGATCGACCTGATCAACCGCAGCACCTCCCGCTACCTGCAGCAGGCCACCGCCCCCCGGCACCCCGGCCTGGTCCATCCCGGCCTGGCGCACTCCGACCTGGTGCACTCCGGGCCGGCGCACTCCGGTCCGGTGCACTCCGGGCCGGTGTTCCCCGTCCCCCGCCGGGCGCTGCCGCCCGACACGCCCCCAGCGGCCCTCGAAACCCCCTTGATGACCAGTCCGGACAGTGATAGCACCGACCCGAGCTCAGCCTGAGCTGGTTGATGCCGGCGACCCGCTGCACCCCGCGTCCGGTTCGTTCCACCGCGGCCCCTGGCCGGCCCCGCTGCTTCCCGCGCAGCCCGGCTGACCGGGGGCCGCTACAGTCGGGCCACCATCGTGGTGGAGGACATCGCCGCGAGCTGGCAAAACCGGTCGGACCGGAGCAAAGATGATCATCGGGAGGTCGCCCGACGATGCCGTTCGAGCGGATCAGCATCGACCACCAGAAGATGGGTGGGCTGCCGTGCATCCGTGATCTCCGGATCCCCGTCAGCACTGTTCTGGGCCCGTTAGCGGCCGGACGTGCCACGCGGGAGATCCTGGAGGACTTCCCTGACCTGGAGCCCGCCGACATCCTCGCTGCTCTGGAGTACGCCGCCGCAGCGGTTCAGGAACGCCAACTGCCGCTCACCGCCGGGCAGTGAAGCTCCTTCTCGACTCCAACCTGTCGCATCGTGTTGCGCAATTGCTACATGAGGCGGGCTTCGATGCTTAGCTCCGATACCAAGCCAGCGAGAAGGATAGCTCGCCGGTGTGTTGGGTGCATCGCTGTCATCCTGACGGGACGACTGACCACCCCTCCACCTCGACAGCGATCCAAGGGCCCCCGCGAGAGAGTTCCGAGCACAGGATGCGAGTTCGGTCGATCATGTGCCTGCCACGAAAACCCGCGCCCGCTCCAAGAAGTCCCGCACTGCCGGAACCCTGGCGTGTGGCTTCAGCCGCCAATACAGGTCGCGGAGATGAGCGGCCCCTGTACTTGATTCCAAGCTCTCAGCCAAACGAATCGACTGCATGCCCAGCGCGGCAGCGACCTCCAGGTCCAATGCCGCTAAGTTAAGCGATCTGGCGCAGGTTCACCGTCGGTGGTCCGTCGTGTTTGGTTCCGGTATCGGTGGCTCGTTTGACAGGGTAGGAGTTGTGGCGGGCTCGTTTGACGACGCGGGGATAGGTGCGGTGTCGG
>DASTLT010000015.1:0-25091 GCA_035714625.1 Pseudonocardiaceae bacterium | reverse complement strand
AATGTTGCCTTCGCAATCTGCATTTTCCCAGACGGGAGGTCATCCCCAACATCAAGCCCCGCCCTCGACGGATCGCCCTCTCCGGGCGATCACGGACCGTTAAAGATCCACTACCTTATGTCAACATGCCGTTGCCCTGGTTGTCCGGCCCGGAACTGCGCTTCTGCCGCGCCCAGGCCAGGGTCGCTGTGGGTGGTGTGCTGGCAAACCTTCCCGCCCGGTGGGTTTCGCACCCCTCGGCGCTGGCCGACGCCGGTTACAAGCCTTGGCAGCTCAGCCGGCTCCGCCGCGCGGGACTCACGACCCCGCCGACACTGATCACCAACAAGGCAGCCGCGGTGCGCGACTTCGCGGCGCGCTACGGGGACCTGGTGGTCAAAGCCACTGACCGAACCCGTCGTCTGGGAAGGTGGCGGTGAGTCCGTCATCTACACCCGCCGGATGACACCCGCGGATCTGGACTGTCTGGACGGCGTCGAGTCGACCGCTCATCTGTTTCAGCAATGGCAGGAGAAGAAGTACGAGGCCCGGGTGATCGCGGTCGGTGACCAGCTTTTCGCGGTCGCGATCCACGCCCACAGCGACCAAGCCTACGTGGACTGGCGAGCCGATTACGATTCGCTCCGGTACGAGGTGATCGACGTCCCTGACCACATCAGAGCCGGAGTGTTGCGCTACCTCGACATCGCCGGGTTGGCATCCAGTGTGTTCGACTTTGTCATCGGTCCGGATAACGCCCAGGGCAAGTGGATCGCTCTTGAGGCCAACGCCGCCGGAGCGTGGGGCTGGTTGGCCGAAGAATGCCGACTTCCGATCGCCGCGGCCTTCGCTGATATTTTGACGAAGGATTAGACGCCATGCAGGCAGCCATCGCCACCGCCGGATGGGAACAGCGTGCCGCCGCGCTCACCGCCGAGCTGATCACCGCGGGAGTCCTGCCCGATCCGGCGTGGGCCCGCGCCTTCACCGAGGTCCCGCGACACGTGTTCGTCCCGCGGGTGCTGGCCGATGACCGGACCACCGTCATCCCCGCCGGGGCTCCCGGCTGGCTGGACCTGGTCTACTCCGACGAGGCGCTGCTGACCCAGGCGACGACGACCGGGCAGGGCGTGAGCCGTCAGAATCTGCCGACGTCCTCGTCCAGCAGGCCGAGGGTGATGGCGGTCATGCTCGACCGGTTAGCCACCCGCCCCGGCCACCGGGTACTGGAAATCGGCACCGGCACCGGCTACAACACCGCGCTGCTGGGCCACCGCCTGGGAGCCGGCAACGTCTATTCGATCGACCTCGACCCGCACCTGGTCGACAGCGCCCGTGCCCATCTCGCCGACGTCGGCCAGCACCCGCAACTGGCGCCAGGAGACGGCGCCAGGGGCTGGCCCGAGCACGCCCCGTTCGACCGCATTCTCGCCACGTGTGCCATCGGGCACGTGCCACCAGCCTGGATTGATCAGCTTGCCGAGGGTGGCCAGATCATCGCCCCGCTCGACGCTGGTGAGGCCGGACCACTGCTGGTGCTGACCAAGACCGCACCCCAGGAAGTCAGCGGCCGGATCGACCCCTACCCCGTGCACTTCATGCCGATGCGCGAACACCTCAGCAACCCACTCGGCCCCGGGCCGTCAACCGGGTTCACCGCCACCGGCAGCCCGCACTACGGCACCACCGCGCTCGACCCGGCAACCCTGCTCGCCACCGGCCGCACCAACCTCGCGTTGTTCTTGTGGCTCCACGCACCGGGGCTGCGCATCGCTGGTGGAGCAGACCTCGGGAAGGTCTACGTCAACACCGCCACCGCCCTCGCCGAGGCCACGCTGACCCCCAACGAGGACGGCATCTGGCCGGTGACCCAACGCGGCTCGTGCCGCTTATGGGACACCATCGAGCACGGCTACGCCACCTGGCTGGCTCTTGGCCAGCCCGGCCCCGCACGGCTCGGCGTCACCGCCCGAAACAGCGAGGACGACCAGTACGTGTGGCTGGACGACCCCGAAGGCACACACATCTGGCCGCTGATAGCTCCCAGCGCGAGGAAATGACTCAGCGCCCTGCCGCCGGACCGCACCTGGTAGGAGGTCGGCGGCCAGGCGGCTGCCGATGGTTCCGGCGGCCCCGGTGATCAGCAGCGTCACGGCCGGTGGTGGAGCGTCGCGGCCACGTCCTCGTCGCTCGTGGTGTAGTTGATGCCGCGCAGGACGGCGACCGGGGCACCCCGGCCGCGCTGGCCGAGGGTGATCCCGGCAGCGGCGGCGATGAGGTCAGTCAAGGTCTCCTCCTGCCGCTTGCCGCCGTGCTCCGTAGGCGGATACCACCTCGGCGCCGATCGGCTGACCAGTCTTGGTGTAGTACATGCGGACCAAGTGCTCATCATCGAGAAGGTAGAAGTCGCCACCGGCGCGATCGACCAGTTCGGCGAGTTCGGGCTGGCGGCGTCGCTGCCCAGTTCCAGAACGCGGATATCCTCTCCAGCCTGGGAGTTCGGCACGTACCCCATTCGCGCTCGTACCGCAGGTAATCGCCTAGCGGGATGGTCAGCACCCGCACGCGGCGGCGGTGCAGGCCCCGGTCGACCTCGTCACGTAGCCGGTCGAGCCAGGGCTGCTTGCCGCTGCGGAGTCGGCTCGGGTGCACCGGCGAGGTAGCGGGCGAAGTCGCTGCCGTCGGAGGGGACTTCGTAGGCGGGCAGGGTCTCCAGCCGGAACAGGGTTCGGGTGAAATGGGTCGTGAGGTAGGCGCGCAGCGCGGGAGCATCCATCATCGGCTCAGACTTTCGAACGAAGCGCACGATACTCATCGGCGAGGTGCTGGAACACGGCGCGGGCCTCGTCATCGAACACGGAGATCGCTTCGAGTTCGGCGAACCGCCGGTCGTAGACCGCGACCTGCACCGGGTCGGTGATCACCGCCATTCCGGACTCGGTGGTGACGATCGCCGCGCGTGAGTCATACAGGTGGAACGTGTGCCGCGCGTAGATCGTCGTCGGTCGATCCCAGGGGATGACACCGACGCGCAGGTTCGGCCGCCGTGACAACTCCACGAGGTGTTCAAGTTGCTCAGCCATCAACTCTGGGCCGACCAGGTGCCAGCGCAGCGCGCCCTCGGTGTGCAGCAGAATGAACTCACGGCCCGAGTCGAGAAGTTCCTGACGCTTCAGCCGTGACTGCACCGCCTCGGTGCGCTTCTCGCCGCGAAAGTCCGGCTCGGTGATGGCTTCTGCGTAGGCGGGTGTCTGCGCTTGCCCGATCACCGTCGTCGTCTGGAAGCTGCGCAGCACTCTGGATGCCTGTTCCATCTGCATGATGCGCTGCTGTAGCCGTCGTGGGTTCTGCAGGATGATCCGCGATGAGGTGGTGCTGGCTTCCAGCGCCTTGGCTGTCGCGACCAGCGCGGCCCTGGTCTCCGTGTCCGCCCGGTACGCCTTGCACAGCGCGCTGATCTGCTTGGCGGTCGGTACCCGGTAGCCCCTCTCGATGCGGGAAATGAGGGGTTGGCTCAGCCCCGCCCCGGCCAGGCGGGCTGCCTGGGGGCCGGACAGCCCAGCCTCAACACGGAGGCGACGCAGGGTCGGCCCGAGTTCGACTCCTCGGGCTGGGCTGGTACTCAACAGGAGTGCGCCGCGCGGTGGTGCTGTGGATGTCGCTGCCACCAGGAGATGAAGTCTTCGCTCAACCGCCAGGCGAGATCCGCGGCAGCGATGTGGCTGGGTACCTGTTGCGGGTCGAGCACGCGCGCGCCGTCGAACCGGCCGTCTGAGCCGTAGTGCATGGCGACCACCTCACGACCGTCGACCAGCCAGAAGTCAGGCTGATGTGGCATCGGGTTGGGTGTCTCTGCAAGGTCGATAACTCGGATCTGTTCGCCAGCCGGGGCGTTGAGCGCGTAGCCCCACTCGCACTCGTAGCGCTCGTAGTCGGTGATCGGGTCATGGATGACGCGGACCCGGCGTCTGGTCCGCCCGCTCTGGGCCTCGGCGCGCAGCGTGTCCAGCCAGGGCTGTTTGCGTTCCCAGGTCGGTTCGGCTGCCCCATCGAGGTAGCGGCGGTAGTCCGAGCCGTCGGACGCCACCTCGTAGGCGGGCAGCGTCTCCCAGCGGAACAGGTCACGTTCAGCCGTCTCGAGCACCTGCATGAGCTGGCTGGCATCCAGCAACGTCATCAGCCAACCTCCTCCACGGTCAGTCCCATGATCAGACTCAGGGGTACCTCCACGACCGCCTCGTGCGGCGGGAAAGCGATCCCGTCAAGGACTGTTGGGTCAGTGACGATACGGCCCTGGACGTAGCCGATCTCCGGGTCGGTATCGCAACGGTAGACGGTCGGGCAGACGCCGGTGTCCGGGCAGCACGGCGGCGCCAGGAGAGACCGAACACGGCAGTGCGCCTCCGCTCCCGTGCGAGGGTGCTGCGATCCGGCTGAGCATTAAGGAATCCTCGAGCACCGTGACGCGCCCCGGGCCACGCTGGTTTCAAAACTCTGCCAGACGCCGAACCAGCCTGACCGGTACCCGTCTGACGCACCCACGGGCGTGGTAAGCGCTGACAGGGTCATCGGCGTTTCGAGGCGTCTTCCGGACGGCGATCGTCTGACCGAAGGCTGGGCACACCTGGGTCTGGTCGGGCGGTGTACCAGACAGGGCCGCGAGGGGACGAAACCGCCTGCCGTCATAGCGCGCGGTCACTAGGTGCTCGCCGGAGGTGGGCTCGCCCAGGTGCGTGTCCCCGTCGACGAACGAGGCCACATACCAGTAGCCGGTCACGCTCGCCTCGCCCGGTGAGTCCCGCCGGCACCGGCCGGCGAGTGGGTACGCCGGATGGATCGGCGCGGCAGTGACGGGATCGGCCTGCGGCGGCGGCTGGTGCTGATGGTGGTGCTGAGGCGGTGCAGGGCGGTCTCGCAGTCAAAGCACGTCAGGCCCGGTGGCACCACCACGGGTGCGGCCACAACGCGATGTCCGCAGAGCGCGCTGTACTCACCGCGGCCTGCTGCCAGCCCGGCCGCCGTGTGCCGATGGTGCAGCGCTGTCTTGCTAGGATATTTCCAAGGCGGTAAGTATGAACTGACTATGCCACGAAAATCTGCGTGCCATGGGCGCCGTGCTCGCCGGAAACAACCCACTCACCACCTGAGAGGCCATCATGCTGCTCATCTCGGTCCGACCCGGCGAAGAAGTCATGGACAGCATCTCTCGCCAGCTCAATGAGCGCGACATCCAGCACGGCGCTGTGGTCTCCCTGATTGGCGCCGTTGATTCCTGCTGCATCAGCACGATGGCCAGCGACGACGCCATGCGGGATATCCTGACCGAGTATGAACAGCCCTTCGAGCTGTCGGGCACTGGTGAGATCACGAACGGTGAGCTGCATCTCCACTGCGTCCGCCAAGGAAGGTGACGTGGCTCTCTCCGGGCATCTGCACTGGGCCCGGGTGGAGAACTTCTTCGTGAACGCTTATGTGATCCCAATGTGAGGATGATCCGTCGGATGCGACTCCCGGATTGCGCTGACCCTGCGCCAGGCTGGATAGATGAGCACGGTTAGCAGTTGGAGCAGGGGACTGGGGAAGCCGAGGGCCAGGCTCACGGCGTAGTCGAGCAGCGGGGGAGCGCAAGCCAGCAGGTAGGTCCGGGCGGCGGGCCGTGGCGCGGGGCGCGCACGCAGGCCGGTGCGGCCCCACGGTTTGGCGATGGACACCCAGGTCACCAAGACCAGCGCGGTCACCGTCGCGGTCACCCCGCTGACCACCAGCAGCGGGTCCGGGCCGGGCGCACCATCGCGGGTGGCGTCGATCATGCCCTGCCGCCACTGCCCGAGCAGGGCGATCCCCACCACGGTGAGCACCACCGTGAAGGCGAACTTGACCGTGACCCACCAATAACGGAACAAGCCCCACGGCGTGAGCGCGGCCAGCATGATGCCGGTGTAGGCGGCGGAGTTCGCGAAATAGATCAGCAAGGTGTGGTCGAGATGCTGCGCGGCCTGCAATGCGGCCAGCGCGCCGTCCCGGGTGCTGCGCAGCGCGACCAGGGTGAACGAGAGCTGCGCCAGCCCCATCGCCCACCAGCCGAGCGAGCTCAGTACATGCAGAAAGACCAGAAGATGCCTGCCCCAGGCCGAGGTGCCGGAACGCACCGGTGAGGCGGGCCGGGCGGCAGCGGACCGGGCGGCAGCGGGCAAGGAAGTCTCGGTAGTCATCGGTCCCGACGGTAGGAAAACATGCCACGGGTGTCGTCGGTCGCAACGCGTCTTGTTGATGCGCCTCTGGACGTATGCGGTGATCTCGGATCTACGTCAGGGGCCGTATCCGGCGCAGGAACTGCTCTGCCGAGCCGACCGGCCGCATTAGGCTGGCCGGTGTGGATCAGCGCCTATCCCGTGCTCTCGTCGTCGACGTGGCGCTGGGTGTGCTCGTGTTCGGCGTGCTCGCCACGGCCATCACCGCCAACCTCGCCGCGTCCCCCCGCCAGCCCGCGGCAGCGTACGGGTTTGCGGTGGGCCTCGGTGCGCTGATGCTGGTGCGGCGGCGGTGGCCGGTCGCGACCCTGCTGGTGACCGCGGCCGCGCTGCTCGGCTACTACGCGCTGGACTTCCCCCCGGTGGGCCTGGCCGTACCGGTGGCTGCGGCGCTGTACTCCGCCGCTGAGGCGGGTCGGGTGCGCTGGGCGATCGGCACTGCGGTCGCTCTGGTCGTGGTGTCGACTTTCTTCCGGGTGCGGGAAGGTGATGACCTGGCGTATCTGTTCGGCTATGAGTTCGCGGTCACCGCGACGCTGCTGGCCGCGGTCATCGCGCTGGGCGATGGTGTCCGGTCCCGGCGGCGCTGGCGGGCGGAGCTGCGCCGGCAGGCCGACGCGGCGCAGGCCGAGCGCGAGCGGGAAGCCGCCCGCCGCGTCGAGCAGGAGCGGCTGCGCATCGCGCGCGAGCTGCACGACGTGCTCGCCCACACCATCTCGGTCGTCTCCCTGCACAGCGATGTGGCCAGGGAAAACCTGCGCGAGGACCCCGACGCGGCCGAGGCCGCCCTGCGCGCCGTGCGCACCGCGACCCACGACGCCTCCCGCGAGCTGCGGGCCACCCTGCAGCTCCTGCGCGAGCCCGGTACGGCCGATCACCGGCAACCGCCCGCCGGCCTGGCCGTACTTGACTCCCTGGTACGGGCCGCCGCGGACGGCGGGGTGCGGGTCGAGGTGCGCATCGCCGGGGAGGTGGTGACGCTGCCCGCGGTGGTCGAGGCCACCGCGTATCGCGTCGTCCAGGAGTCGATCACAAATGTGCTGCGGCACGCGGGGGCGAGGACTGCGACCGTCGAGCTGCACTACCGCGGCGCCGCCCTGACCGTCCGGGTCAGCGACGACGGTGACAGCGCGGCGAGTGGCAATGGCTCGCAGGGATACGGCATCGCGGGGATGCGCGAACGGGTCGCCCTGCTCGGCGGGGCGCTGCACGCCGGTCACCGCCCCGACGGTGGCTTCGTGGTGGAAGCGTGCTTACCGGTGCCGGTCAGCGCATGATCCGCGTCGCCCTGGTCGACGACCAGCACCTGGTCCGGGCCGGTCTGCGCGCCCTGCTGGAACGCGCCGAGGACATCACCGTGGTCGGCGAGGCCGCGGACGGCGCGGCCGGGTTCGCCCTGGTCGCCGCGCAGCAACCCGATGTGGTGCTCATGGACATCCGGATGCCCGGCGTCGACGGGTTGGCGGCCACCCGGCGGATCCTCGCCGACCAGCGGTTGCGCGCCGTGCAGGTCATCGTGTTGACCACGTTCGACGCCGATGAGCACGTGTTCGAGGCGATCCGCAGCGGAGCGGCCGGTTTCCTGCTCAAGGACACCAGCCCGGACGACCTGCGGCGCGCGGTCCGGGTGGTGGCCAGCGGCGACGCGTTGCTCGCCCCTGCCATCACCCGCCGGGTCATGCAGGCCGCCGCCACCGCCGGGCCGCGACCGGCCGACGGCCGGCTCGCCGTGCTGACCGACCGGGAACGCGACATTCTCGCCGAAGTCGGCGCCGGCCGGTCGAACGACGAGATCGCCGCGCGCCTGTTCATCAGCCCGGCCACCGCCCGCACCCACGTCAGCCGGCTGCTCAGCAAGCTCGGTGCCCGCGACCGCGCCCAGCTCGTCGTCCTCGCCTACGAGACCGGTCACGTCGTCCCCGGTGAATCATGATTCTGCCCGGCTGGGGGCTCGGCACCACTCGCCCCCGGGGCCCAGGGCAGGTGTATCGTAGGTGCATGGGCCGCACCAACATTGATATCGATGAGGAGCTCGTCGCCGAGGCGATGCGGAAGTACGGGTTGCGCACCAAGCGCGAGGCCGTGGATCTCGCCCTGCGTCGACTCGTCGGTCCGCGACTTTCACCAGAGTTCCTGCAGAGCTTGGAGGGAATCGGCTGGCAGGGCGACCTCGCGGAGATGCGCCGATCAAAGATCGAAGATCGCGGATGGAGCTGATCGACAGCTCGGCGTGGATCGAGTATTTGCGGGCGACGGGCTCAGCCGCCCATCTCGAGGTGCGGCGGCTACTGCAGGTAGACCTCTCGGTCATTGTGACAACAGAGCCCGTGATCATGGAGCTGCTGGCTGGTGCGACCAATGATCATGTCGTCAAGAAGCTCGAGGAACTCATCACCGGCCTGCGCCTGCTGCCGGTCGACGCTGCGGCGGATTACCGCGACGCAGCGGCAATCTATCGGACCGTGCAGCGTGGCGGCCGGACGGTCCGCAAGCTGCTTGACTGCCTGATCGCCTCGGTTGCGGTCCGCACCGGTGCCACCCTGGTGCACCACGACCGGGACTTCGACGTTCTCGCGGCATGCCTACCCGATCTGCGCGTCCGCTCGCTGGTCTGAACGTCCTGCAGGGCCGACCCGTATCGCCTGTTGTCCGAGTCCATGCCGCCCGGGTACCACCGGCGGCGGATCGGTAAGCGAGGGTCAGGAGCCGAGGACCTCGTCGAGAGTGAACCGCACGGGACGCTCCAGTTGGGCGTAGGTACAGCTGCGCGGGTCCCGGTCCGGGCGCCAGCGCACGAATTGAGTGGTGTGCCGGAACCGGGGCCCCTCCATGTAGTCGTAGCGCACCTCGACCACCCGCTCGGGATGCAGCGGCACGAAGGACAGGTCCTTTCCGGCGTTCCAGCGGCTGGTCTCGCCCTTGCGTGGGGTGCGGATCCCGGCCTCCTGGGCAGCCCAGGTCCACGGGTGCTCGGTGAAGTCGGTGACCAGCGGCGCCAGCTCGGTGAACAAGGCGCGGCGCTGAGCCATCGGGAACGCCCCGACGACGCCGACCGAGGCCAGCGTGCCCGCCTCGTCGTAGAGCCCGAGCAACAGGGATCCGATGGCGTCCGGGCTGGCGGTGTGCACCCGGTAGCCGGCGACCACGCAGTCCGCGGTGCGCTCATGCTTGATCTTGCTCATCACCCGCTTGTCGGGCTGATAGCGCAGGTCGAGCCGCTTGGCCAGGATCCCGTCCAGCCCCGCGCCCTCGAACAGCTCGAACCACCGCCGGGCCAGGTCCAGATCGCGGGTGGCCGGGGTCAGGTGTACCGGGGCCTGCGCCGGCGCTAGCGCCTGATCCAAAGCGGCGCGCCGGTCCGCCAGCGGCTGGCCCCGCAGGTCGGTGTCGTCCAGGGCCAGCAGGTCGAAGGCGATGAAGCTGGCCGGGGTCTCTTCGGCGAGCAGCCGGATCCGGGATGCCGCCGGGTGGATCCGTTGCTGCAGCGCCTCGAAGTCCAGGCCCTGCTTGTCGTGGCTGACGATGACGAGCTCGCCGTCGATCACGCACCGGTCGGGCAGGTTGGCCCGGACGGCGTCGACGACCTCGGGGAAATAACGGGTCATCGGCCGGGTGTTGCGGCTGCCGATCTCCACCTCGGTGCCGTCCCGGAAGATGATCGACCGGAAGCCGTCCCACTTCGGCTCGTAGTGCTGACCGGGAGGAATCGTTGCGACCGGTTTCGCCAGCATCGGCGCGAGCGGGGGCATGACAGGAAGGCGCACGGTCTCAGTGTCCCTCAGTGTTGCGCTCGTCACGGTCGCGCTCGTCCCGGCCTGCCCAGGCCAGCAGCGGCTCCAGGGAGAACACCGCGTCGTCAATGCCGGCGTGCACATCGCCGAGGCGCGCGAAGCGGGCGGGCACGGTGGCCAGGGTGAGGTCGCCGGGCTCGGCGTCGGGCACCTCATCCCAGCACAGCGGGGCGGACACCACCGCCTCGGGCACCCCGCGCACCGAGTAGGCGCTGCGGATGGTGTGGTCGCGGGTGTTCTGGTTCCAGTCGACGAAGACCGCGCCGATCCGGTCCCGCTTCCACCAGGCCGTGGTGACCAGCTCCGGAGCGCGCCGCTCGACTTCGCGGGCGAAGGCGCGGGCGGCGCGGCGCACGTCGGCGAACCCCCAACGAGGCTCGATCCGCACGTAGATGTGCAGGCCGCGGCCCCCCGAGGTCTTCGGCCAGCCCACCGCGCCGAGCTCGGCGAGCACCTCGTGCGCCACCTCGGCCGCTTGGCGGACCTGGGGGAAGCCGGTGCCGGGCTGCGGGTCCAGGTCGATCCGCCACTCGTCGGGTCGCTCGATGTCGGTGCAGCGGGAGTTCCAGGGGTGGAACTCCACGGTGCTCATCTGCACCGCCCAGATCACGTCGGCCAGATCGGTGACGCACAGCTCGTGCGCGCTGCGGCCGGAGGGGAAGTCCACCCGCACGGTCTGCACCCACGGCGGGGCACCGCCGGGCAGCCGTTTCTGGTGCACCTTCTCCCCGCTCACCCCGGTCGGGAACCGGTGCAGCATGCAGGGCCGCTCGCGCAGCGCGCGCAGGATGCCCTCGCCAACGGACAGGTAGTAACGGGCGAGGTCGAGCTTGGTCTCACCGCGAGCAGGGAAGTAGACCCGGTCCGGATTGGTGATCCGCACGGTACGGTGGCCGACGTCGAGCTCGACGGCCGGCGAGCTGACCCCGCCGCTCACGCCCGGCTCAGCGCCGCCTGGACCGCAACTTACTGAGCTGCCCGCCGATCAGCATGACCACCAGCAGGGTGCCGAGGGCGATCAGCCAGACGTCCTCGACGTAGTTCGTGTGATTGCCGATGAGCATCGCGAACAGCGCGATGGCGGTGAACCAGCCCGCGATGGCGGTGGCCTTCGGGAAGCTGCCGTGCCAGCCCCATTCGGCTGACGGCTCCGCCTGCGGGTCCCAAGCCACCGCGCCGTGCTCTTCGTGCGGTACGACGGCGGTCGAGTGCTCATCGGTGTGGTGCTGATCTGTCTCGGCCACGCCGTCATGGTCGCACACCGGGTGTGCTGGAGGGCGTTCAGGTGACGTCGGTGCCGCACCGGCGCTCCTCGCCGCACCGACGTCACCGCCCCCTCGTCGGTTACCTGCTTACCGCCCTTCGGCCCGCTACCAGCCGATAGATGCCGAGAATGATCAGGGAGCCGATGATCGCCCAGATCCAGGTAGCGAAACTCCAGAACCCCGCGTTGGGGCTAAATCCGAGTGCCCGCCCCAGGAAACCGCCGAGGATCGCGCCCACGATACCCAGCAACATGGTGATGAGAATCCCGCCCGGGTCATCGCCCGGCATGATGGCCTTCGCGATGGCCCCGGCGATCAGGCCGAGCAAGATCCAGGATATGATCCACATGCCTAACTCCTTCCGTCACGGTCCGCCCCGTGCTGTCGTACCGTAGTGGCACCCAGACTGACCCGGACCTAAACCCCACTACAGGCAGTGTGATCCGGTTCGGCATACTGCGCACCCCGTGGCCAGCCCCGGTCGGGAAGAATGACCGGGATGGACCTGTCACCCCAGCCACGCTCGGTGCTGCTGCTGGGCAGCACCGGCTCTATCGGCCTACAGGCCCTCGATGTCATGCGACGCAACCCGCAGCGGTTCCACGTGGTGGGGCTGGCCGCGGGCGGGGCCAGCCCGAGGGTCCTGGCCGAGCAGGTGCTGGCCACCGGAGCCCGCGCGGTCGCCGTCGCCCGCAGCCGCTCCGCGCAGGACCTGCAACTGGCGCTGTTCGCCGAGGCGCAGCGCCGCGGGTACAACCGGGGCAACTACCCGATGCCGCGGATCCTGACCGGTCCCCAGGCGGTGACTGAGCTGGTCGACACCGAGCCGGCCGACGTGGTGCTCAATGGCGTGACCGGTTCTCGCGGCCTGGCGCCGACCCTGGCCGCGCTGCGTAGCGGCGCCACCTTGGCGCTGGCCAACAAGGAGTCCCTGGTCGCCGGGGGCGCGCTGGTTACCGCCGCGGCGGCACCCGGCCAGATCGTGCCGGTGGACTCCGAGCATTCCGCGCTCGCCCAGTGCCTGCGGGCCGGCCGTGCCGGGGAGGTGGCCCGGCTGGTGCTCACCGCCTCCGGTGGGCCGTTTCGCGGGCGGCGGCGCGCGGAGCTTGACGGGGTGAGCGCCGAGCAGGCGCTGGCCCACCCCACCTGGCGGATGGGGCCGGTGGTCACGGTGAACTCGGCCACCCTGGTGAACAAGGGCCTGGAGCTGATCGAAACGCACCTGCTGTTCGGGGTCCCCTACGACCGTATCGACGTGGTGGTGCACCCCCAGTCCATCGTGCACTCAATGGTCACCTTCACCGACGGCTCCACCGTGGCCCAGGCCAGCCCACCGGACATGCGGTTACCGATCGCGCTGGCGCTGGGCTGGCCGGACCGGGTGCCCGACGCGGCCCCGTGCTGCGCCTTCACCAGCCCGGTGAGCTGGACCTTCGAGCCGGTGGACAGCGAGACGTTCCCTGCTGTCGAGCTGGCCAGGGCGGCAGGCGGCACAGGCGGGTGCGTGCCTGCGGTGTTCAATGCGGCCAACGAGGAGGCTGTGGCCGCCTTCCTCGATGGCACCATCTCCTTCCACGGGATCGTCGACACGCTGGAGGCGGTACTGGACGAGGCTGCGGGGTGGCACAGCGACCCGACTACGGTGGAGGACGTGCTGGCCGCCGAGCAGTGGGCTCGACGCAGGGCCAGGGAGTTACTCGGTGGCCGACTCGCCCCGGCCGGGAGGAGCGAAGCGTGACGTTCGTGCTGGGTGTGGTGCTGTTCGCAGTGGGCCTCGGCATCTCCATCATGTTGCACGAAGCCGGGCACATGTACTCCGCCAAAGCCTTTGGCATGAAGGTGCGCCGCTACTTCATCGGCTTCGGTCCCACCTTGTTCTCCTTTCGTCGGGGGGAGACCGAGTACGGGCTCAAGGTGATCCCGGCCGGGGGCTTCTGCGACATCGCGGGCATGACCGCCCTCGAGGAGCTGACCGACCCGGACGACCGCAGGCGCGCGTTCTTCCGCTACCCCACCTGGAAGCGGGTGGTGGTGCTCTCGGCGGGCTCGCTGACCCACTTCGTTCTGGGCATCGCGCTGGTCTACGTGATGGCGGTGGCCACCGGCCTGCCCAACCTGGACCGCCCGGAGACACCTGCGGTGCTGTCCACAGTCAACCAGTGCGCCAACCCGAATCCCGATGGCTCTTGCCCAGCGGGCGCGCCGGCACCGGCCAAGCTGGCGGGTTTACGTCCCGGTGACCGAGTGCTGGCCGTGGCGGGCATCCCGGTGCGGAACTTCACCGACCTCACCGCCGCCATTCAGATCCGGTCCGGTCCGACCGAGTTCCTGATCGAGCGCGGCGGCCGGCAGCGTTCCGTGACCATCGACATCGCCCAGGTCCCGGTCTCGGCGGTGGGTGGCCAGGGAACCGGCCTTGTCGGGGCGATCGGGGTGTCCGTGCAACGCCCGACCGCCCCCGCGATGCTGCAGTACGGCCCGGTGGACGCGGTGAGCGCGACGCTGGCGTTCACCGGCGGGATGTTCGTCAACGTCTGGGAGGGGCTCAAGCAGTTCCCGGAGCGGATTCCGCTGCTGGTCGACCGGATCGGCGGGCAGGACGGGCTGGACACCCCGATCAGCGTGGTGGGGGCGAGCGTGCTCGGCGGCGACGCGGTCGACCTCGGCGCGGTGTGGTTCTTCCTCTACCTGATGGCTGCCTTCAACCTCTTCGTCGGGGTGTTCAACCTGCTTCCGCTGCTGCCGCTGGACGGCGGGCACATCGCGGTCAGCCTCTACGAGCGGGTCCGCAACGGCGTCCGCCGGGCGCTGGGCCGTCCCGACGGCCCCCCGGTGGACTACACCCGGCTGCTGCCGCTGACCTACGCGGTGTTGGTGGTGTTCATCGGGGTGACCGCGCTGACTGTCACCGCCGACATCGTCAACCCGATCCGGCTGCCCCAGTAGCTGTCACCGTCAGGAGAGATGACCCGTGTCCGAGGGAAGCGGTGTCCCGCTCGGTCTGCCCGCGGTACCAGCGCCGGTGCTCGCCGACCGGAGGAAGACCCGGCAGTTGCAGGTCGGCTCGGTGGGGGTGGGCAGCGACCACCCGGTGTCGGTGCAGTCGATGACCACCACGCTCACCGCCGACGTCGACGCCACGTTGCAGCAGATCGCCGAGCTCACCGCGGCGGGTTGCGACATCGTGCGGGTGGCTGTGCCCAGCGCCGACGACGCCGAGGCACTGCCGGCCATCGCCCGCAAGTCACAGATCCCGGTGATCGCCGACATCCACTTCCAGCCCAAGTACGTCTTCGCCGCCATCGCGGCGGGCTGCGCGGCGGTCCGGGTGAACCCGGGCAACATCAAGAAGTTCGACGACCGGGTGGGTGAGATCGCCCGCGCCGCGAAGGACGCGGGCACCCCGATCCGGATCGGGGTCAACGCTGGCTCGCTGGACCCGAAGATCCTGGCCAAGCACGGCAAGGCGACTCCGGAGGCACTGGTCGAGTCCGCGCTGTGGGAGGCGGGTCTGTTCGCCGAGCACGACTTCCACGACATCAAGCTCTCGGTCAAGCATCACGACCCGGTGGTCATGGTGCGCGCCTACGAGCTGCTCGCCCAGCAGTGCGACTATCCCCTGCACCTCGGGGTCACCGAGGCCGGTCCGGCGTTTCAGGGCACCATCAAGTCGGCCACCGCATTCGGGGCGTTGCTGAGCCAGGGCATCGGCGACACGATCCGGGTGTCGCTGTCCGCCCCCCCGGTCGAAGAGGTCAAGGTCGGCCTGCAGATCCTGGAGTCGCTGAACCTGCGGCGGCGCCGGCTGGAGATCGTGTCCTGTCCGTCCTGCGGGCGGGCCCAGGTAGATGTCTACAAGCTCGCCGACGAGGTGACCGCGGGTTTGGCCGGCATGGAGGTGCCGCTGCGGGTGGCCGTGATGGGCTGCGTGGTGAACGGGCCGGGCGAGGCCAGGGAGGCCGATCTCGGGGTCGCGTCAGGCAACGGTAAGGGTCAGATCTTCGTCCGTGGCCAGGTGATCAAGACCGTGCCCGAGTCGCAGATCGTCGAGACCCTCATCGAGGAAGCAATGCGGCTCGCTGAACAGTCGTGAGGGGGGTATATCAGTGCGGCGGGACCACTGATATGCCCCCTCACGACTGCGGTTCTGGCAGGCTAGGGCGTGTGCTGAAGCTGGCGGGCGTGCGGCTGCTGGACGACCGTGACATGCGAGGCGTGCGGGCGGCCCTCGCCGCCGATCCGGTGATCTCCTGCATGGTCGCCGCCCGCATCGAGCTCACCGGCCTGGACCCGTGGCGGCTCGGGGGGGAGCTGTGGGGCTTCGGCAGCCGGTTGGACGGGCTGTGTTTCTCCGGTCCCAACCTGGTTCCCCTGCGTGGCGGACGCATGGCGATCCGGGCCTTCGCCGACCGGGCGGCCAGCCGGGCCAGGTCGTGCTCCTCGATGGTGGGCCCCGCCGATCAGGTGCTCGAGCTGTGGGCGCAGTTGCGCGGGCCGTGGGGGCCGGCCCGCGAGGAGCGCCCGAACCAGCCGCTGATGGTGCTCGCCGGCCAGCCTCGGGTGCCTCCCGATCCGCTGGTGCGGCCGGTACGGCCCGAGGAGCTGGACCGCTACTTCCCGGCCGCGGTGGCGATGTTCACCGAGGAGGTGGGGGTGGATCCCCGGTTACCCGACGGCGGAGCCTGCTATCGGGCGCGGGTCGCCGAACTGATCGCGGCGGGCCGGGCATTCGCCCGGTTCGAGGGTGCCGAGGTGGTGTTCAAGGCGGAGATCGGGGCGATGTCATCGATGGTCGGCCAGATCCAGGGGGTGTGGGTGCACCCGCAGCGCCGCGGGCAAGGCCTTGCCTCGGCCGGGAGCGCTGCGGTGGTGGATCGGCTGCAGCGCATGGGCCGGATCGCGAGCCTCTACGTCAACGCCTTCAACCTGCCCGCCCGGGCCGCTTACGAGCGGATCGGTTTCACCCAGGTCGGCTCCTTCGCCACGGTGCTGTTCTGAGTCGGTGCTGTTCTGAGTCGGTGCTGGGCTGAGGTGATGTTGTCGGCCATCGGGGGCATACTCGCGGCCGTGCGCGCACGACTGCTCCTGGTCGCCACCCTGTTGGTGGTCCCGCTGCTGACCCCACTGGCCGGCTGTGGTGCCTTCGGTCCCGACCCACGGGACGCCGCCGAGACGTTCCTGGCGGCGGTGGCCAGCGGAGACGCCGAAGCGGCCGGGCGGTTGACCGACGCCCCAGCGGCGGCCACCGCCTTGCTCCGGCAGGTCCGCGACGAGCTGAAGCCCGAGCGGGTGGCGCTGCGGGTGGATCAGGTCCGCTCCGGGGAAAAGGACGCGAGCACAGCCTCAGCGTCTTACTCCGCGATGTGGGACCTGGGCAAGAACCGGCAGTGGCGCTACTCGGGTCAGTTCAACCTGGTGACCTCGGATACCGAAGCGGGGTGGTCGGTGCGATGGAGCCCGGCGGTATTGCACCCCCGGCTCGGCGCGCAACAACGGGTGAAGCTGCAGGTGGTGGCGCCAGAGCCAGCACCGGTGGTAGACCGGACCGGGACGCCGCTGCTCACCCCGCAGACCGTCGTCACCGTCGCACTGGACCGCAAGCGCGCCCCGAATCTGGCTGAGGTTGCCGCCGCGCTGGCCACCGCGCTCGCGCGCTTCGACCCCGGGATCACCCAGCAGTCGATTGTCGCCGGGGCAGACGCGGCACCGCCGGGACAGCCGAGCGTGGTCGCGGTACTGCGGGAGCCCGACTACCAGTCGGTGCGCGAGAAGATCCACGATCTGCCCGGAGTGAGCTTTCCCACTCAGCAGCGGCTGCTCGGGCCCGATCGGGACTTCGCGTCCACGCTGCTGCCCGGGATTCGTCAACTGGTCGAGGAACAGCGGGCCGGGGCCACCGGATGGCGCATCGTGACAGTCGATGCGGTGGGTTCCGAGGCCGCCGAACTCGCCGGGGTGCCGCCGCGTCCGGTGCCCACGGTGACCACGACCCTCGACCGGGGCGTGCAGGCCGCCGGAGAGGACGCGGTCGACGGGGTGGCGAAGCCCGCAGTGATCGTCGCCATCCAGCCCTCCACCGGAGGCATCCTCGCCGTCGCCCAGAACGCGGCGGCCGACGCCCAGGGTGCGCTCTCGCTGGTCGGCCGCTACCCACCGGGTTCCACGTTCAAGATCGTGACCGCGGCGGCGGCGCT
The DNA here is from genome assembly GCA_035714625.1 of Pseudonocardiaceae bacterium. Lineage (GTDB taxonomy): Bacteria > Actinomycetota > Actinomycetes > Mycobacteriales > Pseudonocardiaceae. The sequence continues at coordinate 7,611 of DASTLT010000015.1, read as the reverse complement.
GCAGGCGGCTACGGTGACGCCGGACTCCCCGGTGCCCTGCCCAGCGACCATCACCATCGAGGGCAGGCTGATCCCCAACTTTGACCGCTTCGACCTGGGTACGGTGCCGCTGCGCACCGCGTTCGCCCGCTCCTGCAATACCACCTTCGCCCGGCTCGCCGCCGATTTCGCTCCTGGGCAGCTCACCGACGCGGCGTACCAGATGGGCCTCGGACGGGACTACCAGATCCCGGCCGTCACGACCCTCACCGGGCAGGTGCCATCGGCGGAGTCGAGGGTTCAGCGCGCGGAGAACGGTTTCGGGCAGGGCAAGGTACTGGCCACCCCGTTCGGCATGGCGTTGGTGGCCTCGACGGTGGCCGCGGGTGGACAGGTCCCGACCCCGGCGCTGGTCAGGGGGATGCCGACCACCATGACCGCCCATCCCGCACCACCCCACCCCGGCCAGATGCTGCCCAGCGGGGTGGCTGGTGGGCTGCGGGCGATGATGCGTGCGGTGGTCACCCAGGGCACCGGGTCGGCCCTGGCGGGTCAGCCAGACCTGCACGGCAAGACCGGGACCGCGGAGTTCAGCCCCACCGGGTCGCACGGCTGGTTCGTCGGGTTCCGCGGCGACCTGGCCTTCGCGACCCTGGTTGTCGACGCCGGCTCGTCCGGCCCGGCGGTGGACGTCTCCGGGCGGTTCCTCGCCGGGCGGGGCCAGCCGTGAGGATCGGGACACCGGCTCCGCCTAGAGTGAGGGTATGCCCGTGAGAACTGCGCTGCGTCCCGGCAAGCAGACGCCGAGGCGTCCCGTCCCCGCGGAGATTCCGCGACCGGAGTATGTCGGGAAACCGGGGCCCACCCCCAGCACCGACCCGTACACCCAGCCTGCCGAGGTGATCGAGGCGATGCGGGTAGCCGGTCGGATCGCGGCGCAGGCACTGGTCGAGGGCGGCAAGGTCGTCGCACCCGGCGTCACCACCGATGAGATCGACCGGGTGGTGCACGAGTTCCTGCTCGACCACCAGGCCTACCCCTCGACGCTGGGTTACCGGGGATTTCCCAAGTCGTGCTGCACCTCGCTGAACGAGGTGATCTGCCACGGCATCCCGGACTCGACCGTGATCGAGGACGGGGACATCGTCAACATCGACGTCACCGCCTTCATCGGGGGAGTGCACGGCGACACCAACGCCACCTTCCTGGCCGGCGACGTCGCCGAGGAGGACCGGCTGCTCGTCGAGCGCACCCACGAGGCGATGATGCGCGGGATCCGTGCGGTGCGCCCGGGACGCCAGCTCAACGTGGTCGGCCGGGTCATCGAGTCCTACGCGAAGCGCTTCGGCTACGGCGTCGTCCGCGACTTCACCGGCCACGGCATCGGCCGTTCCTTCCACAGCGGGCTGGTGGTGTTGCACTATGACGAGCCAGGGGTGAGCACCGTCCTGGAGTTGGGGATGACCTTCACCATCGAGCCCATGATCACTCTGGGCACCATCGATTACGACATCTGGTCCGACGGGTGGACGGTGACCACCAAGGACAAGCAGCACACCGCGCAGTTCGAGCACACCCTGGTCGTGACGGCGGACGGAGCTGAGATCCTGACCCTGCCGTGACCGGATCGGGTGCTCTACTCGTCGCGGGCACCACCTCCGATGCGGGCAAGAGCGTGCTGGTGGCCGGGATCTGCCGGTGGCTGGCCCGGCGTGGGGTCTCGGTGGCGCCGTTCAAGGCGCAGAACATGTCGAACAACTCGGTGGTCACCCCGGACGGCGGCGAGATCGGCCGGGCCCAGGCATTGCAGGCCGCAGCCTGCGGCATCGAGCCTGCGGTGCGGCTCAACCCGGTGCTGCTCAAGCCCGGAAGTGACCGCAGCTCGCAGGTGGTGATCCTGGGCCGCGCCGATGGCACCGTGTCCGCCGCATCCTACCGGCACCGGTCGGCCGAGTTGCTCGAGGTGGTGCTGGGCGCCCTGGCCACCCTGCGGGCCGAGCACGACGTGGTGATCTGCGAGGGGGCCGGCTCGCCCACCGAGATCAACCTGCGCGGCACCGACATCGCCAACATGGGGCTGGCCCGGGCGGCCGGCCTGCCGGTACTGGTGGTCGGGGACATCGACCGTGGGGGAGTGCTCGCCCACCTGTTCGGCACGCTGGCGCTGCTGGGTCCAGCCGACCAGGCGCTGGTGGCCGGATTTGTGATCAACAAGTTTCGGGGGGACCCGGATTTGCTCGCGCCTGGCCTGGTCCAGTTGCGGGCGCTGACCGGGCGGCCCAGCTACGGGGTGCTGCCCTGGAACGACGGGCTGTGGCTGGACGCCGAGGACTCGCTCGCGTACCCCACCGACCGGGTGGTGGGACGCCCCGCCGCGCCGCGCGGCACGCAGTGGCTGCGGGTGGCTGTGGTACGGCTGCCCCGGATCTCCAACGGCACCGACGTGGACGCACTGGCCTGCGAGCCCGGTGTCGTGGTCCGTTACGTGACCGAGCCCTCCCGGCTGGCCGATGCCGATCTGGTGGTGCTGCCCGGCTCGAAGTCCACCGTGGCGGACCTGGACTGGCTGCGCCGCACCGGACTGGCTGCCGCGGTGGCCGGGCACGCCGCGGCCGGGCGTCCGGTGCTCGGGGTCTGCGGCGGCTACCAGATGCTCGGGCGTCGGATCGTCGACGACGTCGAGTCGGGGGTGGGGGAGGTGCCCGGCCTGGGGCTGCTTGACCTGGAAGTGGTGTTCGACCGGGCCAAGCACCTCGGCCACCCCTGCGGCACCGCGTTCGGGGCGCCCGTCACCGGTTACGAGATCCACCACGGCCGGGTGGCGCACCGCGGTGACCCCCCGCTGATTGCCGACGCCGATGAGGGTTCCGACGGCGGCCACGTGCTGGGCACCCACTGGCACGGACTGTTCGAGAACGACGCTTTCCGCCGCATCCTCCTGGCCCGGGTGGCCTGCCTGGCCGGACGGCCGGGCTTCCGGCCCGCCTCCGACACCGATTTCACCGCCGTGCGGGCGGCGCACCTCGACCTGCTCGGCGACCTGGTCGAGTTCCACCTGGACACCACCGCGCTGACCGAGTTGATCGAGCACGGCCCTCCGAGCACGCTGCCTTTCGTCCCCCCAGGCTGCCTGACCTGACCAGATGACGAGATCGTCATTGTCCGCAACGGCACGGTGACCCGTTCGACCGGCTGCTGATCGCTCAGGTGCGCTGCGAGGGGCTGACCATCGGCACTGCTGACCGCGTGTTCACTGGCTACGATGTGCCGATCATGCCGGCCTGACATCCTGCCGCACCGCGAGCGGCTGCGTCCAGCGTTGTCCGATACCGGACGCTGGAATACCGGCTATTACCAGCGCTGATGGGTGCTTGGTCCGGACTTGGTCCGGTCTTGTGGACAGTGTCTCTCGTGGGCGATTTCACTGGCTATCGCATCGCGCAGACCTGATCGAAGGGAACGACCTCATGCGTGTCCCTGGCTACCTTCGCCGGCTGCTCACCAGGTGGGAAAGCCGACTCTTCTCGGGTGAGGACGCTAGGGCACGAGCCCGGGGCTGGCAAATCTCCCGCCCGCCGAGCGGGTTCGGCCGCGTCTACCGGGATCCGAGGTGGGATTTGATCTCGGCATGTGAGGAGTGCGGCGGCGACGGTGGGAGCGTGATCGAGCCGTGCCAGGCGTGCGCAGGGCGCGGCACGATCCGACACCACCTGACTGATACTCCGCGGCGAGGCGGGTCATGACGCGCAGTGCCGGTGCCGACCGCCTGCTGGGCCTGCTGCACCAGGCGGTCGTCCCGCCGGCCCGTCCCAACCCCCTCGTCCTGGCCTGGCGCTGGCGCTACGAGACAGCGCTGCTGGTCGGGCTGCCGCTGGCCCTCGTGGCGCTGGTCAAGGCTCTCGAGCCGACCTGGGCGGTGCTCGTGGCCACGTTGGTGACCGCCGTGCTGATCGGATGGCCGGGGACTCGACGTCGGTTGATCGCCCGGGCGTGGTGCATCCTGACCCCGCACCGGCTCCGGGCCGGCTGGGCACAGGCGCGGATCCATACCCGTCGGGGGCGGCTGCCCACGATTGTGCGGTGCGCTCCCAAGCCCTATGGCGAGCAGGTCCTGGTCTGGTGCCCAGCCGGAGTCACCGCCGAGGACTTCAGGACGGCGCGTCAGATCCTCGCCAGCGCGTGCTACGCCTCGGCGATCGAAGTTGTCCCGCATCCCAGGTACCGGCATCTCGTGCTCCTCGGAGTGATCCGCCATCAGGCGGCACCTGTTGTTCCCAACCCAGCAGAACTGGAGAGGTAACCCTGCACCGCGGTCCGTGGCTGCGGCTCTTGCCTCGTTTCGCTATTGGTCGTGACGCCCGCACGACATACTGACGCCGGAAAGCACCGGACACCTGGAGAGGAACGTCCGTGGCGGGGCAGCGAAGCGAGGGTCCGGTTGCGGACTTCTGTGCTGCGCTGCGGCAGTTGCAGCAGGACTCGGGGTTGAGCCGGGCGGAGCTGGCCCGGCAGGTGAAGTGCAGCAGATCTCAGCTATATGAGATCCTGAACGGTCGGGTCAGCCGCCCGCCGGAATGGGATCGGGTGGTCGAGCCGCTGGTCCGGGCGTGTACCCGCGATGACGAGCGCGCGATTGCCCGCTGGCGCAAGCGCCACGGCGTGCTGGTCCAGGTGCACAGCGAGCTTCGTCGTCAACCGGGCGGCACCTCCCGGCCGACGCAGCCAGACCGGGTAGTGCCGGCGCAGCTACCGGCGGACGTGGACGTGTTCACCGGCCGGGCGCGGGAACTGGCTGCCCTGGACCTCCTGGTGGCTGATGACGTGGAGCACCCGGCTGTGAGCTCAACGGCAGTGGTGATCTCTGCCGTGTCGGGTACGGCGGGGGTGGGTAAGACGGCGCTGGCGGTGCGGTGGGCGCATCGGGTCCGGGACAAGTTCCCCGACGGCCAGTTGTATGTCAACCTGCGTGGCTACGACCCTGGGCAGCCGATGTCGGCGGGGGATGCGCTGGCCGGGTTCTTGCGCGCGCTGGGTCTGGCCGGGCAGGACATCCCGCTGGAGGTGGACGAGCGCGCCGCCACCTACCGCAGCCTGCTGGATGGTCGGCGGGTGCTGGTGGTGCTGGACAACGCCACCAGTGTCGAGCAGATCCGCCCGCTGCTGCCCGGCACCTCGTCGTGTCTGGTGCTGGTGACCAGCCGGGACTCGCTGGCCGGGCTGGTGGCCCGGCACGGGGCCCGGCGTCTGGATCTGGATCTGCTCCCGCCGGAGGATGCGGTGGCGCTGTTGCGGGTGTTGATCGGTGAGCGGGTCGAGGCCGAGCCCGAGGCGGCGAAGACCCTGGCCGCGCAGTGTGCCTGGCTGCCGCTGGCGCTGCGGGTGGCGGCCGAGCTGGCCGCCGCCCGGCCGTCTACCAGCCTGGCCGCGCTGGTCGCCGAGCTGGGTGACCAGCAGCGGCGGCTGGACCTGCTGGATGCCGGTGGTGACCCGCGCACCGCGGTCAGCAGCGTGTTCTCCTGGTCCTACCAGCACCTCTCAGCCGAGGCGGCGCGGGCGTTTCGGCTGTTGAGCCTGCATCCTGGCCCGGACCTGGATTCCTACGCCGCTACAGCGCTGATCAACACCGGCCGCGACCGAGGGCAGCAGTTGCTCGATCTGCTGGACCGGGCGCACCTGATCCAGCCCACCAGCCTGGGCCGCTACGGCATGCATGACCTGCTGCGCGCCTACGCCAACCAGCTCGCTGCGACCGAGGACTCCGAACCGGAGCGCCGAGCTGCGCTGACCCGGTTGTTCGATCACTACCTGGCCACCGCCGCGGCCGCGATGGACACCCGGGTTCCCGCTGAGCGCCACCACCGGCCCCGCATCCCCGCCCCGGCCACTCCCGGCCCGCCGATGTCCGACCCGACCGCGGCCCGGGCCTGGCTGGACGCCGAACGGGCTACCCTCGCCACGGCCTGCGCCTATACCGCTGCCCATGGGTGGCCTGCGCACACCACCCGGCTGGCTACCACGCTGTTCCGCTATTACGACACCGGCGGGTATTACGCCGATGCGCTGAGCATCCACACGCACGCCCTGCGCGCCGCCCGGCACACCGGCGACCGGTCCGCCGAAGCCCATGCGTTGACCAGCCTGGGTGTCGTGTACCAGCAGCAAGGGCACAATCAGCAGGCCGGCGAGCACCACCAGCAGGCGCTGGCGCTGTCCCGCGCGATCGGTGACCGCCCGGGGGAGGGTCGGGCGCTGGGCAACCTCGGTGTCGTCTACGCGCGGCAGGGCCGGTTTGCGCAGGCCGCCGAGTATTTCCAGCAGGCGCTGGCGCTGTTCCGCGCGATTGGTGACCGGGCTGGCGAGGCCCGGGCGCTGGGCAACCTCGGTGGCCTTTACGCGCGGCAGGGCCGGTTCGAGCAGGCCGCCGAGCATCACCAGCAGACGCTGGCCCTGGCCCGCTATATCGGCCACCGGCCCGGTGAGGCCCGCGCGCTGGACAACCTCGGCATCTTCTACGCCCAGCAGGGCGGGTTCCAGCAGGCCGCCGAGCATCACCAGCAGGCCCTGGTCCTGGCCCGTGACGCCGGCGACCGGGTGGTCGAAGCCGCCGCACTGGACAACCTCGGCATCGTCTATTCGCGGCAAGGCCGCCACCAGGAGGCCGCTGAGCAGCACCAACTGGCCCTCATCCTCTTCCGCGAGATCGGGGACCGGGGCGGTGAGGCCAAGGCGCTCAACAGCTTCGGCGAAACCCGTCTCCGCATGGGGCAGCCCCAGGACGCGTTCATCCAGCACACCGCGGCGCTGACCGTGGCCACCGAGATTGGCGACCGCTACGAGCAGGCCCGCGCCTACAGCGGCCTGGCCCACACCTACTACAGCATCGACGACCCCGAGCAGGCCCGCGACAACTGGCGCCAGGCCCTCACCCACTACACCGACCTCGCCCTCCCTGAGGCCGACAACATCCGCGCTGCGCTGGCCGCACTGGATCAGGCTCAGCAGGGCGACAGCCCAGGGTAACCGGGCGGCAGGGGCTGGTCGGCCCCCCTCGACCAGCCCCTGCCGCCCGTGCTGGCTACCAGTAGCCGCGGTATTCCAGGAAGGCGCTGGCCATCCAGGCCGTCCCTCCGCTGCCGAGGTAAACCTGAGTCCACCACCGGCCGTCGTTGAAGTAGTCGTTGCACGGCCCGGTGACCTGGTCGCCCCTGTTCTTGCGCTTGATCACATGGGCGGTTGTGTCCGGAGCGCGACGGACGGCGACGCCGTCCCCGGTGACGCGGTAATGGCAGCTCGCCGCAGCCAGGGTGGCGGTCGCCGGAGAGACACTGGCGGGTGACGCCGCGAGGGCGGCGGCCCCGGTGGGCAAGGCCAGTGCGAGGGCGGCGGCGGTGGTTGCGGCGGTACGTGCGATCCAGCGCATAGCATTCCTTCCTTCATGGTCAGTGCAGGTGCAGAATCACCGAAGCTGAGCAGCAGGCGGGCTGTCAGCAACATCGGACTCACTCCGGACAGACGTGGATGGGCCGCTGGTCGTCAGGGGTGGCCAGATACGGACGTCGGACGACGCCGGACACGTCGGGGAGGGAAACCTCGGTGGCAGGGCAGCGGGGTGCGGACCCGATTGCGGAATTT
>DASTLT010000014.1:0-7408 GCA_035714625.1 Pseudonocardiaceae bacterium | reverse complement strand
GGCTGCGGCGCCCTACCTGCTGCTGCACGTGCCGGATGGGCAGCGGATCCGGGCGGTGCTGCGGGCGGGTGGCATCGCGGTCCGGCGCGCGGACACGTTCCCCGGCCTCACCCCCGACCACCTGCGGGTCGCGGTCCGGCCCCCGGAGATCGCGACGGTGCTGGTGGCCGGGCTGCGCGCCGCGCTGGCTGCTGCGCAGGTCGGTCCGTGACGGCGAGGCTGCGCGACGTGTCGGTGGTGTTGGCGTCGTTCGGCGGTACGGTCGACGTCCGTGTCTCGCAGTGCCGCACCGATCCCTGGACAATCGGCTCGGCCGCAACACCAGGGAGGTCCCCGCGGTGAAGGCTGACCCCGCCGCGCAACGCCGGTTGCTGGACCTCGCCGAGGTGGATGCCGAGCTGGCCCGCACCGCCCACCGGCGCCGGTCGCTGCCCGAGCTGGCCGAGATCGAGCAGGCCGAGCGGGACCTGCGCTCGGGACGCGACGCGCTGGTCGCCACCGACACCACCGCCTCGGACCTGGACCGTGAGATCCGCAAGCTGGAGGCCGAGATTGACCAGGTGCGGGCCCGCGAGGACCGCGACCGCGGGCTGATGGACTCCGGGTCAATCAGCTCCGCCAAGCAGTTGGAGGACCTGCAGCACGAGCTGGCCACCCTGCAGCGCCGCCAGGGCGTGCTGGAAGACGACCTGCTCGAGGTGATGGAGCAGCGCGAGGCCCTCGACGCCGATCTGGCGCGCAGCCGGGCCGCGCTGGGCGAGGTCGAGCAGCGGCTGGCCGCCGCCGCCCGCCGCCGCGACGACGCCCTGGCCGACCTCGACGCCATCGAGGCACGGCGCAGGGCGCAGCGCAACACCCTGCTCGGTGAGCTGCCCGCGGATCTCGTCACCCTCTACGAGCGGATCCGCGCCCAGCGAGGGACCGGAGCGGCGCCGCTGCGCCAGCAGCGTTGCGGTGCCTGCCGGCTGGAGCTGGACCGCACCGCCATCGGACGGCTGCGCGACGCCCCCCCGGACGAGGTGCTGCGCTGCGAGGAATGCGGCGTGCTGCTGGTCCGCACGCCCGAGTCCGGGTTGCCAGGGGGCGCGCGGTAGTGCCCAGGAGCGTCATCATCGAGGCCGACGGCGGCTCGCGCGGCAACCCCGGCCCGGCCGGGTACGGGGCGGTGGTGCGCGACGCCGGCACCGGCGAGGTGCTCGCCGAGCTCTCCGGTGGGCTGGGCACCACGACCAACAACGTGGCGGAGTACTCGGGGCTCATCGCCGGGCTGCGGGCCGCGGTCGAGGCCGGGGCGGAGTCGGCCGAGGTACGGCTGGACTCCAAGCTGATCGTGGAGCAGATGAGCGGACGGTGGCAGGTCAAGCAGCCGCACCTGCGTCCGCTGGCCAGCGAGGCCGCCGCGCTGGCCCGTCGACTCGGCGGGGTCCGCTACACCTGGGTGCCCCGGGCCCGCAACGCGCACGCCGACCGGCTGGCCAACCAGGCGATGGACGCCCAGGCGCAGGCCCCGCCCAATTCCGGCGCCCAGACCGCGCCGCCCGCGCACTGGACCGGCACCACCAGCCCCCCCACCCGGTTGCTGCTGCTGCGGCACGGGCAGACCGAGTACTCCGCGCAGCGCCGCTACTCCGGGCGCCGGGACCTGCCGCTCACCGAGCTGGGGGAGCGGCAGGCCGCTGCGGCCGCGGCGCGGCTGGCCACTACCAACGGGGTGAGCGCGGTGCTCAGCTCACCCACGCTGCGCGCTCGCCAAACCGCCAAGCCCGTCGCCGACGCGCTGGGCGTGCCGCTGGTCGTGCACGACGGGCTGATCGAGACCGACTTCGGCGCCTGGGAGGGGTTGACCTTCGCCGAAGCCCGGCAGCGGGACCCGGAGCTGCACGCGCGCTGGCTCACCGACACCTCGGTGGCCCCGCCCGGTGGGGAGAGCATGGACGCGGTGCACCGCCGGGTGCGCCGGGTGCGCGACCAGCTCCTCGCCGAGTACCCCGACGCCACGCTGATCGCGGTCACCCACGTCACCCCGATCAAGGCGCTGCTGCGGATGGCCCTGGACGCCGGCCCCTCCCTGCTCTTTCGCCTGCACCTGGACCTCGCGTCGCTGTCCATCGCCGAGTTCTACCCCGACGGTCCCGCCTCGGTCCGCCTCGTCAACGACACCTCCCACCTCCCCTAACCCCCGCATGGCGGGCACTCCTGCACGGTGTGTCGGGCTCTCATGTCCGACATGTCCGCATTCCCTGCACGCCTCGCTCATCTGAGTATCAGGTAGACCGTCACCGCCAGGCCCACGACGACCACCGCCACCCGCAACCCTCGGGCGGGCAACCGACCTGCGAGCTTCGCGCCAAGAAAGCCCCCGGCCAGGGTGGCGGGTGCGACCAGCGCGACCACCAGCCAGTCCACCGGAGCGCCGAGCGCGAACACCACCACACTGACCACGCTGATGACCAGCGACAGGACACCCTTGACGGCGTTGAGCCGGCGCAGGTCGTCATGGGCGGTCAGGGCGAGCACGGCGACCAGGATGATCCCCAGCGCCCCGCCGAAGTAGCCGCCGTAGACCGCGGCGAGGAACACCGAAGGCAGCAGGACCGCGCGCCGGTCCGGAGCGCCGGGGGTGGGCTCGCCGACCCACCGGGCGAGCCACGGCTGCACCCCGAGCAGCACGCTGGCCAGCGCCACCAGCGCGGGCACCACCGCGTCGAACACCTCGGCGGGGACCACGAGCAGCAGCAAGCTGCCCACCAGGGAGCCGGCCACCGCTGCCCCCGCAGTGGAGCTCACCCGGGCCCGTTGCCCGCGCAGCTCCGGCCGGCTGCCCAGGGCCAGCCCCAGGTAGCCGGGAGACTGGGCCACCGAGTTGGTGACGTTCGCCGCGAGCGGGGTGAAACCCACTGCCAGCAACGCCGGGAACAGCAGCAGCGACCCACCTCCGGCCACCGCGTTGACGATCCCGGACAGGATGCCGGTGACGACCAGCAGAGCAAGATCGGCGGGTGGCACGAGGGGCCACGCTAACCCGACGCGGGGCTGACTATGCTGAGGGGGCGGACGAGCTGGCCGGGCGGTCGCGTCGGGCTCGCTAGGCGGGCCCGCCGAGGAAAGTCCGGACTCCGCAGGGCAGGGTGGTTGCTAACGGCAACCCGGGGTGACCCGCGGGACAGTGCCACAGAAAACAGACCGCCCCGCCCCGAGAGATCGACGGGGCCGGGGTAAGGGTGAAACGGTGGTGTAAGAGACCACCAGCGTCCCGGGTGACCGGGACGGCTCGGTAAACCCCACCCGGAGCAAGGCCAAGAGGCGTGCCGGTCCACGGCGCGCTGCGCAGGCGATCGAGGGTGGCCCGCCCGATGCCTGCGGGTAGGCCGCTAGAGCCTGCCGGTGACGGCAGGCCGAGAGGGATGACCGCCGGCCGGGACGCCGCAAGGCACCCGGTGCACAGGATCCGGCTTACAGGCCAGCTCGCCCGCCCCAAGCCGCTGACCTGCATAGATGCCCTCATGGTGCGATCTCGGTCCGCGCAGAGTCCGCAACCCGGCTGATCTTGCCGAGTGCGCGGTCTACGGCCAGCCGGGTTGTGTCGTCCTCCTCCGGCCACAGATGGCTATAGGTGTCCAGCGTCTGGGCCGCCGTGGCCAAATCACAATGTCCATCGTCTGACTCGCCCCACTTTCCCCATAAGAATGTCCGGAACCGCCCCGACCGGTGTGAGCGACAGAGCGTGGCCGGACGACAGCAAGGGGTGGCACGAAAATGGACCAGCTACCTAGATGGACTACACCGGCAGCCCAGCCCGGTACGCCATCCTGTGCAGCTCCCGCCCGGCCGGGGAGTCGGGGCGCACCCGGGTGAGCAACTCGGCGAGCACGTCGCGGGCAAATGGGTTGCGCACCACGTGGTGTGGTGAGATCAGCGCTGCGCGGCGAAACGCCTGGACAGAATCCTCGTGACGGCCGCGTAGCCGGGACAGTGCCTGGCCGTAGGTGACCCAGTAGTCACCCTGGCGCGATCGCAGTAGGTGGGTCTCTGGCCGCAAGCCCTCCGCGATCCGGGCCGCCAGTTCGGGATCCCCGGTCTCCAGCACGGAGCGTGCCCGCCACTGCCCCACGTCTTGCGGGCCGAACCCCAGCCCGTAGGCATTGATCTCCCCGGTGCGTGCTGCCAGTTCAGCGGCGTACTCCAGCGGTGCCTCCACCTCGCCGTGCCGGAACTCCACCGCGGCCAGGTACGAGCGGCACAGCGCCAGCGTGCCCGCAAGCTGCATCCCCTGTGGGGTGCGGGTGGGCACGCGCACCGAGTCCAGCTCGGCCCGCGCCAGATCGACCGCTCCCGCGGTGATCAGCACGAAGAGTCCGCCGTAGACGGCCAGGCCCCGTGCCTCCGGCGTGTCGCGGTCTTCCGCGGCCCGGGTGGCCAGGCCAGCGGCCAGCTCCCGCAGCTCGATCGGTGCCCCAGCGACCCGCAACCACCCCACGGTGGCATTGGCATGCAGCAGCACCGCCAACTCGAGCAGCTCGCCGACATCCCGGCCTGCCGCGATCGAGGTATGCAGGTCCCGGATCAAGCCGGGCAGCGCAGCACCGACCTCACCGCCGCGATCGCAGCGGCAGTGAGCCTGCACGGTCGCTGTGACCCGGGCCCGTAGTGCCTCCACCGGCAGGACCTGGCCCTCGGGGTGGTGGCGGCTGGCTGCCATCAGGGCCAGGAACACCGCCTGGATCGCGGAGTCGGTCTGCCCATTGGCGGGTGCGGGCACCGGCAGCCGGGTCAGCTCCGAAGGGGTGATCTGCAGCGCATTGGCCAGCGCGATGATCTCTGAGTGCTTCTCCAGCGTCCGCTGCCCGCTCTCGATCCGTTGCAGGGTCGTCCGGCTCATCCCCGCCAGCTCGGCGAGCACCCGCCGCGACTTGCCCCGGGCCTTACGGATCCGCCGGACCTGCTGACCGATCGTGCGCGCTTCCTCAGCAGCCACCGAAGCACCCTTCATTCACCGAGGTAGCCCCCACCGATGCCCCGGGGAGCTACCCCGGGGCGGACACCTCGGTGAGGGTGCGGGCGCCAGGCTAGCTACCGGTGGCCCGATCGTGTGCACCGGGGCGAGTGAAGAGCTGCCCGGCATCAAGCCCGACTCGGTGACCTGCGGAAACGTCGCGGTCAGGCGCAGCATCGCCGCAGGTCAGGGGGCCACTTTCGCAAGATCACCGGTAGTGGGCGAAACGGACATACCAGCGCGGCCTGTCGCAGCGCGCCGCATCCGAAGGTACGGGTGGTCGTAGCGGTGCCGGACCGCGATGAGACCGGCACGCCGGAGAGAGGCCATGGCGCGGCCGAAGCTGCACATGGTGGAGCGGGTAGGGGCCGCGGCGGCGGTGTAGGCCGACCTTGTTCCGGCGGCCTGACCGCACCGCGGTCCGCTGGGCGACCCGAGAGGTGGGGCGTAGGCAGCTCAGATCTCATGGAGGCGCCCAGCTTCGGATGGTACCAAGGGCTTATGACCGCCCAGCCAGGCCCGAGCGGGTCATCCCTCGTCTTGGATACGACGGACAGCCCGCCGTCCCGCCGACTGCGGCGCGGCGCGCTGGTCCGGGAGCTTCGGTCGTGGCCGACGCTGGTCCTCGTGCTGTGCTGCCTCTTCGTCGGTATTCCGATCGCGATTCTGCTGACCCCTAATCAGGAGATCGTGGCCGTCGGGCAACACCTTTCGGTCGGCGCTCGGACACCGAGCCTATCGATCTCCGGGCCAGCGCAGGTGGTGCAGATCGGCAACACCGAGTTCGACATCCCGCGTTTGCAGGTTTATGGACCGCTTCGGCCGCAGTTGGTGATCGGGCCGGTGCAACGCAATGCTGCGGCGGCAGCGGTTTTCGATCCTGCGACGACCCACCAGGCGCAGACCCACGCGATCAACACGTTGGGCAATGGTTTCCGGAAATGGTACGCCTGGGGCGCTTTCGGGCTGGTCTGCTTCGTGCTGGCGGCGGCCGCCGTCGCAAGCTGCATCAGGATCCTCATCACTCTCCGACGGCAGACTCACACGCGGGACCGGCGGCTGACGGTGGCCGAGATCTGGCACCGCAGTATCGTCCAGATCCGCTGGATGACCGTCATTGCGTTGGTCGCCGCACTGTTGGGCTGGGGGACGGCCGGCGCGCTGGCCTACTCCGGTGCCGTTCGCGGACTGCAGGGCGTCACCTCGTTGTCCCAGCTCGTGGGTAACTACCACCTGTCGCCGTCGCCGGTCGGGCCACCAGTTCATGGGTACGCCGGCGCCGTTATCGGTGACTCCCGGGCATCGCGGGTCGGTGGTCCCCCGGTCGAGGGCGCCACCGCCGACGACGTGGCCTGCCAGCGCAGCTCCGACTCCTTGGCCCACGAGATCGGCAGGCTGGTGTCGGCGCAGGTACTCAACCTGTCCTGCGCTGGTGCGTCCATCGCAAGCGGCCTGCGGGGACCCCAGCAGCACGGCGAGCGTCAATTGCCGCCTCAGGTCGGGAAGTTGAAGCAGGTAGCCGGGCTGCAATTCGTGGTCGTCGTCATCGGGCCCAATGACGTCTCCTGGGTGGACTTCATGACGTACTGCTATATCGCCGCGAACTGTTCCGACAACCTGACTCAGGGCGAGTTCGCCTACCGGCTGGCCGCCTTCGACAAGGAATACGGCAACCTCCTGCAGGACCTCAACGGCCTTCCCGGCGCTCCCCAGATTATCGTCGTGACGTCCTACGATGTCTTCAAGCCAGGCGCGGATTGCCCCGACGCGCGGGGCCCGGCCCAGGCCAAGGGGCTGAACGACGAGAAGATCACATTGCTCTCGAGTTGGAATGACGCGCTCAACAGCGTGCTCACCAGCGGCGCCGAGAAATATCGCTTCGATGTGGTGAACCCGGCGCTCACCCCGCTCTGCCAGCCCAGCCACGACCAACTCGGACCCGACATCCAAGGGCTCGACGACAGCAACCCCTTCCACCCCACCGGCCTCGGCACGATCCGGATGGCCGCGTCCGTAGCACGTTTCGTGATACCGGACTAAACGCAAAGCAGTGTAGTTTGTGGGGGTGGCTGGTTGTCAGGGATTCCCGTTCGAGCGGTGCTGGTAAAGGCAGCGGCGCTCCGGTAAGAGGGGTCGTTCTCACAAGACGTCGCATTGCACTCTTGAGCCGCTCTGTCAGGACGGCGCCGAAGTGCTCGACGCTCTGGTACGTTTATCAGTGGCGTCCAGATGACATGGTACTGTAGCGCTCGAGCGGTGGTGGACTGGGTGTTTTGAGTTCCTCGTCGAGGTGATCACAGGAACCGTCATCCAATCGAGCCTATTGGCCCACCGGTGAGCCCTGCCTTATCGTGACGAATGGATAGTGAACGGATGATCTCTGACCTCGACTGAAGGGATCGCGTGCTCAGTGTT
>DASTLT010000013.1:0-3272 GCA_035714625.1 Pseudonocardiaceae bacterium | reverse complement strand
CGACCTGCCGCATCTTCCGGCGCAGCTCGTAGTTGATGAGGTTGTTCGTGGTGTTTTGGAGCATGTACCGCCGGCTGGAGGTGTCGGTCGTCTCCACTACCGTCTTGAAGGACGACTTGAAGCTTTTGTGGATCTCGGAGGTGAGCTTCTCGGACTGTTCGCGCATCTGCTTGTGGGCGGTCTCGCGCGCGCTGGTGCGGGAGTTGTCCAGCGAGAGGTCCGCGTGCGCGCCGGCGTCGACGGTGCCGTTGTGGTAGTTGACGCTGGCGCCGAAGCCGAACTTGAGGTCGCTTCTGTTCTCCTCACGGATAGCCGTCGACAGCTCGTCGTGGACGGTGACATTCTTCTCGGTCTTGTCCGTCGTCTCCGTCAGGAACTCAAGATCACGCTCGGTCAGCGTCCGGCGGGTGGTCACCTCCACCAGCTCCAGGGTGGACCCGGGCGGAAGCCAGATGTGGCCGACCGGTGGTCCCAAGAAGGTGTCGAACTCGAAGAAGTACTGCCGAAACAGATGTACCAGCCCGATCGGCGACAACACCACCTCCAGACCGTTCCCGCCGAAGCTGGCGAGTGGGTCCTGGTTGTAGACCAGCAGGTCTTGGAAGGGGTCGGTGACCGTGCGGTAAAAGAGCATGTCGAGCAGCTCTGGCTTGTGCTCCGAGAGCCAGTTCAGATAGGTCGCGACCGACACTTCCCGGTCAAGGATTGCCTTCAGCACTTCGATGCCTTGCTTGTCGCGTTCCTGAAACCGCTTTACGACGCCGTCAAGGTAGGCGCGCAGCTCGGCCATGCCTGCCGGCTCCGGCCCAGCATGCTCCTGTCCCAAGCTCGCGATGATGTCCTTGACTGTTTGCAGCTGCGCGTCCAAGGCCGGCCGTGCCAGCAGCGCACTCCACTGCCCCGGCGTGGGCTTGCTGTCGACGGGAAGCTGGCCGGCGATCACACGGGCGATGATGGAGTCGAGCTCGGTGGCGACCCGCGGCACGAACCGGGTGCTGACCACGTCCAGGACGTGGAGGTTTGTCACGGCCCAAGCACCGTTGTCCTCCTGCACGTTGACGTTGGGACTGGTCCGGGAGATCGCGCGCTCACTGAAGGCTCCGAGCACCGAATCCTGGCCCTTGGCCCTTCGGTCCTCGGTCATCTTGGACTTCCACCCCAGCAGCGGCTGGTAGATGCCCAGAAGCTCGCTGGCGTAGGGCAGCGTGCCCTTGAACCGCTCGAGGTCCAGCTTCATCCTGCTCTCCCTTACTCGGTCGTTGCCTGGTGCAGCCGCCAGGCGCTCTTCGAAACTGCCCGCGACCCGATCTGCGGCGAGAAGCCGCCAAGCAGCCGAACCCGTAGGACCGGCGGCTCAACCCGTTCGTAATGCCTGCCCGGGCACCTGGGACCCTGCATCGGCGGCAACGGGCGACCGAGGACCGCGATCGGGCACGCGTGCGGCGAGGCGCAGTTGAGGACTGGCCAATCGGCATCCACCGCAGGCAGATCCCCACCACTAGGCCAACCCGCAGCGGCCGCGCCCCAGAGGGTCACGATCCTCGACGCCAGCTGCATCCCGCCCGTTCCAATGGACCGCCCGCGACCGGTGAGAATGGGCCGTTGGGGGGGCGTCGCGGTGATGGGGTTGGCGGTGAGGTTCGTGCCGATGCCGCAGATCGCCCCGCCGCCCTGGGGAGTGCAATGGCCGGTGGCGTCGCGAACGCGGCACCGTCAGATGGCGGGTGGGCGGGAGCCGTGGCCTGCTCGCTCCGCGGTGCCCCCGCGCCGTCGGGTGGAGACGCGGTGGGGCGCAATCGTTCGTGAACACCATCGGGGCTCATTGGGACCCCTGTTCCAGGAGGTGACGGCCGTGGCTCCCCGACCCGCGGCCCGCAGCGAAAGCAAACAGCACCACGCCAACACACGCAGTGCCGTGCGACACACCACCATGGTGTCGCGTGACACAGCAGCGCCTGGGCTGGCCGGAAGCCCACGATGCGGAGTTGCGCCTGCAGCGCCCCCTCCGCAGCGGCCCATTTCACTCGACGGGGAGGGGTTGGAAACGGAGCAGCCGCTTCCGCGCCAGCCCCTCACCCAACCAACCTCTCCGCGAACACCGTCCTGACCATCACTACCTCCTTCAGCACGCCCCTTCCTCACTACCTCTGCCACCTCCATCAGCACTGCCGCACCAGACCGACTTCGCACTCTTTCACCTTTCCGTAGTCCCATTGCCCTCTCCTCGTACCCTCCAACTCCAGCACACGACAGCAGTGCGCCAAGGCGCGGGCTGGAGATCGGAGTGCCACCCCTGCAGCTGCCTGATCGCGGCGGTAGCCAGCCCTTGGCGGGGTCGTCTCCTGCGGAGCTGTCCCGGTTGCTGACCGCACCAGGCGGCGCCTACCCGGCTTCTGGGCGGTGTCCCGATCGTAGACGTCGCCGTGGTCAGGTAGGCCGAGCTGTCCGCCGTAGTCCACTGCCGGTCCTTGTCCACCATTGGACGTCCGCCCAGGCCGGTTCCTCGTCCGGCCCGGTGTCCAGCCGTCCGGTGTCCGCGCGTCGGGTGTCCGTCCGGGACCGGCCTGTCACGCCGTCCGGCGTCCGGCCGTCCGGCGTCCAACCGGCTGGTGTCCGCCCGTCCGTCCTGTGGCGTCCGTCCCGTCTCCGGTCAGCCCGCCGTGGCCCTTGGGACCGCCGGTCCGGCAGACCTTCACGGCTGGAGTGCGTTGGGTTCGGCGTGGCTTGCCGCGTGCCCGAGCGGCTCCGTCGACGCCGGCGGGGCTTGGACGCAGGCGACGCTGCAGAGGTCGTGGGCCCCGGTCGGGGAGGGTGGCAGTCGCGGGTCGCGGACCTGCGCCGGGTCACGCTCGGGCGAGGCGCCGGCCGCGCTCGGCTGCTGACCGACCAGGGAGACCACCCTGGCCTGGGTCGCTCGCCGCCGGCGGCTACCCTGGGGCCGGACGCGCAACTACGCTCTGTGGTCGTTGTCGAGCCGACTGCCCCGAGTGGACTCGCCTCGAAGGCCCATGAGCTCGGCGGCCCGGGATGGCCACGCGGCCCCAGCGCGGCCCAGCCACGAGGTGAGCTGGCCGGCTCGGGCGCTGACGACGCTCTGAGCTGCGAAAGCAGTGGTGGGCGCGACAGGGTTTGAACCTGTGACCTCTTCCGTGTCAGCAAACCACCGGGAACCGCTGTGCGGAAGCTCGTTTTCCCAGGTCGCGCTCGACCGTCGAGGCCGAAGTTAAGCGCTCACTTGGCGTCCAGTTAAGCGCTCAGTTCGCGGGCCTGAA
>DASTLT010000012.1:0-8285 GCA_035714625.1 Pseudonocardiaceae bacterium | reverse complement strand
TCGTCCAGGTCAGCAACACGGTGTTCCGGCTGATCAAGGCCTCGACCCCGGGGAGCTACACGTTCATCCTGCCCGCGACGAAGGAGGTCCCGCGCCGGCTGCTGCGCCCGAAGAAGAAGACCGTGGGGGTGCGGATTCCGCAGCACACCGTGGCGCAGGCGCTGCTGGCCGAGCTGGGGGAGCCGCTAGTGTCGTCCACGCGGCTGCTCCCCGACGAGCCCGAACCACTGACCCAGGGCTGGGAGATCAAGAAACGACTCGACCATGCGGTGGACGCGGTCATCGACTCGGGCGACTGCGGCACCGAGCCGACGACCGTGATCGACTTCTGCGGATCCGAACCCGAGATCGTGCGCCGGGGCGCCGGCGACCCATCCCCATTCGAGTAATCGCGGCCCCCGGCGGGCTCACCAGCGGTCGATCTTGTTGACCCAGCCGTCCAACCGATAGTTACCGAGCCCCGCAGGTGCTCGCCCCGTGCCTCGAGAGCATCACCACCCGTAACGAGCCTGCGTCATTGACGATCACGGCGAACCAGCCGGCCGGAGCGGGGAGTAACTCGTCTGCCGCATTGCCCTTGCTGGCTTGTGACCGTTGACTCAGTCCAGCACTGATCACCGACCGAGAAGTGGGGTGTCACCGATGACGGAGTTGACCCTGGATCCGGCCACCACCGCGGTGGTGCTGATCGAGTACCAGAACGACTTCACCAGCGAGGGCGGCGTGCTGCACGGCGCGGTCCGCGAGGTGATGGTCACCACCGGGATGCTCGCCAAGACGGTCGCGGTGGTCCAGGCCGCCCGCGCCGCCGGAGCGACGATCATGCACGCGCCGATCGCCTTCGCCGAGGGCTACCATGAAATCTCCTCGCACCCCTACGGCATCCTCAAGGGCGTGGTCGACGGGAAGGCGTTCGTCCAGGGCAGATGGGGGGCCTCGATCGTGGACGACCTCGCCCCGCAGGAGGGCGACATCGTGGTCGAGGGCAAGCGCGGCCTGGACACCTTCGCCAGCACGAACCTCGACTTCATCCTGCGCAGCAAGGGCATCACCACGATCGTCCTGGGTGGCTTCCTGACCAACTGCTGCGTCGAGTCCACCATGCGCACCGGCTACGAGAACGGCTACCGCGTCATCACCCTGACCGACTGCGTCGCAGCCACGTCACAGCAAGAGCACGACAACGCCATCAAGTTCGACTACCCGATGTTCTCCCTGCCGGTGACCGCAGACGAAGTGATCGCCGCGCTCTCGTGACCGGCGCCGAGGAAGGCGATCACAGAGGCAACAGCCTACTCCACTTGGGGGGCGGAACGGGGAAACGGAGGTAGATCGTGCCAACGTCGGTTGATCTACCCGAATGCCGGGATCAACGAGACGCTGCTGCGGACGAACAACACTCTGCAAGTCACGCCCGGCCTGATCGAGCGGTACGAGTTCATCGAGCACCCCTCCCGGGATACCCTGGCCCTCGGCGAGTTCCTGCAACGCTCGCGAACCACCAGCCGGGCACCCACCCCGCCGCGAGCTGACGTGCCGGTCAGGCGAAGATGCGTGCTTGTCAGCTTCACCTCCTTTCAGGGATGCACTGCCCTCGTCGGGCAATGAGTGGCTGGTGGGCCACGGCCACGGCGGGACCGGGGCGGTCGGGGTTGGAGATCGGCACCGGCACCGGCTACAACGCCGCCCTGCTCGCCGGCCACGTGGGTGATCATCAGGTGACCACGATTGAAGTTGACCCGGTGCTGGCCGCGCAAGCCCGCGCCGACCTGGCTGCCGCCGGTTACCAGCCCACCGTGATCTGCGGCGACGGCACCGCCGGACACCCCCCACCGCGCCGTTCGACACCGGGTTCTGGCTCAAGCAGAGATGGCTCGGCGAGGTGGCTTGACCGCGGCGAGCGAGTTCACTTGTGGCTTGGGCTACCTCGTTTTCCGATACATCCCGCAGTTCGGGCGCATCACCTGCGCTTGAACGCATAGTGATGACGAGATCCAGAGTCGCGACATGCTCAAAGCCAGAGACAAGACCCTTGACGGAGCGTTGTCCCTTATCAAGCACTACGAGCGCCTCGGGCACGACGACAAGACCGGCAGTCTGGATCGATCGCTGCACGAGTTTCCACACTTTGCCCGACGAGTTACCGAACACCATGGTAAGCCGTCGCGAGGATGGCCACCACGACAAACATCCAGCGCCAGGCGGCGCCGCCCCACGGCATAAGAGCCGCCTCCGCGCCGGCCCACCACGCGATGCCGTAACCCGACAGCAGGCCGAGGAGCTGACCGATGACGATGGCGAACTGCCACAGTGATCCAAGCCGGCCGCGGATAGGCGGGGACCACGGCGCTCGCGGCGCCGATGCCCAAGCCGACCCCCAGTCGGGCCAGACCCGTCAGCACCACCTGGTTGCTGAGCGCGGCGGCCAACGATCCAACCGTGATGCCGGTGCCCGCGATGAGCATGACCCGGTTGCGGTCCAGCCGCGTCGACACCGGGCCTGCGAACCACGCCCCGACCGCGCAGCCGATCAGCGCGATCACCGCGACGAAACCGACCGTCCTGGCACCGAGCCCCAGCGTCGCGCGGAAGCCAGGGATCGCCGCGTTCATCGTGGAGGCGTCGAAACCGAAGAGAAACCCGCCCAGGGCAGCCCCCGCGGCTACCAGAGTGACGTACCGAACGTTCGCCGAGGTCAACACCGCCATGGCCGCGCCTCCCAACCGCTGCCTACGCCGGTCCCTAAAGCCTAAACCCCCCTGCCGCTACCTGGATCGTCCACGGGTGATCTTCGGCTGGATCGTTAGGCGTGCATGCCGCTGAGCGTGCACGGAAACAGTTCACTCAGCAGGTCCGCCTCCTACTGCCGGAATGGGTTGGGGGGGTGGACAGTCGCACCGACGCAAGGCTTGGATGGTGTGCAGGCAGAGGAGGCGCAATCATGCGGGCTGAACAAGTAACCGACCCAGTGGCTTACCACGGTGAGGGGCCGGTCTGGTCGATGCGGTGGGGTGGCCTGCGTTGGGTAGACATGTTGGCCGGTGACGTACTGTCCCTGGCGGACGACGGCACGATCAATCGGCGCCACGTCGGCAGCGTCGCCGCCGCTATTCGACCTCGCCGTCAGGGCGGTGCGGTCATTGGCGTTGAGCGGGGCTTCGCGCTGGAAGACACCGACGAGACGCTCACGTACCTGGACGAGCTGTGGATTGATGATCACGTGCGCATGAACGAGGGAGGCTGCGATCCCGACGGTCGCTTCTACTGCGGTTCAATGGCCTATGATCAACAGCTCGGTGCTGGTGCGCTGTACCGGCTTGATCCGGACGGCTCCGTGCGCGTGGTGTTGGAGCATGTCACCGTTTCGAACGGACTGGAGTGGAGCCCAGACAATGCCTTCGCCTACTATAATGACACAGCTACCCACCGCATTGACGTCTTCGACTATGACCGGGACTCTGGATTGACTGGGCGGCGTCCGTTCGCAGTGGTACCAGCTGAGACCGGCCGTCCCGACGGCTTGACCGTCGACGAGCAAGGCGGCGTCTGGGTGGCGCTCTTCGGCGGCGGTGCAGTGTGGCGTTACACCCCTGATGGCGTGCTCGATGGGGTGATCGAGCTGCCCACCAGAAAAGTCACCGCCTGCACTTTCGGCGGTCCCCATCTGGACCAGATGTTCATCACCACGTCACGAGAAGGCCTCGAGCCAGGGATGGACCCATTGGCGGGATCATTGTTTCGAGCGGTCGTCGGGGTGACTGGTCACCCGGTTCGAGAGTTCGCCGGGTAAGCGCCTCCCGCTGAACTCCGCCCGCGTTGGTGCTGGATTCCGACAATCGTCAGCCACCAGACAACGGCAGGCACGTCCATTGCGAGGCTCCCGGTTCTGCGACGGGCTGGCCCGCGGGCACGTAGGCCTCACCGTACGGACGGTCGGCGGGACTCGCAGGTGATAGCGCTCACGCTCAGGCGAGGTCCCGACAGTGTCTGCGGTTACCCGCAATCGGCGATGCGGGCGACCTGGCGACGTAGCCGGCCTTGACCTTCACGATCCGCTTGCGGCGACGCGCCACAAGCAGCCACCAGACCGGTGGATCCCCCATCGCGCCGAAGCGGAACACCGGATCACCGGAGTCTGCGTGATTCGGTGCCATCCGGGTATTACGGTGCGATGGTGACTAGTCGCCTGGTACGCCCTCGTGAAGGAAAGTGGATCGCCGGAGTCTGCGCGGCCCTGGCCGATCGGTTCCGTCTCTCGCGCGGCCTCGTCCGTATCCTGTTCGTGGTCTTCGGGCTGGTCGGAGCCGGGGAGCTGGCGTACATCATCCTGTGGATCATCATTCCGAAGGTCTGAGCAGTGCCGCCGCCGACCGAGGACTACGGGATAATCGAGGACCTGCGGACGGCGACCAGATACCGCATGCGGACGAGGCTGCACCACGCTCCCGATGACCGCTCGGCTACCCTTCAGCCAGGTAGCACCGTGGACAATTATCAATGTGCTGCGCTGTCACCTGCTCGGCCACCGGTTCCGGTTCACCGCCGACGGCCGCACGATGACGCCGCTCTACGCCGTCGCCCTTTGACTGCAGCGGCGCTGACGACCTCGAGCATCGCGTGCCGCCGCTCGGCCTGTTCGCTGCGGACCACCCGTGCGATCCGCGAGTTCCGGTGACGTTGACCCTGCCTCCTGCGGCGTCGTGACCGGGCCGGGCGCGGGCACCTGCGCGTAACCGAGGCGGTAGCCGTTGCCGACGAGGTCGGCCGCGACGACGTCAGGGGTGGGGCCGCGCCGATGGGGTATCACTGCCGTGTGATAAGTCTTCGTCGGTACGCCCTCGCGCGTGGTTTCGTCCGCAGAGGATTCGTGATCATCGGGCGGGTCAGCAACCTGCCCACCAGGTTGTGTGGGTCCTTTTTGCGATGACCTGAGCGGCTGGTCTGACCGATGCCGTCACCGGTCGAGGACTACGCGATGATCGGGGACCTGCGGACCGCCGCGTTGGTGGGTCGGGACGGTTCCATGGATTGGTTGTGCCTGCCCGACTTCGACTCCCCGGCGGTCTTCGCCGCATTGCTCGACACGGAGCGGGCGGGCCGCTGGCTGCTGGCCCCGGCCGGAGTTGGGGTGTGCACGCGTCGCCGATACCGCGGTGACTCGCTGGTGCTGGAGACGGAGTGGGAGACCGGCGACGGCGCGGTGCGCGTCGTGGACTGCATGCCGATGCGCACCGACGCGACCGACGTGGTGCGGGTGGTGGAGGGAGTCTCGGGGCGCGTCAGGATGCACAGCGAGCTGCGCCTGCGTTTCGATTATGGTCGGCTCCCGCCGTGGGTCCGCAACGAGGATGGCCTGCTGGCCGCGGTGGCCGGACCGCACGCGGTGTGGCTGCGCAGCCCGGTACCGTTGCGGGGCGACGGCGCGGCGAGCGCCGAGTTCGTCGTGTCGGGCGGGGACCGGACCGCGTTCGTGCTGACCCACGCGCCGTCATGGCATCCGCGGCCGGAGTTCCTCGCCGGCGTCGAGGAGGTCGCGCAGAGCGAGGCGTTCTGGGCGCAGTGGGGGGCGCAGTGCCGCTACGAGGGCGGGTGGCAGGACGCCGTGCGCCGGTCGGTGGTGACCCTGAAGGGTCTGACGTACGCGGCCACCGGCGGCATCGCCGCAGCGGCGACGACCTCGTTGCCCGAGGAGATCGGCGGGGTCCGGAACTGGGACTACCGCTACTGCTGGCTGCGTGACGCCGTGCTGACCCTGCAGGCCCTGATCAGCACCGGGTACCTGCACGAGGCCGGCGCGTGGCGGGAGTGGCTGCTGCGGGCCGTCGCCGGCGACCCGGCCGACCTGCGGATCATGTACGGGCTGGACGGCACGCACCGGCTGCCCGAGTACGAGCTGCCGTGGCTGGCCGGCTACGAGGGCTCGGCGCCGGTGCGGGTCGGCAACGCAGCCTCCGACCAGTTCCAGCTCGACGTGTACGGCGAGGTCCTCACCGGTCTACACGTGGCCCGCCGGGCCGGGCTCGCGCCCTTCGCCGACGCCTGGGACCTGCAGAAGGCGGTGCTGGACTTCCTGGAGGGCCACTGGCGGGATCCGGACAACGGGCTGTGGGAGGTGCGCGGCCCGCGCCGGCACTTCGTCCACTCGAAGGTGATGGCCTGGGCGGGGCTGTCCAGCGCGGTCGAGGCGGCGGAGCGCTATGGCGCCGACGGCCCGGTGGACCGCTGGCGGGCGCTGCGCGACACCATCCACGCCGAGGTGTGCGAGCGCGGCTACGACCCGGGCCGGGGGACGTTCACCCAGTCCTACGGCTCGTCCGGGCTCGACGCCGCCCTGCTGCTGCTGCCGCAGGTCGGTTTCCTGCCCTGGGATGACCCGCGCATCGTCGGCACCGTCGACGCCGTCGCCCGCGAACTGGTCGAGGACGGGTTCGTGCTGCGCTACCGCACCGGCGCCGACGGTGGTGACGGCCTGCCCGGTGCGGAGGGCGCGTTCCTGGCCTGCAGCTTCTGGCTGGCCGACGCCCTGCACGGCACCGGCCGGCGACGGGCCGCGCGCGAGCTGTTCGAGCGGCTGCTGGACCTGCGCAACGACGTGGGCCTGCTCGCTGAGGAGTACGACCCGGCGACCGGGCGACACCTGGGGAACACCCCGCAGGCGTTCAGCCACGTCGGGCTCATCAACACCGCCCGGCACCTGTCGGCAGCGCCGGCTGGCCGAGCCGACGTGGACCTGAGCAGGTGAGTGTGACAAACACGATGATCGGGAAGCTGGTGCTGTTCGGGGCGACCGGGGACCTCGTCGGACGGTACGTGCTGCCCGCACTGGCCCGGCTGCACGCCGCCCGCGTGCTACCCGGCCGGTTCACCGTCGTCGCCGCTGCCCCCGAGGACTGGGACGACGAGCGGTTTCGTCGGCATGCGGTCGAGCGCCTGGACGAGCACGCGCCCGACGTGCCCACCTCGGCGCGGGAGGCGCTGCGGCGCGCGGTGCACTACCGGCGGATCGACTTCGACAACCTGGCGAGCGTCGCCGCCGCCGTCACCGCAGCGGACGACGGTGCTGCCGCGGCTCGTCCGGTCGCGGCCTACCTCGCGCTGCCACCGGGCGTGTTCCCCGTGGCGGTGAGCGCCCTCGGCGCGGTCGGCCTGCCGTCGGGCAGCCGGATCGTGCTGGAGAAGCCCTTCGGCGAGGACCTTGCCAGCGCGGTCGCGCTCAACGAGCTGCTGGCCACGGTCCCGGGCGCCTCAGGCGAGCAGGCTGTGTTCCGTGTTGACCACTTCCACGCCAAGTACTTGGGCGACGTCCGAATTCACCGCGTCACCGGCCCGGTAGGGACACCATGGGCGCGGTATCGCTCCGCTCCGTGATGCCGTCCGAACGCGGGAGGATGGACTGGCGCCGACAAGAGGACTGACAGACGTGCTGAGAAGGTCGTGCTGCCGCTGGTGGCGCGACGGCCTCGACGCATAGCGTCAGGAGGGTGCCAAGGCCCAGGGCGCGTGCCCGCGTTCACGATGAACCAGCGGGCCGCTTTCATCGCTGTGGCGGAGGCGGGCACGATCAGCGGTGCTGCCGAGAAGCTCCACATCTCCCCATCCGCGCTGTCAGCCGCCGCCCCTGAGCTCGAGCGCTCGCTGCAGACCGAGCTGTTGAGACGGCGCAAGGCGAAGGGCGTCAGCCTCACTCCGACCGGCAAAGTGGTCCGCGCAAGGGCGAAGTTTCTCCTGCACCACGCTTCGGAGCTCGATGCGGACGCGAGGGAGGAGCGGGGGGTCTCCGGCCTTTCCGCATCGGGTGCTACCCGTCGCTCGCGCCCACCGTCCTCCCGGTCCTGATCAGTGAGTTCACGAAGGCTCACCCCGACGCCCGGGTTGAGGTCCACGAGAACACCCAAGACCAGATGAGCAGGGGCCTGGAGAGCGGCGAGCTCGACCTCGCGATCATGTATGACCTCGACCTCGTCCCACGTGGAGGTCGGTCACCCTCGCGCATCTGCCGCCGAGAGCCGCTATCCCGGCCGGACACCACCTCGCGGAGTCCAACGGACCGATCGACCTCGCGCACCGCAAGAACGACCCGATGGTGCTGCTCGACGCCCCACCCAGCTCCAACCACACCTACTTCTGCTGCGCGATCACGGTAGGTGGGACCGCCTGGACGATCATGCACCCCGTTCCCGCTCCGCCATTTTACGTTCGCGCCGATGCGTCACCCCAGCGTCGACGTCAGCCACGCCAGGTCGGTCACGGCCTTGTTCCGCGCGTTCGTGGCGCGTGTGAACAGC
>DASTLT010000011.1:0-11160 GCA_035714625.1 Pseudonocardiaceae bacterium | reverse complement strand
GCTGGCCAGCGACGGCTTCGCCGCCGACGTCACGCTGGCCGCCGCGCACGACGCCAGCGAGCTGGCGCCGCGGTTGCAGGACGGCATGCTGGTGGGCCGGCCGTGACGGGGCGGTGGGTGCCGGTGGCCGACGGCGTGCTGGTGCGCCGGTACGCCGAGCTGGACCTGTCGGTGGGCCTGGTGGTCGGCGAGCACCGCGCCCTGGTGGTGGACACCCGCAGCGACCCCGCCCAGGGTGCCGAGCTGCGGGCCGCGGTCCGCGAGATCACCCGACAGCCGCACGTCGTGGTGCTCACCCACGCCCATTTCGACCACTGCCTGGGCACCGCGGCCTTCCGGCCCGCGCCGGTGTGGGCGCACCCGCGGTGCCGGGATGATCTGGCCCGCGGTGGCGCGGCGCAGCACGCCGAGGCGCTGGCCTGGGCCCGGGCGAACAACCTGTCCCGCCAGCCGGTGCTGGTCGTCCCCGTGGTGCCCGACCAGGTGGTCGCCGAGCCCACCGAGCTCGACCTGGGCGGGCGCCGGGTGTGGCTGACCCATCCCGGGCCCGGCCACACCGATCACGACCTGGTGGTGTGGGTGCCCGACGCGGGGGTGCTCCTCGCCGGGGATCTCGTCGAGCAGGGGGCCGACCCGGACTTTACCGACGCCTACCCGCTGCACTGGCCGGCTGCGGTGACCGCGCTGCTCGGGCTTGGCCCGCGGACCGTCGTTCCCGGGCACGGCGACCCGGTGGACGCCGCGTTCGTCGTCGCGCAACGCGACGAGCTGGCCGCCCTGGCCGGGTTGTGCCGGGCGGTGTTGGCGGGTGACCTGGACACCGAGGCCGCGGTGACGGCCACGCCGTTCAGCCGCGCGACCACCCTGACCGCGCTGCGCCGGCTCGACAGCGGCCCCGAAACAAGCCCTTGAGCCAGGCAACCCAAGTGGGCTCCCGCACCGTCCTAGCTGGGGTGCACCACCTGCTCCCGGCGGTCGATCCGCCGGCGCCAGCGCGTCGCCCGGGGACTACCCCCTCCGATTCCCGGGCGGCGCGCGTCGGGACATCCCGGTGCGCGCCGGCAGCCAGAACGGCCCAAACGGGGCCGGGCGAGCGGCAGTCGTGATTGGATGCAGGGCGAACCCTTACCCCACATCCGAGGTGAGCCGTGGCTGTCCCGAACCTGACCCAGGAGCAGGCCGTCGAGCGTGCCGCACTGCTCGGCGTCGACTCTTACACCGTCGAACTCGATCTCACTGACGGGGGCGGCCAACCGGGCGAGGGGACGTTCCGCAGCATCACCACGATCCGCTTCTCGTGCCGCACCCCGGGCGCGTCGAGCTGGGTTGACCTGGTGGCCGTGCAGGTCCGTGCCGCGACCCTCAACGGCACCGCGCTGGACGTCGCGGACTACGCCGAGGCGGACGGAATCACGCTGCCGGGCCTGGCCGCGGACAACGAGCTCGTCATCGAGGCGGACTGCCGCTACATGAACACCGGCGAGGGCCTGCACCGCTTCGTCGACCCCGTCGACGGCGGCGTCTACCTCTATAGCCAGTTCGAGACTGCTGACGCGAAGCGGATGTACGCCTGCTTCGACCAGCCCGACATCAAGGCCGTGCACCGGATCCGGGCCACCGCACCGGCCGCCTGGGTGGTGGTCTCCAACGCCCCGTGCACGCACACCGAGCGGGCGCCCGGCGGGGCCGTGCGGCACGTCTTCGCCGACAGCGCGCGAATCAGCCCGTACATCGCCGCGCTGGTCGCAGGGCCCTACGCGCAGTGGACCGACGAGTACACCGACGCCGAGGTGCGCATCCCGCTCGGCCTGTACTGCCGCGCCTCACTGGCCGAGCACATGGACGCCGAGCGGCTGTTCACCGAGACCAGGCAGGGGTTCGGGTTCTACCACCACGCGTTCGGGGTGCGTTACCCGTTCGAGAAGTACGACCAGGTGTTCGTCCCGGAGTTCAACGCGGGCGCGATGGAGAACGCCGGCTGCGTGACCTTCCTGGAGGACTACGTCTTCCGCAGCCGGGTGACCCGCTATCTCTACGAGCGGCGCTGCGAGACCGTGCTGCATGAGATGGCGCACATGTGGTTCGGCGACCTGGTGACCATGCGGTGGTGGGACGACCTGTGGCTCAACGAGTCCTTCGCCACCTGGGCCTCGGTGCTGGCCCAGGCCCAGGCCACCGAGTACACCGGGGCCTGGACCACCTTCGCCACGGTGGAGAAGTCCTGGGCCTACCGGCAGGACCAGTTGCCCTCCACGCACCCCATCGCCTGCGAGATCCCCGACGTGCAGGCCGTGGAGGTGAACTTCGACGGCATCACCTACGCCAAGGGCGCCAGCGTGCTGCGCCAACTCGTCGCTTATGTCGGGCTGGACGAGTTCCTCGCCGGGCTGCGGGTCTACTTCACCCGGCATGCCTGGGGCAACGCGACGCTGGCGGACCTGCTGGCCGCCTTGGAGGAGGCCTCCGGTCGTGATCTGTCAAGCTGGAGCGCCCAGTGGCTGGAGACCACCGGGCTGAACACCCTGCGCCCGGAGTACACCGTGGATGAGCAGGGGCGGTTCGCCTCCTTCGCGGTGCTGCAGGAGGGGGCCCGGCCAGGGGCCGGGGAGCTGCGCACGCACCGACTGGCCGTCGGCGTCTACGACTCCGCAGCCGCCGACGCTGGTGCGCTGGTGCGCACCCACCGGGTGGAGCTCGACGTCAGCGGAGCGCGCACCGAGGTACCTGCGCTGGTCGGGGTGCCGGCCGGGCAACTGGTGCTGGTCAACGACGACGACCTGACCTACTGCGCGCTGCGGCTGGACGAGACGTCGCTGGCGACGCTGGTCGAGCGGATCGGTGCCATCACCGAGTCGCTGCCCCGCACACTGTGCTGGTCAGCCGCCTGGGAGATGACCCGGGAAGCCGAGTTCAGGGCACGGGACTTCGTCACGCTGGTGCTCGGCGGACTGCCCGCCGAGACCGAGGTGGGGGTGGTGCAGCGGCTGCTGCTGCAGGCGCAGACCGCGTTGTCGTCCTACGCCGACCAAGCCTGGGCCACCGAGCACGGCTGGCCCCAGTTCACCGGCCGGCTGATGGACCTGGTGAGCACCGCCGCGCCCGGCTCGGACCAGCAGCTCGCCCTGGTCAACGCGCTGACCGCGTCGGTGCTGGGCAAGCCGGAACTCGATGCCCTGGCCGGCTGGCTGAGCGGGCAGGGCGTACCCGCGCGGCTGCGGGTGGACACCGACCTGCGCTGGCGGCTGCTGCACGCGCTGGCCGCGCACGGCATCGCGGGTGAGGCGGAGATCGCCGACGAGCTGACCCGCGATCCCACCGCGACCGGGCGGCGGCACGCCGAGCGGGCCCGCGCGCTGCTGCCCACCCAGGAGGCCAAGGAACAGGCCTGGCAGCGGGCGATGCGCGACGACGAGCTGCCCAACGCGCTCAACGAGGCCATCATCGGTGGCTTCAGCCACCCGAGCCAGAAGCAGCTCCTCATCCCCTACCTGGACCGCTACTTCGCCGAGGTCGCCCAAATGTGGGGACGACGCACCTCCGAACGCGCCCAGTCCGCAGTGCTCGGGCTGTTTCCGTCCTGGGCGGTCGAGCAGCGCTGCGTGGACGCCGCGAACACCTGGCTCGCGGCCGACCCGCACCCGCCCGCGCTGCGCAGGCTGATCTCCGAGGGACGGGCCGGGGTGGTCCGGGCGCTGGCGGCCCGGGACAAGGACCGGTCCGACCAGGACCGGTCGGAGCAGGGCGGGTGCTGACGGCTGGCAGGTCCTCGCCGCTTACTCGCGCTCGACCTGTTCGGTGAGCATCCGCAGCCCGGTGAGCAGCCCCCCGGCCAGGTCGCCCTGCTCGAACGAGGCGACCATGCTCATCACCGCGACCTTGCAGCCGCGGTCGGTCAGCCGGGTACGGGCCTGCGGGCCGGTGACCACCTCGACCACCCGCTGCCCGGGGGAGACGGCTACCAGCACGGCGTGGGTGGCCTGCGCACCCATCGAGTCGAGCAGTTCCTCGGCGCCGGCCCGGGTATCGGAGCCCAGATCACCGAGGTAGATGCTGATGTGCAGCCCGGTGCTGCGGCTCGCGTCGACCAGCGCGGCGTCCAGGCTCGCGAGCTGCGAGCGGGTGAACGGCAGGGTGGGCAGCACCGGGACGACGCGTCGGGCAGCGGAGATCCGTCCGGTCCCGACCACGACCTCGCCGGACGCGAGCTCGCGGGGCTGATCGTCGCGCGGCCCGGGTTGCCCGGCCGGCAGGTCACCAGTCGCCACGACACCCTCCGCGTGCTCCGTCGCTGGTCGGGGGGTTCTGGTGGCCGGTGGTGGCGGCGTGCAGGGCTTCCGGGTTCGCCGTCCACCAGACCGGTGGGTAAGGCCACGGCTGGCCCGGCCGGTAACGGGGAGGTCGGCGGAAGTTCGGCCCCAGGGTGAGCAGTCCCAGCAGGACCATGATGGCCAGCGGGACGCCCGCGAGGACAAGGACGATCTCCCAGTCGGTCACCGGGCCACGGTACCGAGCGCCTCGGTCGCCTACCAGGTCGGCGGGTCGGTGGCCCCACGACCGCCCCAAACTAGGCGACCTCGCCCAGGTAGGGCAACCACAGCGGGTCGGCGTCGGGCACGGTGGCGAGCAGCCGCCAGTGCTGCCCGCGCGGGGGGCGGGGCACCACCCGCAGCCGCCAGCCCAGCTCGGTGAGCAACCGGTCCGCCTTGCGGTGGTTGCATCGCGCGCAGCAGGCAACGCAGTTCTCCCAGCAGTGCTCACCCCCGCGGCTGCGCGGGACCACGTGGTCTATGGTCTCCGCCCGGGCCCCGCAGTAGGCGCACCGGTAGCGGTCGCGGTGCATCAGCGCCGCCCTGGTCATCGGAACCCGGGCCCGGTAAGGCACCCGGACGAAGGTCCGCAGCCTGATCACCGAAGGGACGACGATGCTGGTGGCCGCCGAGTGCAACACCAGGCCCGCGGCATCACCGTGCACCACATCGGCTTTGCCGCAGACCACCAGCACGATCGCCCGGCGCAGCGGCAGCGCGGTGAGCGGCTCGAAGGTGGCGTTGAGCAGCAGCACCCGACGCCGACCCCAGGCGGGCGCCCCGGTGGCGGTCGCCTTGTCGGCGACAACAGAGGTATCCAGCGGCCCGGACCGGGTTACTGAGCGCGAGGCTGACCGTCGGGTCGCCTCCGCTTGGTGACCCTCCGGGCTGGGTTGTCGGCCGTGCACGCGACCACCTCCGCCAGTTCGCGGGAACAGTCCACCATGAAGTGGCCGATCGCGCACGTGTCTAGTTCTGCATACCGGCACCAGGGCGCACCGCTACAGTCCCGCCCGTGACCGGAACCGGCGCGCAGTCCCCGCTGCCCTACCCGCCTGCTGAGCGCCTGGAGTGCACCGAGCAGTTGCACGGGCACCTGGTGGCCGACCCCTACCGGTGGCTGGAGGATCCGGCCGATCCGCGCACCGTGGTCTGGTCAGCCGCGCAGCACAAGCTGGCCCGGGAGGTGCTGGACGGGCTGCCAGGGCGGGCGGCGCTGGCGGCCGAGCTGCGGCGGCTGCTGGCCACCGGCTCGGTGTCGGTGCCGGTGTGGCGGCGCGGGCGGGCCTTCTTCACCCGCCGCGAGCCCGAAGGGGAGCACAGCGTGCTCTACGTCCGGGAAACCGGGCCGGACGGGTCAGCCACCGAGCGGGTGCTGCTCGACGTCATGGCGCTGGACCCGTCCGGGCTGACCACCTTGGACTCGTGGAGTCCGAGCCGGGAGGGGGACCGGCTGACGTACCAGATCTCGCAGGGCGGCGACGAGGAGTCCGCGCTGTACACCGTCGCCGTGGACACCAGTGAGCTGCTGGAAGGACCGATCGATCGCTGCCGGTACTCCCCGGTGGCCTGGCTGCCCGGTGGCGAGGAGATCTACTACGTGCGCCGGCTGGCACCGGACCAGGTACCCGCGGGCGAGGAGCAATTCCACCGGCGAGTCTGGCGGCATCGGATCGGCGCCGACCCGGCGACCGACCTGCTGGTACACGGCGCGGACCTGGATCCGACCAACTACTACGGGGTGCGCGTCTCGGCCGATGGCCGGTGGCTGCTGGTGGACGCCTCCCCCGGCACCGCCTCACGCGACTCGGTGTGGCTGGCCGACCTGCACGGTGCAGGTGAGCTGAGCCCGGTGCTCACCGAGACCGACGCGGTGCGCTGCAGCGCCTGGGTGGGCCGCGACGGCCGGCTGTACCTGCTCACCACCCTGGGCGCAGCGCGCTGGCGGCTGTGCATGGCGGACCCCACCGATCCAGCCCCGGCCCGCTGGACCGAGCTGATCGCCGAGGACCCGGGCTCGGTGCTGGACGGGATCCGCTGGCTGGAGGACCCGGACGGGGGCGAGCCGCTGTTGGTGGCCTACCGCACCCGGCACGCCGTCGCCGAGCTGCACCTGCACACCGCAGCCGGCGGGACACACCGCGGCACCATCCCGCTGCCGGGTGTGGGATCGCTGACCGGGTTGTCCACTGTAGACGAGCTTACCCCGGACGGGGCCGGGCAGGTGTGGATCGGCTGGACCGACTTCGCCACCCCACCCTGCGTGCACCGCTTCGACCTGCGCGCCGCGTCCACCGAGCTGGCCGAGCCCGCACCGGGGGCGGTGGCCCGGCCCGAGCTGCACACCCAGCAGGTCGCGGTGCAGTCCCCGGACGGCACCACCGTGCGCATGTTCGTGGTCTCCCCCACCCCCGACCTGGACCGCCCCCGCCCGGCCCTGCTGACCGGATACGGCGGTTTCGCGTTGTCCCGCGAGCCGGGCTATTCCGCTGCGGTGCTGGCCTGGGTGGCGGCCGGTGGGGTGTGGGCGCAGGCCGGGCTGCGTGGCGGCGGTGAGGAAGGCGAGGACTGGCACCGCGCCGGGATGCGCGAGCACAAGATGAACACGTTCGCCGACTTCCACGCCACCGCCGACGCCCTGGTGGACCGCGGCTGGACCACCCGCGACCAGCTCGCCATCAGTGGCGGCTCCAATGGCGGGTTGCTGGTCGGTGCGGCACTGACCCAGTGCCCGGACGCCTACCGGGCCGTGGTGTGCTCCGCCCCGCTGCTGGACATGGTGCGCTACGAGCGGTTCCTGCTCGGAAGGACCTGGAACGACGAGTACGGCAGCGCCGAGGACCCGACCGAGCTCGGCTGGTTGCTGTCCTACTCCCCCTACCATCACGTCCGGCCGGGCGTCGCGTACCCGGCGGTGCTGTTCACCGTGTTCGAGTCCGACACCCGGGTGGATCCGATGCATGCCCGCAAGATGTGCGCCGCCTTGCAGTACGCCACCACCGCCGACCCGGCCCGGGCCCCGGTGCTGATCCGGCAGGAGAGCGAAGCCGGGCACGCCGCGCGCGCGGTCTCCCGGACCGTGGCGCTGGCTGTGGATCAACTGTGCTTCCTGGCCCAGTACACCGGGCTGGACCTGGAAACCGGACCCCTCCCGGAAACGGTGCGAACCAGATGAGCGAGCTGGTGGCGCGTTATTCCGACGTGATGCTCAGCACCGGGCTGCGGATCCTGCTCATCGTGGTGCTCGCGGTGCTGACCCGGCTGCTGCTGCACCGGGCGATCAACCGGTTGGTCGCCGCGACGGCGCAGGGATCGGCGCCCAAGCTGCTGCGCTCGCTGCGGGACCGGGCACCTGATGCCGGCCCCAACTCGACGGCCAGCACTGGGGCGGGCGCCAACGGTGAGCGGCGCGCCGCGCGCGCCCGGGCGATCGGCTCGGTGCTGCGCTCGGCCAGCACGCTCGTGGTCTACGCCGTGGCGGTCACCATGGTGCTCGGCGAGCTCGGGATCAACCTCGCGCCGCTCATCGCCTCAGCGGGCGTCGTCGGCCTCGCGCTCGGATTCGGGGCGCAGAACCTGGTCCGGGACTTCCTGTCCGGAATGTTCATGATGGTGGAGGACCAGTACGGCGTCGGGGACTGGGTCGACCTCGGCGAGGCCAGCGGCACGGTGGAAGCCGTGGGCCTGCGGGTGACCACCGTACGGGACGCGGTCGGCACCGTGTGGTACGTCCGCAACGGGGAGGTGCTGCGGGTCGGCAACTCCAGCCAGGGCTACTCGGTGGCCGTCGTCGACCTGCCGATCGGGCACACTGCGGACCTCAATGCGGCCACCGAGCTGGCCCGCCGCACCGCCGCCGAACTCACCGCCGAGGGCAGCGACCTGGCCTGCGATGTGCTTGAGCCCCCGGAGGTGCTCGGCGTCGAGTCGATCGGCCCGGGTGGGGTGACGCTGCGGGTCACCGTCAAGGTACGGGCGGGTCAGCAGTGGGCGGTGCAGCGGGCCTTGCTGGCCGGTATCCAGAGCGCGTTCGCTGACGCGGGGATCCCGCCGCCCGTGTCCCTCCGCGGCGGTGGGCCGCCCCCGGCACCCGCACCGGGCTGATCCGCCGGTCCCCTACCTGGGGCAGGATGGACGCATGGCTGCACCGGAGAACTTCTACCAGGCCGTCGGCGGGGAGCAGACGTTCCGCCGCATCGTCGGCCGCTTCTACGAGCTGGTCGCCAAGGATGAGGTGTTGCGGCCGCTCTACCCCGACGAGGACCTCGGACCGGCCGAGGACCACCTGCGGATGTTCCTGGAGCAGTACTGGGGTGGCCCGCGCAGCTACTCCGAGCAGCGCGGGCACCCGCGGCTGCGGATGCGGCACGCCCCGTTCCGGATCGGGTTGACCGAGCGGGACGCCTGGCTGCGGTGCATGCGCATCGCGGTGGACGAGGCCGATCTGCAGCCGGCATACCGGGCGGTGTTGTGGGACTACCTGCAGATGGCGGCGAACAGCATGGTGAACTCGGTGACCTGACTGCCCCGATCGCTGCGCCGGAGGCGCTTCGACCTGGCAGGATGAGCAGCCGTGCGACGACCCGACGACGACAGCGCGCCGGAGCCTGCGGACCAGGCCTGGTGCCGCCAAGCCGTCTTCTACCAGGTCTACGTCCGCTCCTTCGCCGACGCAGACGGCGACGGCGTGGGTGATCTGGAGGGTGTGCGCAGCCGGCTCGGCTACTTGGAGCTGCTCGGCGTGGACGGGCTGTGGCTGACTCCGTTCTTCCGTTCCCCGATGGTCGACCACGGCTACGACGTGGCCGACCCGCGCGATGTCGACCCGCTGTTCGGTGACCTGGACACCTTCGACCGCCTGCTCCAGGACGCCCACGGCCACGGGCTGCGGGTGATCACCGACCTGGTACCCAACCACGTTTCAGACCAGCACGAGTGGTTTCAGGCGGCTCGCCGTGCCGCACCGGGCAGCCCGGAGCGGGACCGTTTCATCTTCCGGGACGGCACTGGTCCTGGCGGCTCGCAACCGCCCAACAACTGGACCAGCACCTTCGGTGGCACGGCGTGGACCAAGCTGCCGCCGTCGGACAGTGACCCGCAAGGGCAGTGGTACCTGCACCTGTTCGCACCCGAGCAGGCCGACCTGAACTGGGAGAACCCGGAGGTGGCTGCCGACCTGGAGCGGACCCTGCGGTTCTGGCTGGACCGGGGAATCGACGGGTTCCGGATCGACGTGGCGCACGGGATGGCCAAGCCCCCCGGCCTGCCGGACATGCCCCACCCGATCCCGGCGCATCGGGGCCGGCTGCGCACCGCCGGTACCGATCCGCGGTTCGACGCCAGCGGGGTGCACGACATCCACCGCATGATCCGCAAAGTGCTCGACGAGTACCCGGGGCGGGTGGCGGTGGGTGAGATCTGGGTCGCCGACGACGCTGCGTTCGCCCGCTACCTCCGTCCTGACGAACTGCATCTGGGAATGAACTTCCGGCTGCTCGCGGCAGACTTCGACGCCGAAGCCATTCGGGACGCCATCGAGCACTCACTGGCCGCCGTGCAGGACAGCCCAGCACCGGCCACCTGGACGATCGCCAACCACGACACGAGGCGCCCGGTGACCCGTTATGGCGGTGGGTCCCTCGGCCTGGCACGGGCCCGGGCGATGGCCCTGGTGCTCCTCGGCCTGCCCGGGCCGGTGTTCCTCTATAACGGTGATGAGCTGGGTTTACCGGACATCGAGCTGCCCGACTGGGCCCTGCAGGACCCGATCTGGGAACGATCTGGGCGCACCGAACGCGGCTGCGACAGCTCCCGGGTGCCGCTGCCGTGGGAGGGCAATTCTCCGCCCTATAGATTCAGCCCTAGCCCCGGGGCCTGGCTGCCGATGCCCGGGGACTGGGCGGAGCTGACCGTGGAGGCCCAGTTGGAAAATCCCGATTCCACGCTGTCGCTGTACCGGCAGGCGCTGGAGCTGCGCCGGGAGCACCCGGCGTTCGCGGGTACCGAGCTGGAGTGGTACGGAGCACCACCGGGCTGCTTCGCCTTCCGCCGCAAGAACAGCGGCCTGGTCTGCGCGTTGAACACCTCCGCGGTTGCGGTCGCACTGCCGCCCGGTGACCTGCTGCTGGCCAGCGGCCCACTGCCGGCCGACGACGAGACCCTGCCGCCCAACACCGCCGTCTGGCTCGTCAGCAGCGCAGCGTAACGGCTCGCCCGAGGTCAGCGCACAATGCTACGGATGCGGCGGGTGGCGACCGAGAGGGTGGCCAGGTCCAGGCTGCCGGCGTCGGAGATCTCCTCCAGGGTGGCCCTGGCTCGGGACAGCCGGGAGGCGTTCTCCTGTTCCCACCGGGCGATCGCGGCTGCCGGACCGACGGGTAGGTCCCCGCTGCGCAGCACGTCCAGGGTGATCTCGCGCAGCGAGGCGTACAGGTCGTCGCGCAGCGCCAGCCGGGCCAGGGCGTGCCACCGCTCACCCCGCTGCAACTGGCTCACCGAGTTAAGCAGCCGGTCGATGCCGAGATGGGCCGACAGCGCGTAGTACAGCTCGGCGACCCGCTCGGCCTCCCGCTCACCGAGCTCGATGGTGCCGGTGACGTCACGCTCGGCCAACTCGGTCACCTCGATCACGTCCAGCAGGCCGAAGGTGCTCAGCGCCGCACCCACCCGGCGGGCCAGCGCTTCCGGCACACCCTGGCTGGCGAGCCGGGCCGCGGCGGCGGCCGTGCTGGCCGCCTCCCGGCCGACCAGCCAGCCCGGCACCTGGGGGGCCAGCGCACCCACCAGCGACCGGAACCGGGTGATCTCGGCGCTCACCGCCAGCGGCTGCGGCCGGTTGAGCAGCAGCCACCGG
>DASTLT010000010.1:0-10763 GCA_035714625.1 Pseudonocardiaceae bacterium | reverse complement strand
AGCAGCAGCACCGAGTCACCGATCACGGTCAGCGGAGCCCCCATCGGACCCCAGGTGATGACCCAGGCGTGCAGGTGACTCAGCACGGCCTGGATCGTGCCCCAGGGGTCCCGCAGGTAGTCCTGAAGTGGTGATGCCGTGAGCAGTGCAGTCGCGGTGTAGAGATCAACAGGGGTGGGGGCTGTCTTAATCGAGATCAATGAAGGATCCCTCTCCGCTGGTGTTGTCGTGCTCGACGTACTCGGCCAATTCAGCCGGGTCGCTCGTGACCAAGCGGTGCTCGGTGGGGGAAGCGACGATCTGAAACGCAACGCGCTGCGTCCCGGCGCAGAGCAGGCCCTGGCCGCGGTCGGCGCAGAGCAGGAACTGCCGCTCACCGTCGGACAGGGTGAAGGTGCGGGTGATCTCGTCGATGGCTTGTGGTGCTTGGCGCAGCAGGATCTGGGTGGCGGCGTTCGCCACGACGGCTTTGCCGAGGTCGGAGCCGAGTACGTCGGCGGTGTCCTGGGTTGCCACGGTGAGTCCGGCCCAGTGTTTGCGGGCGGCTTTGGCCATCCGGAACAGGAACTCCGCGCCCGAAGGCTGGTTCATCAACAGCCAGGCTTCGTCCACCACGACCAGCCGGGGGCGGCGGATCGCGGGGGTGGACACCCGCCCCCAGACCGCATCCAGGGTCAGCAAGG
The DNA here is from genome assembly GCA_035714625.1 of Pseudonocardiaceae bacterium. Lineage (GTDB taxonomy): Bacteria > Actinomycetota > Actinomycetes > Mycobacteriales > Pseudonocardiaceae. The sequence goes on along the minus strand of DASTLT010000010.1, from coordinate 10,080 downwards.
TTCCGATGGGCTTGAGTTCATCGGGGAGATCGCGCAGGCTGAACACGATCAGGTGGCCCTGCGGGGACGTGGTCGTGGGCCCGGAGAACATCCCGGCGAAGGCACCGGTGACATAGGGGTGCAACCGGGCCGCGAGGTCGACGGCGACCGGGTGGGGGGAGGCGGCGAGGGTGTCCGCGAGGTCGAGGAGCAGGGGCGCGGGACGGGTCCAGGTGCGGGGGTCGGTGGTGATCCCGGCTTTCTGGTAGGTCGCGGTGATGGCCTGGTCCAGCGCCGACCGCTGGGGTGCGGACAGTTCCCCGCCGAGCAGGACGGCCAGCACGGTGTGCAGGAACAGTGACCGGCGGATCAGGGCGTCGGGTGGGGCGGTGCGCCGTCCGTCCGGTCGGGTCTGGACGGGAAGATCCAGGGGGTTGAGCCGCACACCCTGGGCACCGAGATGAACATGGGTGCCGCCCACGGCGTGGGCGAGGCGGGCGTATTCGTCTTCGGGGTCGATGACGGCGATCTCGATGCCGCGGTAGAGCGAGCGCAGCAGCTCCAGCTTGACCAGATAGCTCTTGCCCGCTCCGGAGCGTCCGAGGACCACGCTGTTGTGGTTGTCGCAGGCGAACCGGTCCCAGTGCACCAGTCCTTGGCTGCCGATGTTGAGCCCGTAGAGCACCCCGCAGGGCGCGGCCACGCTGGCGGGGTCGGGGGGTGGCAGGTCCGGGCTGGTGAAGGGGAACGCGGCCGCCAGGGCGCTGGTGTCGAACGTGCGTCGCATACCGACAAGGTCCAGGCCCATCGGCCGGGTAGTGACCCACCCTTGTAGGGAGCGGTAGGTGGTGGGCTTGGCATCGAGCAGGAGGGAGGCGGCGAGTGACCGGAGGGCGGCGATCTCATCGGCCAGGGTGTCGCGGGTGGGGGCGTGCACGGTGAGGTAGAGCCCGACGCGGAACAGCTTGCCTTCTCCGCGGGCGACCCGGAAGGACAGGTCGTACGCGTCTTCGGTGGCCGCTTCCACGGCCGGGTCGAGGAGTTTGCCTTTCTCATGGGTGTAGCGTCGGGCGCTTTCCAGCTTCGCGAGCTGGGTTTTCAGCCTGTGGGTGGCGGTCACTGGGTCGATCGGCTCGATGTGCAGGCAGACGTCGACCCGGCCGGGGTAGGTCAGCAGCGGCGCCAACCAGCCAGGGTGGACCTCCCGGGGATAACCCGTGACGGCGAAGCTGGCCGCCCACTGGCTGCCAACCTGGAGATGACGGGCCCCGACCGAGAGCGCATCGGGGGCGAACGCGCCGCCACACCCCACCGGTGCCGATATGGGCGTGCGTCGGCGCGTCCATCGCCAGGGTCGGGTCGCGGGCAGGCTCATAGTGCTGGCCTCGGGTCCGGTGCCGGCCTCTCGTCCAGTGCTGCCCTTTTGTTGCACCCGAATTGCCAGTTGTCCCCGGCGGGTGCGGCGGTGATGACCTCGTCGGCTCCGGCAAGCCCGGCTGAGGGGGGGATCAGCGAATCCGGGTTACAGCTGGCTGCCAGCACAGCCGTGGTCTGCCCGGCATCGAGTGCGGTGACCACGATCCCGGCGGGGGAGAGCAGCTCGGCGGCTTCGGTGAGGCGCCGCACCAACCGGGCCTGGGCTGCGTGCCGGGTGGTGTCCTCGCTGTGGCCTGCTGGTGTGCCCGGTTTGGGTTTGGCCGCCCACCCGCCCAGCGCAGAGGTGCCGCCCAGCGCGTCGGGGGGCCCGGTGAGCCCCAGCGGCTCCCGTAATACGAGGAGGACCTGCCGGCGTAACAGGTCACTGCTGCCCCCGAGCTCGGTGAGGTAGTCGGCGTGCTCTGCGGCGGCGGTCTCCAGCGCCGGATGCGGCAGCCCGCCCGCGGCCTGGCGAAGCTCGCCGATCTGGCTGGACAGGTCGAGACGTTCGGTGCGGATGAGCACCTGAACCGGGGCGGTCAGGCTGTGCAGGTATCTGCCGAAGGAGGCGACCAGCGCCTCGTGCTCAGCCGGGCTGCGCAGCGCGAAGTTCACCGTCGAGGCGACCGCGATGACCGCGAGCCCGTCACGGCCGAGGTCGACCACTCCGGTCTCGGTGACCCCCTTGGCGGGAAGACGCAGCGCCGCCGGACAGATGCCAGCCGCCGAGCCCGCCGCCTCGTCCCCGGCGTCGACCTGGCTGGTCAGCCACGGCGGCGCGGGACGAACACCCTCGGGGGCGGCGACCTGATGCCGCGGGCTGAGCCGCTGTCGGATCGCTGCGAGCACCAGCCGGTCCAGGGTGATGCCATCGCGCTGGCCCAGCACCAGCAGTACTGCGGCGGCGCCGACCGGGACGGCCAGGATGAGGAACACCCCCAGCGGGACGACGGTTCGGGTGATCGACCACCCGCCGTAAAGCAGGATGGCGGTCACGGTGAGCAGGAGCACCTGCCGCGCGGTGAGGTTCGCGATCACCCGGTCCTCACGGTCCACATCAGCCGGAATGCGCACCGGTTGGCTCACGTCGTCACCTCCTCACCGCGAGTGGCGAAACCGGGGAAGCAAGGCAAGGGTCCGCGCGGTGACGTAGGTTCGCGCGACTCCGCCGACAAAGGACCGGCGGTGGCCCTGCCGCAGTGACCCCAGGATCCAGAATGGGATTTTGACCAGGATGTACATCAACGCCAGGCTCACGATGAGATTGACGAGGCCAGTCGCCGTCGGACCGAGAAGCGTGAAGCCACCCGGCGCCAGGAACACCCGCATCGCGGTGATCAACGTAAGGCTCTGGACTATTTGGATTGCCAGACACCCACCGAACGCCTTCCACCACAGGTAGGCGATCCACTCGGTTTGCGGTAGCCCGTGGAACATCAGCCCCAGTGGTGCACCGGCGACGAGGACGATGGTCAAGGTGACGCGGATGGCGTAGGTGACCAGCAACGCGATCAGCATGCCGACCAGGAAGATCCCCATAAAGATGAAGAAGATCCCGTCATTGAGCGCACCCAGAGTAATGGCCTTCAAGGTCTCGGCGGCTGTGTTCGTATCAACACCGTCGTCCATCACCGCCTCGGCTAGGGCGTTGGCCAGCTTGATGGCCTTGTCGGCGACGAACAGGGACAGCGCGCTGGCTAGGAATCCGATGGCGAGCCGCGGGGCGATCTCTTTGATCGAGTACCGGGTCTGGACCGACTCGTGGGCCATCACGAGGACACCGGCTAGGAGCACCACGATCGAGTAGCAGGCGAGCACGATCTGCCAGGACTGAGTCCACAGTTCACCGATGCGCGGTAGGGAATCCAGGGTCGGGGTGGTCAGCAGGGTCTTCGACAGCAGCTCCAACAGCGGGTTGAGGGCCGCCGTAATGACGCTACGAAAGAAGTTGTTGATGGCCTCGGTGATGCAGGCGCCGATATCGGTGATGCCGCAGGTACTCTCCGGCGAGCTGCCCTGCCCCGGCACCTGCCCCGGCACCGGGCCAGGGCTCGGCATGGAGGAGGGCACGGGTTGCGGGATGCAGTCCGGTGGCGGCGGCTGGCCAGGTAGTGGGTGCAGACAGGGGTTCGGTGCGGTCGTCGACGGCGCATCCGGTGGGGTGGGCGTGCTGGGCTGAGCCCCGGCAATGCCCGGGAGCAGGCCGACCAGCACGACGGCCAGGGTCAGAGCCAGGGCCAGGGTCCGGGCCACGCGCCGCCAGCCAGACCCGGCGGGGCGTCCTGCTGTGGCTGGCTGACCAGAGGGACAGCGCGGGCCCGGCGCGGTGCGGGTCATGGATCAGGCCCCCACGATCCCCTTGAGGATTTCCACGACCAGTGGGGCGAGCGCGGCCAGGCCATAGCCCCATCCGGCGGACTTGAAGGCTGTTTTCGCCTTCTCGACCTCTCCGGGATCACCGCTGGCCATCACGTAGCGGACGCCGCCGATGGACAGGAACACCGTGGCCAGACCGGCGAGCAGGCCCATGATCCAGTTGCGGATGTTGTCGAGCACTTCGGTCACCGACGCGGCCAGCGCCAGCACCTGAACGGACTCGGCGTGCGCCGCCGACGGGGTCAGCACGAGGACCAGTACCGCCAGCGGGACCGCCACCAGCAGGCGCCGACCCGGTGCGCCAGCCGGGGGCGGGGTCGTGCAAGAGCGGGGGATCAGGCGCATCGGGACACCTCCGAAGACGGTGTGGCGGGGTTGCGGTGCGTGGCGCTGGGCGAGCAGCCCCCGCACGGCAAGAGGCCGGTGTCGGGGTTGGTTTTCCGCACCAACCGGGACGGTCTCGGGCCCGGGACGGGACGCCCGTTGCGACGGCGACCGCTCACCGACAGGGAGATCCCGGCGGGAACCGGGGGTGACGCGGCAGCGGCGCGCAGCGCCGCGGCGCTCACCGCGGGCTGGACGGGGTCGTCGCAGGTGCTGTCGCGGGTCTGGTCGTGCAGGTAGGCGACCAGCCGCTGCTCGGCCCGGCGCCGGGCGCTGTAGGTGGTCTTCAGACCCGCGCCGTGGGTCCGGGCCCAGTCGGCCAGCGGCACTTTCTCCAGCCGGGTCGCCCCGATCAGCTCGGCCTCGATCGTGGTCAGGACGCCGTTTGCGACCGCGTGGGCCAAGACCAAATCCGGATGCCCCCACGGCGGGTGCGGCGGAGCGGACCGGAAGCCGGGAAGGGTGGGCGTCGGGGCGTCCAGCGACTCCTCCAATGCGGCCTGCCCAGCGCGGTGGGCCGCCCACCTCAGCCGGGCCAGCACCCCCGGCGCCCGCAGATCCACGCTCGCCAGGGCGTCGAGGAACCCGGCCAGGACGGCGGCGTGGGCATCAGCGCGCTCACCGCGGTACCGGGCGGCGAACCACCGTGCGCTGGCCGCCAGCGCCGGCAACGCCATCCCGACACACGCCACTGTCCAGGTGGCACCCTCGGTGCGGGACCGCAGCACCAGATGCGCCCAGAGCGCGTCGCGGGTCCGGGCTGAGCAGCGCCGCCGCAGCAGCAGATCCCGCAGCTCATCCAGCGGGACCAGCCGATCCGGCAGGCCCGCGAACAGCCTGCCATCGATCGAGACCGGCGCCGGTCCGGTCACCAGCCAGGTGAAGCTGTCCCGGGCGGTGTCCAGCGGCAGCCACTCGGCACTGCCGCGGTGACCTGCCTCGGGGCCACGATTCTTTCTGGTCATGGAATCCGCTCTCCTTGCAGACGTCAGCCGAAACGACGCCTGCCAGGACCGCAGCTCAGCGACAAGAAAAGGGCAGGAAAATTACAATAGCGATCTTCTTGTCACGCGTGCCCTGCCACTTAAAGCGGCATGGCCCAACGGCTCACCACGATCGACCAAGGTTCGCCCCGCCCCGGTGAAAGATCACTTAAAGTGGCCGTTGAACAGCGCGTTTAAGCCCGCCTTGGCAACCTCTTCACAGAGGTCAGCCGCGCCTGGGGCAAGGTTTGAAAAGACCACATCGACACCAGCGGAAAGATCTTGAAAATCCCTCAACCGGCCCGTCCGGCTGATCTGGCACCTTGTCGCAGCACTCCACTGATGGTGTCCAGTGAACAGGAAAGCTGGTCGGGCTGGTGCGGAAAACGGGCCGCAGGGCCGGCCTTCTGCAGTGTCCGAGCACAACCACCCAGCTGGTCCTGACGCCCAGGAGGCCGGGATGACCCCAACACCGCATCGCGGTCGCCGTCGCCGCCGGTGGCCCACCCCCGGTGCCTACCCGGCGACGGTCTGGCCCTGCTACGGAAACGATCTGCGGGAGGGAACCGGGTTGCTGGCCGAGTGGCTGCTGACCGCCATCACCAAGATCGTCACCGGGTACACCCAGCCCGGGCACCAGGTCCTGCTACTCACCCCACCCAGCACGACCGGGCATCGCCAAGCCGACCCCGCGAGCACCCACCTGGTCCGCACCGACCCGTTCCTCGGACTGCACGAGGCCGTCCTCTCCCTGGTCCAGCTCGGCCGCACCGTCCACACCGGGACCGCCGCCCCTCCCACTGAGCACCCCGGCCTCACCAGCTCGCCGCCGCAGTCCGGATCCGGACCCCGACTCAGTCCGTTCTCCCCCAGACCACACCCGTCGGTCTCGTGTCCTGACCGCTCAGCCCGGCCCACCCCGCCGCCTGATCGCGTCGATGCGATCATCACTGCCGCCCGCCCCGCCGTCCTCGACTGGGTCCGTGACTTCGCCTGGGCCGACCTGCTGACCCCTCGCGGCACCCTCGCGGTCATCACCCACAGTGACAGCGAGGGTCCGGAATTGAACGATCCGACCAGCCGGCTAGTGACGACACTGCGTGCTCACCAGGTGGGTTGGTTCGATCACATCATCCTGCTCGAAGCCCCGCTCGACGTCACCCGCGACCAGAGTGCTGCGACCGGCTGCTCCCCACTGCGGGAAGTAAGGGCCTGTGATGAGCACTCCGGCTACCCGGTGCCGGTTCGCCACCGACGCGTGCACTCCGACCTGCTGCTGTTCACCGCCCAAGCCCCTGCGCTCCGGACCGACGGGGGAATGGACGATGTGTGAGGAGACGACCGAGCCGATCCCGCTGCCCCCGCCAGCGGGACAGCACCCCGCCCCTGCACCGTCAGCCTCGGTCTGGGTCACCGGCCAGCAGGACGCCGCCAGCCAGCTTGCCCACCGCGGGTACCTCCCCGCGACCGCAGCCGACCACGGGCGCATACCCCCCGCGATCGCCGCCCACGCGATCACCGCCTACACCCGGGCGGGTGCCCTGGTCCTCGACCCGGACTGCGGGGCGGGCACGGTCCTGGTCGAAGCCCTCCACACCGGCCGCCACGCCGTCGGAATCACCCCCGACCGGCGCCGGAAGATGCTGGCCCGGGCCAATGTCACCGCCGCCCAGCAGGCCGGAGCGTGGCCGCACGCCACCGTGCTCGACGGGCGCCCCGGCCACCTGAGCCCGGTCCATCTCGCCGGCCTAGCCGGGCGGGTCGACCTGGTCCTGACCACGCTGCGGCACCCCCACCCCACCCGCCCCCGCGCCGCCCGCCACCCCCAGCACCCGGCCCCCGAACCGGGCTCGCTGGGGCGTCTACACCAGGCCCTGCGCCGCGCCCGGCCACTGCTGCAGCCCGGCAGCCACGTCATCATCACCCTCCGCCCCCACCGCCACCACGGCCTGCTGCGTGACCTACCCGGCCGCGTCACGGCCACCGCCACGGATCTTGGGCTCATCCCGGTCCAGCGGTGCGTGGCGCTGCTCGCCCGGCTAAGCCAGGACCGGATCATCACCCGGGCCACGCTGGCCCAGCGCCGGTGCGCGGCCCGTCACCAGCACAACCTCGGCCATCCGATCGGGCTGCTCGCCCACCACGATGTACTTATCTTCACCGTCCCCGAGGACTGGGCTGCCGGCGATGCCCAGCCCGCCGACCCCGCGGGCGACCCGGGCCACGAGCACCAGCTGCCTCCTGGCGACCCCGCAACCTGGTGCAGCAGGGCCGCCTGATGATCACCCCGTACTACCGCGATGACCAGATCACCCTCTACACCGGTGACGCGCTTGACGTGCTGGCCGAGCTGCCCACCAGTTCGGTGCACTGCGTGGTGACCTCGCCCCCATACTGGGGTCTGCGCGACTACGGCACCGGACGCTGGGTCGGCGGTGACCCGCACTGCCCGCACCGCACCGCAGCCGGCCGCGGCGGCAACCTCGCCCAGACCAAACACCCCCCTCTCGGCTACCCGGCCTCCGCCGCACACCGCGGCGGAGCCCCCCAGCAGTGCCACCGCTGCGGAGCGCTGCGCCAGGACCGCCAACACGGCCTGGAACCCACCCCGCAGGAATACGTCGACCGGCTCCGCGCCGTGTTCGCCGAGCTGCGCCGCGTCCTAGTCGACACCGCCACCGTGTGGCTGAATCTCGGCGACTCGTACTCCGCTGAGCCACCCGGGCGCACCGGCGACGCAATGCGCACCAGCACGCTATCCGGCACGTCCGCGGCGGCTGTGGTGCGGGACTCCGTGCGCCACGCCGGAGTGCACCGAACCCGAACGATTCCCCGCAAGAACCTGATCGGCATGCCCTGGCGCGTGGCGTTCGCCCTCCAACAAGACGGATGGGTTCTGCGCAATGCCATCATCTGGCATAAGCCCAACGCCATGCCAGAATCCGTGCGTGATCGCTTGGCGAACCACTACGAAATGCTGTACTTGCTCACCAAACAGCAACATTACCACTTCGACCTCGATGCGATCCGCGAACCACTCACCCGCCCGCCAGCAACCGACGAAAACATCGTCATCGGTACGTCTCACCAGGGGCGGCATGCCGGTATCGACGCCACCGCTGGCCGCCGCGGCAACACCACCTCCGGCAAGTACACGACCACGGCACCATTCACCCGTCACCCACCCGGCACGGCGATGCAACCGACCGGACAGCAGCACAGCACCAGCCATCCGCACGGCAAGAACCCCGGCGACGTATGGTCGATCTGCACCCGCCCACTGCGCGAGGCGCATTTCGCCGCCTACCCGATCGACATCCCGCTGCGCTGCATCGCCGCAGGCTGCCCCGAAAACGGGACCGTGCTCGACCCCTTCAGCGGCGCCGCCACCACCGGGCTGGCCGCCCACCACCTCGGCCGCACCTACGTGGGCATCGACCTCAACCCCCAATTCCACGACATCGGCCTGCGCCGCCTCGACCGCCTCCCCGAACCCCCACCCAGGACGGCATGACCGCACCCCGCAGCAGCTGTCCTGGCGATGCAGCGGGCTCGGAACTACCGGACACCTCGATGGACTGGCTGGCCCGCTCATCAGCCGCCCACCTCCGCGACCAGCCACAGGCAGCGGGCACACCTGCTGCGACTGCGGCGCTTGGTCCGGCCCACTCATTCGGGGCCTCCGTTTTCCCCCGACCGACGCTATGCTCCCAGGCCCGCAGCCGCGGGCACAGGACCGACCAGCTGCTTTGGTGCAGATATGGGTGAGCCCGCTCCGGTGGTGCGCCCGATGCGAAGCAGAGACCAGGAGGGCTACGAAGCGATGACCACCGATGACGCCCTCTCGCGGTACCGGCTGATGGACACGCTCGTAACCGACGATGGTCTCCAAGTCAACTTCGAGATCCAGACCGCCGACGGCGCCACCGCCACACACCTGGCGCTGGAACAGGCACGCGTGCTGCGAGAGGTGGTGGCATGGGTAGCCCAGAAGCGATCCGGGCATGGGCAGGACCTCGCCGCGTGACCGAGTTGCTCGAAGCCACCCGTCGCAACCACTGCCGACTTACTCGCCAGCGAGGGTGGTCATGATGGCCACTCGACGACGAAGGCATCAGGGAGCTGACGAGCAGCTGATCAGCGTGGTGCTACCTGACGAGCCACCGGTGCTCACCTCACAGGCCGCCGGTGCGCTGCTACGGCTCCTGCAGAACGTGCACCACCGCAATGAGTATAAGGCTCGACCGGCAGACGGATCAGCCGCGGCACGCACGGAAGATCACGACAACAAGAGGGAAGCAGCGTGATGGTGCGGTTCGCGTTCTACGGGCGGGTATCCACAGAGGATCAGCAGGACCCCGAGGCGTCCCGGAACTGGCAGCTGGCCCGGGCGCGAGCGTTGATCGAACGACACGGCACGGTCGTGGCGGAGTTCTTCGATATCGGGCAGTCCCGATCAATCCCGTGGAAACGACGGCCGCAGGCCGCCGCACTGCTGACTGCGCTCAAAAACCGCGATCGCGGTTTCGACGCTGTGGTGATCGGGGAGCCGCAGCGGGCGTTCTACGGCAACCAGTACGGACTCACCTTTCCAGTCTTCGTGCACTACGGCGTACAGCTGTGGGTTCCGGAGGTCGGAGGAGCGATCGACCCGGAGTCCGAGGCCCATGAGCTGGTGATGTCGGTCTTCGGCGGGATGAGCAAGGGGGAACGCAACCGGATCAAGATCCGCGTCCGGTCGGCCATGACCGCTCAAGCCCAGGTCGAAGGCCGCTACCTCGGCGGACGTCCCCCGTACGGCTACCGCTTGGCAGACGCGGGTCCGCATCCCAACCCGGCGAAAGCAGCCGACGGAAAACGGCTGCACCGGCTTGAGCCGGACCCAGAGACCGCACCAGTCGTCCACCGGATCTATCACGAGTACTTGTCCGGGATCGGGGTG
>DASTLT010000009.1:0-1586 GCA_035714625.1 Pseudonocardiaceae bacterium | reverse complement strand
TGGTGATCAAACGCCGCCCGGTGGACGTGGACTCGTGGCTGCTCGCGCTGGCCGGCGTACTGACCGCGCTGGCGCAACGCTCTGCATCGACCCGAGCCGCGCTCGCGGACCTGCTCGGCGGCTAGTACTGCTACGGCGGGTCGTAGCTTCCGAGGCGTTCGAGTCGTTTGCGGTGGTGGGCGGCTCGGGCGCGTTGGCGGCTGAGCTCGCGGAAGGCGGACCACGCCAGGACGTGTTCGACGGCGTGCCGTGTGGCCAGGATCAGGGTGGCGAACAGGCGCCTGATCTCGTTGACCGTCAACCGGGTCAGGCTGTCCTGGTCTTTGCCGGTGGTGGTGCCCCCTTTGCCACCTCGGCGGCGCGGGTGATGGTCAGGAACGCGGCGGCGGCCAGGGACAGCGTGATGTGGGCGTACCAGGCGTCGTAGCGGCGCACCTGGTACTGGTCCAGGCCGGCCTCATTCTTCGCGATCTGGAATGATTCCTCGACTGCCCACCGCGCGCCCGCGGTACGCACGAGGGTGCGTAGCCGGGTCCCGCGCGGGCCGAAACACACGTAGTAGGCCAGCTCACCGGTGCTGATGTTGCGGCGGGCCAGCACCCAGCCGCGCCGGCCGTGCGGGAACGGTGCACGGACCGGGACGCTGACCCAGTCGTAGACGCGGGGCCCGTGCGCGCCGTCACCGCACGACATCCGCCGCCACGCCCCGGGCCGGATCTTCGCGACGAGCTGGTCGACGCGGGTGCTGGTGTGCAGCCCGGCCGGGACTTCGTGGTCCTTGCGGGTGGCCATCACATAGTGCAGGTCCTGCTGCCCGCACCATTGGCGCAGCTCGCGGTGCTGGCCGTCGGCTTCGTCGCCGGTGAACCAGGCGAACGGCACCTTCGCCGCGACGGCACGTTCCAGCATGGACTGCGCCGGCGCGGGTTTGGTCGCGAACTGGACCTCGTCGGGCACATGCGCCTTGGCGCAGCGGTCGCGGTCATCGGTCCAGGATTTCGGCAGGTACAACTCGCGGTCGATCAACGCTCGTCCCTTGGCCGTGTGGTAGGCCAAGAACACCCCGATCTGACAGTTGTCGACCTTGCCGGTGGTGCCGGTGTACTGCCTCTGGACCGCCGCGGATGATCTGCCCTTCTTAATGAATCCGGTCTCGTCGGCGATCAGGACCCCGGCCGGGTCTCCGATCGCCGACACGAGCGCGGAACGCACCTCGTCGCGTACCGCGTCCCGGTCGAAACACGGGCTGCACAACAGCCCCTGCATCCCGTCCGGTGTCGCGTCACCGGCCTGCTCGGCCAGGGTCCAGCCGTTCCGCCGCTCGATCGGCGCCAGCAACCCGCGCAGATACTTGAACGCCCGCCACCGGATGTCCGCCCGGCTAACACAGTGCGACCAACCCAGAAAGAACTCCCGGAAGTCGTCGTCCCAACCCGTTACCTGCTCAGCGGTCACCACGTCCCGGCAAACGACCCAGAACCACCCGAAGTGGCGACCTGCCGTAGCAGTACTAGGAGCCATCCATGTTGATCTCATCCACAGTGGTAACCCCGCATTCGCGGCCACGTGCGGCGGGCTCTGCGCTG
>DASTLT010000008.1:0-8353 GCA_035714625.1 Pseudonocardiaceae bacterium | reverse complement strand
GATCGCGATCGCGGGGCGGCGGCTTGCTATCCTGCTCCGCGTCGTCGCATCCGCATCGGTCCGCACCTCGCGGCGGCAAGACCCTCCTGCCGCGGAGAGCCCGCGGCCACCAGCCCACAGGAGGTGAGTGGTCTTCATGCGGCATTACGAGATGATGGTCATCCTCGATCCCCAGCTCGACGAGCGCACCGTAGCCCCTTCGCTGGACCAGTTCCTCGGCGTTGTGAAGGCTCAGGGCGGCAGCGTCGAGAAGGTTGACATCTGGGGTAAGCGCCGGCTGTCCTATGAGATCAACAAGCACACCGAGGGCATCTACGCGGTGGTCGACGTCTCCTGTGAACCGGCTACCGTGGCCGAGCTCGACCGGCAGCTCTCACTCAACGAATCAGTGCTGCGCACCAAGGTGCTGCGGCGCGATCCGACCGCGACGAGCCGGCGGGGGTAAGGGCTGAGATGGCAGGCGAGACCGTTATTACCGTGGTCGGCAACCTCACCGCCGACCCTGAGTTGCGCTTCACCCCTTCCGGCGCGGCGGTAGCCAACTTCACCGTGGCCTCGACGCCGCGCACGTTCGACCGCCAGACCGGCGAGTGGAAAGACGGCGAGGCGCTGTTCCTGCGCTGCAACATCTGGCGGCAGGCTGCGGAGAACACCGCCGAGTCACTCACCAGAGGCATGCGGGTGATCGTCAGCGGGCGGCTGCGGCAGCGCTCTTATGAGACCCGGGAGGGCGAGAAGCGCACCGTCGTCGAGATGGAGGTCGACGAGGTCGGCCCCTCGTTGCGCTACGCCACCGCCAAGGTCAACAAGGTCAGCCGGCAGAGCGGCGGCTCGGGAGGCGGGGGTTACGGCTCCGCCGGATCCGCCGACGACCCGTGGAGCTCGGCCCCGCAGGTCGGCTCGCCCGCTGGGGTGCCTGGTGGGTCCGGCAACACCGGTTACGACGACGAGCCTCCTTTCTGACCATCTTCCGTCTCGATCATCTTTGAGGCTGATCACCTCAAGCGCGAACCACTCAGGAGTACACCCCAGTCATGGCCAAGCCACCGGTGCGTAAGCCGAAGAAGAAGGTCTGCATCTTCTGCAAGGACAAGGACACCCTCATCGACTACAAGGACACCGCGCTGCTGCGCAAGTACATCTCCGACCGCGGCAAGATCCGGGCCCGGCGCGTCACCGGCAACTGCAGCCAGCACCAGCGAGACGTCGCGGTCGCGGTGAAGAACGCCCGCGAGGTCGCCCTGCTGCCTTACACCTCAACCGCCCGCTGAGCCAGCGGAAGGAGTGACCCATGAAGATCATTCTCACCGCTGACGTGCCCAACCTCGGCGGCCCCGGGGAGCTGGTGGAGGTCAAGGACGGCTACGGCCGCAACTACCTGGTGCCCCGTGGTCTGGCCATCATGGCCACCAAGGGGGCCGAGAAGCAGGTTGCCACCATCCGCCGCGCCCAGCAGAACCGCCAGATCCGCGATCTCGACCACGCCCGTGAGGTGGCGGGCGCGCTGTCCAGCTTGGGTGCGGTGACCGTGCAGGCGAAGGCGGGCAAGTCCGGCGGGAAGCTGTTCGGTTCGGTCACCGCAGCCGATGTGGTGGATGCGGTGCGCGCGGCAGGCGGCCCTGCGCTGGACAAGCGGGTGGTGGATCTCGGCGGGCCCATCAAGTCCACCGGCTCCTACCAGATGACCGTACGGTTGCACCCCGATGTCTCGGTCACCGTCCCCCTAGAGGTTAGTGCCGCCGGCTGAGCCGGCCGTCAGACACCGCCGGCTGAGCCGGCCGTCAGACAACTGCCGGCTGAGCCGGCCCTCAGACACCGCCGGCTGAGCCGGTTTACGAATAATTCCCGGTGTGGGCTGTGGCGATCGCTCAGGACGCCGACACGCCGGTGTGGCCGAGAAGCGCGAGGACACGCCGAGCCTGGGGCACAAAGTTCTGTCCACAGCTATGCACAGGGGTCTGACCAGGCAGGATAAGGTTATCCCCGGTTACTATCCACAGGATTGTCCCCAGTAGTCCCCGGCTGTGCCAGCAGGGTTCGAGCGTTCCGTCCGGACGATATCCCCAGGTTGCGCACAGGGCAGGCTTGCCCCTGCTTTCGCCCCGCCCTAGCCTCGCCCGGCGCTCATCGCCCAGGCGGACGGGTATTGTCGGCGCGATCTAGTAGAACATGTGTTCGATAGTAGTGTCGCGCGGTCGCGGAGGGGAGGTGCTCAGGGGTGGCGCTAGCGGACGATCGGGGTGCGCGGTTCGAGGGCAGTGAGCAGCCCTTCGACCGTCAGCCACCGCAGGACATCACCGCCGAGCAGTCGGTGCTGGGCGGGATGCTGCTGTCCAAGGACGCCATCGCGGACGTGGTGGAGGTGCTGCGGCCGGGGGACTTCTACCGGCCGGCCCACCAGGTTCTGTTCGACTGCGTGCTCGACCTGTACGGCCGCGGCGAGCCCGCCGACCCGGTCACCGTGTCCGCCGAGCTGGAACGGCGCGGGGAGCTGTTGCGGGTGGGTGGGGCGCCGTACCTGCACACGTTGATCTCGATCGTGCCGACCGCGGCCAATGCCGGGTACTACGCCGAGATCGTGGCGGCGAAGGGGGTGCTGCGGCGGCTGGTGGAGGCCGGTACCCGGATCGTGCAGCTCGGCTACCACGGGGCCGACGGCGCGGACGTGGACGAGGTGGTGGACCGGGCCCAGGCGGCCGTCTACGAGGTCACCGAGCGGCGGATGAGCGAGGATTACGTCGCGCTGGAGGAGCTGCTGCAGCCCACCATGGACGAGATCGACGCGATCGCGTCCCGGGGTGGTGTCTCGGTGGGGGTTCCCACCGGTTTCGTCGATCTCGACGCGGTGACGGGCGGCCTGCACCCGGGCCAAATGGTGATCATCGCGGCCCGCCCCGGGATCGGGAAATCCACCCTGGGACTGGATTTCGCGCGGTCCTGCTCGGTCCGGCACGGGATGACCAGCGTGCTCTTCTCGTTGGAGATGAGCCGCACCGAGATCGTGATGCGGCTGCTGTCCGCCGAGGCCCGGATCCGGCTGTCGGACATGCGTTCCGGCCGGATGAGCGACGACGACTGGACCCGGCTGGCCCGGCGGATGGGCGAGATCAGCGAGGCGCCGCTGTTCATCGACGACTCGCCGAACATGACGATGATGGAGATCCGGGCGAAGGCGCGGCGGCTCAGGCAGCGCCACGATCTGCGGCTGATCGTGGTGGACTACATGCAGCTCATGACCTCGGGCAAGAAGGTTGAGTCGCGCCAGCAGGAGGTCAGCGAGTTCTCCCGGCACCTCAAGCTGCTGGCCAAGGAGCTCGAGGTGCCGGTCGTGACGATTTCCCAGCTCAACCGGGGCCCGGAGCAGCGCACCGACAAGAAGCCGATGCTGGCCGACCTGCGCGAGTCCGGTTGTCTCATCGCCAGCACCCGGATCCTGCGTGCCGACACCGGCGCTGAGGCGACTCTCGGCGAGCTACTCGCCAGCGGCGAGCGGAACATCCCGGTGTGGTCCCTGGACGAACGGCTGCGGCTGGTGACCCGGCCGTTGACGCACGTCTTCCCGAGCGGGACAAAGCAGACGTTCCGGGTCACCCTCCGCTCTGGGCGGGTGGTCGAGGCGACAGCGAACCATCCGTTCCTCACCCTTGAGGGATGGCTCCCGCTCGGTGAGCTCACCTCGGGCTCTCGGGTGGCGGTGCCGCGGTCGGTGCCCGAACCGCAGCAAGTCCGGGAATGGCCCGAGCATCACGTGATCCTACTTGCTCACCAGATCGGCGACGGTTCGTCCATCCCTAGCCACGAGAAGTTCATTCCGGACGAAGTATTCGGACTGCCGCGCGCGCAAGTGTCACTATTTCTGCGGCACCTGTGGTCGACAGATGGTCGTATCCCGCATCTGAATGACACGGATCGGCGCGTCCAAATCTACTATGCAACGACGAGCCGTCGCCTCGCAGACGACGTAGCGCGACTGCTGCTGCGGGTTGGCGTGTTGGCGCGGATCACTGTGGCGCGCAAGTCTGGATATCGTGACAGTTATCACGTGAGCATCACCGGTCTCGACAACCAGTGCGCTTTCCGCTCGGAGGTGGGATGCCACGGTTCCCGTGGGGTGGTCGGGGCTCAGGTGTTGGAAGCGCTTGATTTGCTGGCCACAAATGACGTGTTCTGGGACGAGATCAGCTCCATCGAGAGTGCCGGGGAGCAACCCGTCTACGATGCGACGGTCTTGGATACCCACAACTTCGTGGCGAACGGCATCGCGCTGCACAATTCGTTGGAGCAGGATGCCGACATGGTGATGCTGATCCACCGGCCGGATGCCTGGGAACGCGACGACCCGCGGGCCGGGGAGGCCGACCTGATCCTGGCCAAGCACCGCAACGGCCCCACCGCGACCGTCACGGTCGCCCATCAGTTGCACTACAGCCGGTTCTTCGACATGGCCCAGAACTGAACCCCTGGCCTGGTCGCAAGCTTCCCGGAGTTCCCCCCGCCCACGACCCCTGGAGCCTGCTGCGCCGCGCTCCCGGGAAGTGGCATGCTCTGCCCGGTGCGTATGAGTTTCACCGCCCAGGACGAGGACGCCTTCCACCGCCGCCGCGACGAGCTGCTGGAGCAGTTCGCGGCCTGGTGCGCCGCCGCGCCGGTCCCCGAGGGGACGCTCGCCTATGCCGAGGTGGCCATGGACTGGAAATGGGCGTACCACGACGGGGACCTCGGCCGGTGGACGGTGGCCGATCTGGAGGAGTTCCTGCTCGGCTGGTGTCCCAGCAAGCTGGCCGTGCCCCCGGACGAGTGCGCAGCCATCCCCCAGTCGGTGCGCGCCTTCCTGACCTTCCTCGCCAGCCAGGGACTGCTCGCGCCGGGCAGCAGCACGCTCGCGCAGTTGCAGCGCTGCTGCGAGCAGAACACCGCGCGCTTCGTCACCGAGATGCCCGATCCGGGGAACTATGGGGTGGCCAAGGGGCTGGCCACGCTGCTCGGCGGACTGGGCCCCGGCCCCGAGGAGATGCCGATCCGCACTGTGGGGCCGGTCACCGGACCGGATCCCGACGAGCGGGCGCACTCCGCTGCGACCGCTCCAGTGCTGGCCCAACTGCAGGGGTTGTGGGAGTTCTGCGCCGCGCCGGGGCGCCCGCTGACCCCGAAGGGCAACCTGCGGCTGGCCGATGCCCGGCACCTGGTGGAGCTCCTCGGCACCGGGGATGTGCCCGACCCGGAGTTTCTGGGTCATCGGCGCAGCCTGCGCTCAGCCGACGATCTGACGGTGCTGAGCTGGCTGGTGGAGTTGGGGCTCGGGGCCCGGATGCTGCGCCGCCACCGGGGCAAGCTGGTGGCGGTGGCTCGGTGGTGCGAGCTGTCCCCGGTGGCGGCGCTCGACCGGCTGGTCGACACGGCAATCGCGGCTGGGCTGTCCGGTTTCCGGGCGTCGTTGGCCCCCTGGGTGGACCAGGTGCGCGACCTTGTTGACGGCGGTGCCGGCCGGCTGCTCGCCGAGCTGCTCGATGCCCGGGCGGGGGGCCGGCCGCTGCCCATCGAGGAGGTCGCCGATCTAATGATCGACATGGTGGTCCGCTCGTTCTTCGGCCTGCCCGAGATCCAGCTCGGTTTCGTGCACAACTGGATCCGTACCCAGGTGGAGCGACTGGCCGCGCTGGGCGTGGTCACCATCCACGACGTGCGCGAGGTTCGCAACGACTGGGGTGGCGTCGAGAAACACGGCGGCGTCGCCGAGCTCACCCCGGCCGGGGTGCCCATCGCGGTCCGGCACGCCGAGCAGCTCGGCATCATCGTGCTCCGCCGGGCGGACCCGGCCACCGCGACGGCCCGCGACCTCATCTCGGTCCTGGATCGGATGGCGGCCGAGGACTGGATCGCCGACGCCACCGCGTGGGTGGCCCACCGCGGCCCGGAGGTCGCAGCGCGGGAGATCGTCGCCGTGCTGAACGATGGCCAGATCCGGGCCCCCGTCGTGTTCGTGGCGCTGGGTCAGCTCAACGAGCTGGTCGGCGAGCATGCCCTCCCCGCCATCCGGACCATGCTCGGCGGGCCGCACGACAGCCTGGCGCTGCAGGTGGTGTTGATGGCCGGAGGGCTGGAACCGGCCGAGGTGGACCAGGACCGGCTGGTGCGCTCGGTGATCGAACTGATGGCCGTCATGTACGACATCGGCGGGCTCGACCACCTGCTGGGCATGCTGAATACCGAGAGCCCCCACCTGGTCGACCTGCTCTGGGCTGCCGACCACCCGCGGACCGCGGAGCTGCTGGAGATGATCGCCGAGCAGCACCCGGTCAAGGCAGTCACGAAGGCGGCCGGCAAGGCGCTGCTGCGACATCGCAGCCGGCGGGCCAGCCGCGGGTGATCCGCCACTCGGGGTGCGGTGCCGGTCAGGATTCCGGGCCCGGGGGTGCGCCGCTCCCGGGGCAGCCGGCGCACGGGCCGTCTGGGCTGGCACCGCAGCCTGGCAGGGCAAGGGCACCGCAGCGCAGCTCCGGATGCTCGGCTATCTCCTGCGCCACCCGGGCGAAAACCGCCTGGCCGAACGCCGCCGTGCCGGCCGCCGCCATCAGCCCGCAGCGCCCGGCCAGCAGGTCATCGACCAGCGCGCGGAACTCGTCGTCCTCGCTGCGGTCGCGCAGCACGGTGAGCGCGTCCCGGAGCTCGTCGGACAGGGCCGGCTCACTCTGGGCCGGCTCACCGCAGGTCTCCCCGCAGGTGACATCTGTCCTGGACTCGTGCTCGGCCATCGCTCCTCATCCTGGGTCCCGGGACGCCGGCAGCCAGCAATACTGTAGGCAGCCACCACTGCCTAGCGCGGAAACCTAGCGCAGGTGAGCGAATCAGACCCGGGGGTCACCGCCATCCACGCTGCGGTGGGCAGCCGCGCGATCGCGTCCATCTCGGTGTCCGTGCACGACCAGCCCAGGCGAGAACTCCCAGTCCCGCCCCCGCCTGCCGCCGCTGGCGGCGATGTGTTCGAGCAGCTCATGGGAGAACCCGGCCCTCTCCAGCCCAGCATGAGGCCGATCTTGGCCCCCGCTAACCCGCCCCAGCGCCGTCATCAGGGGTGCGGCACCGGGTGGCGAGCCGGGGTGGAATGCTGTGCTGGATGCGGATGAGATTCTCCGTCAGGGACGAGAACGCCTTCCATGCTCGCCGGGACGAGCTGGTGGCGGATCTGGCGAGCTGGCTGGGCGAGTCGAACGTCGCCGACGCGGACGCCGGGGACGCTGCGGTGGCGCTGGACTGGAAGTGGGGCTACCAGGACGGTGCGCTCGGCCGGTGGACGGCCGCCGACCTCGAAGAGTTCCTGCTCGACTGGTGTCCCCGCAAGCTGTCCATCCCGCCCGAGGAGTGCGCTGGCTTCCCCAACTCGATCCGGGCCTTCATGACCTTCCTGGCCGACCGCGGGCTGCTGGCACCAGGAAGCGGCACGCTGTCGCAGTTGCAACGTTGCTGCGAGCGCAACGCCTCGCGGTTCGTCACGAAGATGTCCGACCCGGCGAACTATGGGCTCGCCAAGGGACTGTTCGCTGGCGCGGGCGGGCTGGCGCCGGGGGTGAACCTCGCCGACGAGGCCACTGTCGACACCTTGCTCGAGCGGATGCAGCGGCTGCCACCCGAGGCCCTCGAGGCGGCCGGCATCAGCGGCATCAGCCGCGACGCCATCACTCTCACCGACATTGATATTGAGGACGAGACGCTGCCGACCCTGACCGTCGGCCCGGTCGAGCCGCCCGACCCGGCGGAGTGGGCAGCGTCCGCCGCAGCTTCCCCGGCGCTGGTCGAGGTGAACCGGCTGTGGGAGTTCTGCGCCCCGCCAGGGCGCCCACCGAAGGCGGTCGCGGAGCTGCCGATCCTGAGCTGGCTGGTGGAGCTGGCGATCGACGCCGGGGTGCTGCGGCGATACCGGGGCAAGCTGGTGGCGGTGGCGCGGTGGCGTGAGCTGTCCCCGGTGGAGGCCCTCGACCGGCTGGTCGACGCAGCCGTCGAGACGGGACTCTCCGGGCCGCTGCCGTCGGCTCTGTCCGGGCTGGCGGACGTGCAGGACTTTGTCGACGAGGGCGTCGGCCGGCTGCTCGCCGAGCTGCTGGACTGGCGGTCGGCCGGAAAGCCACTGCCCGTCGGCGAGCTGTCCGAGCTGATGGTGCAAGGAGTGAGCCAGACGTTCAACGGCCTGCGGGACGTCCACCTCGACCTGGTGCGCCGCTGGGTGGGTGAGCAGCTCGACCGGCTGGTGGAGCTCGGTATCGTCACCGTGCGCGACGTGCCGCTGGTCCCCACCGGCGGGGACGTCGCGGCAGGCGGTATCGCCGAGCTCACCCCGGCAGGCGTGCCGGTGGCCGTC
>DASTLT010000007.1:0-23080 GCA_035714625.1 Pseudonocardiaceae bacterium | reverse complement strand
GCGATCGGTTGCTCGCCCAGACGGGCCAGCTCGACCGCTCGACGACGGAACTCAGGAGGGTGAGGTGCGGGCACGTTGACATCCTTCCTGGTGGCCGCAGCCACCTCAGGTTGGGTGTCCGTGCTAGGGGGACAAGCTCAGTAGCGGTCTTGGGTGCGGGCTTGGCTGGTGAGCCGCCCGGAGATGTTCTGCTGCACCTTGGCTGGCCGGAGGTCGCGTTCGGCCTGGTTGGAGGTGGGGGGCACGTTGAGGTCGTGGGCGAAGCGCAGCACGTCGGGTTCGCGGTCGCGTAGGACTTCCAGCAGCAGCCGGGCCTTGCGCTCACCCGGGTGGGTGGCGGGGGTGGTGGTGGCCGACAGCCCGACCAGCACGCCGTCGCGGAACCGGGTGATGAGCTCGTTTTTGACCGCGGCCGGGATCGCCGTGAGGCCTTGGTCGCGGGCGAGGTTGGCCTGGTGGATCAATCCGCGCAGCGCGTCGGCGATCTGGGCCGGCCAGTGCTCGTCGGGGTAGACCTCGCCGGCCCCATCACGATCCCGCAGTAGGTGGGAGCAACAGAGTTGGTGGATCAGCGTCCCGAGCACTGCGGAGTCATAGTTGTGGTACCGGTCGTGGACGATCACCGAGTCGATCAGGTCCTGGAAGAGGAACGCTTTGAAGGTGTCCAGGTCCCGGTCACCTAGCAGGTAGTGCGGGTACAGCTCGGTGCAGGCCACCAGCAGGTAGCGCTCGGCCTTCTTCCGGCCCGGCTTAGGGGTGCGCGGTCCGGCCTTGAGCGGGGTCTCGTCGCAGCTCACCGCGTACGCCAGGGTGATCAGGGTGCGGATCCGCTGGTCGGGCGCCTGAAGCAACGCCGCGGCGCGGGTGAGCATGCCGTGCACGAACCCGACCGACGGCGCGGCCCCGGTCAGCGACTCCAGCAAGGCGACACAGCGGTGCGCGGGAATGAAGTGCACCACCATCAGGTAGACCGCGAAGGCGGCCAGGTTCGGGCCGTATCCGGCGATCCCCGACCGGGCCCCCTCGGGGCGGGTGGCGGTGTGCACCCGCCCGCACCCACAGCGCACGCTGTGCTGGTCATCCTGGGTGACCCTCACGCTGACCCGCGGGATCTCATGCTGCTGGTAGCGGTCGACCACCCCCAGATCCCGCGCGCCCTCCAGGTCATGACCACACTCGCAGCGGCCCTGCGGGAACCGGTCGGTGCGCTCATCGGCAGTGTCGGTCCACGCCAGGTTCGATCCCGCAGCCCCCGGCTGCTTGCCCCGAGACCGCCTCGGCCCACCGCCGTGGCGCTTGCGCACCTGCGGCGGACTGTTCCCAGGATCATCATCTTTCGAGGGAGGACTCGACGAGTTCTTGCTGTTCCGTGACAGCACATACTCCAGCCGGGCCAGCTTCGCCGCCAGGACCTCGTTGGCCTCGATCAAGTCCGCGATTTGCCCGGTCATCGCGGTGATCTGCCCATCCTGACGACCCACGAGAGCGATCAGCTCATCGCGGGACATCTCCTCCGGGGCGCGCACCCAAAGATCCCACCGCACCCACCAAGATCACACCAGGACCGACACACCCTCGTCACCGACCGTCGCTCGACCATCCCGCATGCGAACACTCAGCACACGAGCTGAATATTTGCGACGTGTTCTGTCCGCCTCTTTGGGCTGCCCAAAAGGGCAGCACCGGTTCGATACCCGTCACCGGTTCAGGCGGGCGGGTTCAGATGGGCGGGTTCAGACGGCGGACGGCGAGCGGGCTGGCCGTCCGGGCGGCAGTTCGGCTCGGTGTCGGCGCGCTGCCTCGCGGAACAGCCGGGTGATGTCGACGGCCTTCTCGGCTGGTGCCGGGCGGGATTCCTGGGCCGCCTCCGGCTCACCGACCGCGAGCAGGTGCTTTCTGACCTGCTCGGCCTGGGCGATGAAGTCGCGGTAATACGGCGGCACCTGTCCGTCACCGGCAGCTACCCGGTGATCGGCGATAGCTGCCACCCCCGGCTGGCCGCTGGCGTGCGCGGAGAGATCCGGGAGCTGGTCGCCGCGTCGGGGCTGGGTGCGGTTCAGCACGGTATGGAAGGGGGGCGACCAGGCGTCCCGGCGGGTGAGCGGCGCTGCGCCCGGGGCGAACAGGGCGCGCAGCGTGGCGGGAATGCTGGCGTGGTCGCGCACCGTGTCGTCAACGGTCCCGGCAGCCACGTATGGGGATACCAGCACCGCAGGCACTCGGGGTCCGAGCATGGTGAAGTCGAAGGACGCCGCCTTCTTGTGCACCAGCCACGCCAGCAGCCGGCCCAGTTGGCTGCGCGGATCATCCGGGCTGGGTACCCCCGTCGGGGGTGGAACGTGGTCGTAGCAGCCGCCGTGCTCGTCGTAGGTGATGACGAGCAGGGATCGCTCGAACACCTCAGGGCGGGCGCGCAGGGCCTCATAGATGCCCGCGATGAGTGACTCGGCGCGGGCGAAATCGGTGTCGCCCGGCACGAAGTCATCGTAGGCGTCGTTGGAGACCAGGTCGTTCTCCGGATGCTGGCTGTTACTGATACTGGGAGTGCCGATCACCGGCGCATGGTCGAGCGTGTGCAATGGCGGCCGGTGGTTGGGCTCAAGAAACGAGTAGGTGGGCAGCAGCCCGGTCTCGACGTGCCGGGCGAACTCGCTCAACGGAAACCACCGGGCGTGCCGGTCCGCCCGATCCCACAGCCGGGGAAAGGCCCACACCTGCGGGGTGTCGTCGTGGTAAATGTGCCATTCTCGCCCGTGATCCTCTTCCAGCACCTCGAAGATGGTGCGGTCGGTGTAGGGACGCAGCTCGATGTTGGTCTCGCCGTCCGAGGTTGCCGCATGCATGAAGTTCCGGTTGGGCCAGGTCTCTCCGGGCACGGAACAAAACCACCGGGTGCACACGGCGAACTCCAGGGCGAGAGTGCCCAGCACCGGAATGTTCCCCGGAGGCTGGCAGCGCATCACCAGCGGGCCCCGGTTCTGGATTGCCGGGCTGCCGCCAGCCTGCCGCCGGATCCACCAGTTCACCAGCGGGCCGAGCACACCACCGAACGCCGGGGCGGCCAGCCCCCGACATTTCCGCTCGTAGCTGGTCACGAAGCCCTGGTTGGTCGGCCGGCGGGCGCGTCCGACTCCCCGGACCGCGAGCTGCTCCAGCACACCCTCGTGGGAGTGGTCCGGGCCGACGGGAATGACGGTCTTCGCGGTTGGCGTCGCCGGGACCGATGGTCCGCCCGCCCAGCCCGGGTTCTCGTACCGGCCACCGCCCCGCAAACCATCGAACCGGGGATTCGCGTGCGGCAGGAAGCCGAGCACGTGGTCGAACGAGCGGTTCTCCAGCGCCAGCACGATGACATGCTCGATCCCGAGCACTGCGGCCTCCTCTCCGAGCTTCGGTCGCTGCTCGCAGCGCACCCAGGCCCTACAGATCATGCGGATCTCGGGCGGCAGCGTAATGGTCACCACCCACCCGGCCGTGGCGGGTGGTACCGGGTTGCCCGGTCCGCACCCGTATACCGCGCCGAGCACGGCTAGCACTGGTTGGGCCCGCTGCCAGGGGCCAGTGATCGGGAAGGTCGGGCGGAACTGAGGCACAGCGGCCTCCTTGCCCAGAACACCCGCAGCTAGCCACGCTGATCTAACCACCCTGTCTAGTGACCTTCATTCGTGGTAACAAGCCACATTACAGTAACTCAAAGTAAAGGAGTGTGCATCTGGTGTCCTACCGGACCTTCCGGCTGGGTAGGACCAAGAATGCGCTGCTCACCAACCGACCCAAGACGGAAAACCCGTGCCCTGCACTAGACCAATTAAGTGGTTGGCCCGGGATACCTACCGTGGTTCGATGGTTCTGATGAGTGAGAGAAGCCCCCCGAACGGCGCATCGAAGAACGGGCGCGCTGCCCCTCATCGCTGCTCAGCGAGGGTGACCGCGGAGGACGCCGACTGGCTCGTCGCCCACCTCCGGGCGATGGTGATGACCCGTCCCGCGGCCTGGGCCAGCAGCGAGATGACCCTGCCCCAGCTCACGGCGCTGCACTTCATCAGCGCGGTAGGCCCGGTCACGCTCGGCGGGCTATCGGAGGCATTGGGCACCGGTCCGCCGGCCACCTGCGCCATGGTCGACCGGCTCACCCGCGCCGGGCTGGTCTGCCGCAAGCCGGACCCGAAAGATCACCGGCGGATCCAGCTCGTGGTGACCGAGGAGGCCGACCCGATGCTCGGCAAGATCGACCTGGCCACCGCGCGGCGCCTGCAGGCAGTGCTGGACAGCATGACCCCGGCGGCCCGCCGCTGCCTGACCACGGCGCTGCGGGACACCGCCCGGCAACTCGCCGGATAGCGCCGGGATGCATACGGCACTATCAGGGGGGTGAGCGCACCGCAGCCTTCGGCGACCGTCCCGGCCACCCTGTTCGACGACCCGGACGCGGAAGCCCGCTGGCGGGCCCGGTTCACCGCGGCCCGGGTCAGCCTGCCGCAGTGGGCCCGGGACGCACCGGACCGCTCCCTTTACACCTCCAACGCATCGGGTACCTGGGAGGTCTACGTCTGGGACCGGCACACCAACCTGCACCGCCAGGTCACCGCCCGCCCGCACGGCACGTGGGGGGCCACGCTGTCCCCCGACGGGGCGCAGGTGTGGTGGTTCGCCGACACCGACGGTGACGAGTTCGGTACCTGGGTCATCGAGCCGTTCGCCGGGCGCGCAGACGGTGAGGCGCCGCAGCCCGCCGTGCCGGGTCTCCCGCCCGGCTACCCCGCCGGGCTGGACCTGGGCCGGCGCGCCGTGGCCGTCGGGGCGGCCACCGACGAGGGCAGCACGATATGGCTCTGCCGAGGCACCGAGGCCGGCCAACCCCAGGTGATCTACCACAGCGCGCAGGACGCCTCGGTCGGCGCGCTGTCCCGGGACGAGAAGTTGCTCGCGATCACGCACTCCGAGCACGGTGACGCCCGGCATCCCGCGGTCCGGGTGCTCGCCACCGCCGCCGACGCCGCGGGCCGGGCCGTCGCCGAGAAATGGGACGGGCCGGGCAAGGGCTTGGACGTGCTCGGCTTCGCCCCGGTTGAAGGTGACCCCCGGCTGCTGCTCAGCCACGAGCGGCGCGGCCGGGAGGAGCTGCTGATCTGGGACGTCGAGGCGGACACCGAGACCGAGATCGCACTCGACCTGCCCGGCGAGGTGAGCGCCGACTGGTATCCC
Organism: Pseudonocardiaceae bacterium; assembly: GCA_035714625.1. Lineage (GTDB taxonomy): Bacteria > Actinomycetota > Actinomycetes > Mycobacteriales > Pseudonocardiaceae. Next base: position 17,875 of record DASTLT010000007.1, on the reverse strand, counting down.
GACGGCACCGCGCTGCTGGTGCTGCACAGCTACTCGGCCCGCACCACGCTGCACCGCTATGACCTGGGTAGCGCCGAGCTGACCGCACTGGACGTGCCAGCCGGCACGATCGGGAGCGCGAGCGTCCGGCCGGACGGCACCGTGGAGTACTCGTGGTCCTGCGCCGCGCACCCCCCGGTGGTCCGGGCGCTGCACGGGGACGGCACCGGGCGGGTGCTGCTGCGCCCCGGCGGCGAGCCCGCTCCGGGTTCCGAGCCGCTGGACGACCAGTTCGTGGCGACCTCGCACGGGACGGTGCACGCCCTGGTGGCCCGCCCGCCGGGAGCCCCAGACGGCCCCCTGCCGACGGTGTTCCTGCTGCACGGCGGGCCGCAGGTGGCCGACCAGGACCGGTTCTCCGCAGGCCGGGCGCTGTGGCTGGACGCGGGTTTCGCTGTCGTGCACGTCAACTACCGGGGATCGACCGGCTACGGCTCGGCCTGGCGGGACGCGATCGAGGGCCGACCGGGGCTGACCGAGCTGGAGGACGTCGCGGCCGTGCACGACTGGGCGGTGTCGGCCGGGTTCACCGACCCCACGGCCTGCGTGGTGGAGGGCTGGTCGTGGGGCGGCTACCTGACCCTGCTCGCGCTGGGGACCCAGCCGCAGCGCTGGGCGGCCGGGGTCGCCGGGGTTCCGGTCGCCGACTTCGTGGCCGCCTACGCCGAGGAGATGGAACCGCTGCGGGCCTTCGACCGGGCGCTGTTCGGCGGCTCGCCCGAGGAGCTGCCCGAGGTCTACCAGGCGTCGTCCCCGATCAGCTACCTTCCGCAGGTGCGCGCACCGGTGCTAGTGCTCGCCGGGGAGAACGACCCGCGCTGCCCGATCCGGCAGATCGACAACTACCTCACCCGCCTCGCCGAGCTGGGCAAGCCGCACCGGTGCTACCGCTACCAAGCCGGGCACGGATCCCTGGTGGTGGCCGAGCAACTGCGGCACTTCGCCGTCGAGGTCGCTTTCGTCCGCGAGGTGCTGGCCGCCGCAACCGCTGACCGGCTCACTGGGACGCCGGCTGAGCGGACTTAACCCTTGGTCAATGTCCTGTTAATCCTTGGGGTGGACGCTGGACGCGGAGGTGGTCACCGTGAGTTTGTGGCGGCTGCACGTCGACGTTGCCGATCAGCCTGGCCAGTTAGGTGCCCTGGCGGCCGCAGTAGGAGGATGCGGCGCCAATATCGAGTCCCTGCATGTGGTTGGCGAGCCAGCCGAGGATGGTTCGGTGACCGACGAGTTGCTGGTCAAGGTGCCGCCGAGGCTTGCGGTGCCGGCGCTGGTCGAATCCGTGGAAGCGGCCGGCTTCCGGTGCGGCGTGGTGGTGCAGGCGGACGCGCAGGCGCTGGCCGATCCGGTCACCACGGCGCTGGCGCTGGCCCACTGCGTGGCGGCCGATCCCGGCAGTGCCCCCCGAGCGGTGGCGGCCCTGCTGCGGGCCGAGCTGGCCGGACCCGGCGCGCCGGCCAGCGCCTACCAGGTCGAGGTCGGCGCCGGGGCGGGGCGGGTCCGGCTCGGCCGCTCCTGGCCGTTCACCGCCACCGAGATCTCCCGGGCGGCCGCGCTGCTCGAGCTGGCCGGCACCTCCGACGGGCATCGACCCCCACCGCCGCGGGCCACCGTGCAGCTCACCGACGGTTGCGAGATCGTGCTCCGGGCAGCAACGGCCGCCGACGTCCCGCTGATCGCCGCGTTGCACGCCCGGTGCTCCCCGCAGACCCGGTCCCACCGCTCGCTGCCCACCCGGCCGGGCCTGCCGCCCGCCGTGCTGCACCAGTTGGTGGGCGGGGAGCGCACCACCGGCCTGCTGGCCTTGACCACGGACGGTGGGGCCGCGATCGGGCTGGCCAACCTGTCGGTCACCGCCGCAGATGCGGGTGAGATCGCCCTGCTCGTCGAGGACGCCTGGCAGGGCCGAGGAGTGGGCACCGCACTGGTGCGTCGGGTGGTGGAACTGGCCCGGGCGCAGGGGCTGACCGAGCTGGTTGCCGTGTCGCACGCCGATAACCACGCGCTGACCAGGGTGCTGCGCCGGGCCGGACTGCGCCCCCGAGGCCGGTTGCTGGAGGGTGCACTGCACGTCCAGGCCAAGTTACCGGCCGACGAGCTGGCGACCACCCCGCCCGCCCCGGCAGCGGCCGCCACCCGGGACAGCCTGCGCCCAAGTCCCGTTTAGGCCCCTTCGTCTAGCGTCGAGCGTCCGGATCCGGCCGGCGGTCCAGGGCGAACTCGACCACCTGCTGCCCGATCGTGCGTAGCGTGCGGGCCACCGCAGGATCAGAAGGGTTGCCGTGCTGGTCGAAGGCCACCTGCCCGGAGTTGAGCGCCGCGCCCAGCGGGGTGGGCCAGCCGCGCAGCGCGTGCACGATGGAGCGCAGCGCGGTCAGCGTGGTCACGGTCGCCTGCCAGCCCTGCGCGATCGCCACGCACCCGACCGCCCGCCCGTCCAGGTAGGGCCGGGGATCGTCGCGCAGGTCCTCGACGTAGTCCAGCGCGTTCTTTACCAGCCCGGAGACGGTGCCGTGGTAGCCCGGGGACACCAGCACCACCCCGTCCGCCGCGCGCAACTCCGCCACCAGCCGGTGCGCCACCTCGGTCCGCTCGGTCACCGCCGGGTCGTAGAACGGCAGCACCAGATCCAGCCCGGTGATCGCGACGGTCTCGGCACCGGCCGCCCGGGCACCGGCCAGGACCGCGCTCAGCGCCCGCTCGGACTGCGAGTCCGCGCGCATCGACCCGCCGATGCCGACCACGGTGAGGCCCATGCGGGCGACCCTACGGCGCCACCCCGACGGCTCCCGCAGCCCCCGGTATGCGCCGGGGTTCGGCACGCAGGGGGCCGGACCCCGGGGCACGTCCCGGCGACGGGGTCAGGCTTTGGCCTGCGCGCCGGAGCGCACCAGGTTGGCCTGCTCGGCCGCCTTCGGGTCCAGCTCGGACTGCTTGGCCCGGACCTCCTGCTCCACCCGGTCACCAAGGTCCTTGTCCACGTTGCACCAGTACTCGAAGGCCCGCTGCAGGGTCGGATCGCTCACCCCCTTCAGCAGGTGGCCCACGATGTTGTTCACCATCTGCAGCAGAATTGGCCCGTGGGGGCCGACGGTGAGCGAGTGCTCGTCGCTCTCAACCGGGATGCCGGCATCTGTCGTCGTCGGCTTGGGCTGCGTGGTCGTCACCGCCGTGCCTGCCTGTACTGGATTGGGTGACTATCGTTCATTAACGGGCCGGGGTGCCGCCGCTGCCTGGCAAGCGGGCACTCACAACACCTTGATCAGCCACTCCTGGCGAGGCACCAGCTCGCCGATCACCGGCGCGCCGGGTATCTCGCCGGCGAGCAGCAGGCCGCCGGAGGTCTGGGCGTCGGCCAGCAGCAGCAACTCGTCCTCACCGACCGACGCCACCAGGTGCGGGCGCACCCAGTCCAGGTTGCGCCGGGTGCCGCCGCTGACGTAGCCCTCGGCCAGCGCCTGACGGGCGCCGTCCAGGTAGGGCACCGCGGCGGCGTCCAGCACCGCCGAGACGCGGCTGGCGCGGGCGAGCTTCAGCAGATGGCCGAGCAGCCCGAAGCCGGTGACGTCGGTGGCGCAGCGCACCCCGGCTGCCAGCGCCGCCGCCGAGGCGGCCGCGTTCAACGTGGTCATCGCGGCCACAGCGGCCCCGAACACCTCGCCGGTGGCCTTGTGCCTGGTGTTGAGCACGCCGATGCCCAGCGGTTTGGTCAGCGACAGCGGGGTTCCGGGCACGCCGGCGTCGTTGCGCAGGATGCGCTGCGGGTCGGCCAGGCCAGTGACGGCCAGGCCGTACTTGGGCTCCGGGTCGTCCACGCTGTGCCCACCCGCCAGGTGACAGCCGGCGCCGCCACACACCTCGGCGCCGCCGCGCAGCACCTCGGCGGCCAGGTCGAAGGGCAGCACGTCGCGGGGCCAGCCGAGCAGGTTCACCGCGACCACCGGCCGCCCACCCATCGCGTACACGTCGGACAGCGCGTTGGCCGCCGCGATCCGACCCCAGTCGTAAGGGTCGTCGACCACCGGGGTGAAGAAGTCCGCAGTGGCGAGGACAGCCTGGTGGGCATCGATGCGCACCACCGCGGCATCGTCGCCGCCCTCTAGGCCGACGAGCAGCTCACCGGCGGGGTCGGTGACCGCGGCGCCCACCAGCCCAGCCACCACCGACTCCAGCTCGCCAGGCGGGATCTTGCACGCGCACCCACCGCCGTGCGCGTACTGGGTCAGCCTGATCGCGGTCGCCTTCACGGCATCCACCGTAGCCACCCGCCCGCACCCGCACCGGCCCGCCATACGGATCCGAATCGCGCTCCACGGGCATCACGTTGGGGGTTCGGCATGGCGGCGGCAGCCGGTCACTTCCTACGCAGCGGCTGGGTCGAGAATCGTGAGGTTTGCTGCGTCGGCTGGTTGCGGAAGGGGTTGACCGGCCTCACGAAGCAGGGCGAGATGCTCCGCCATCACTTCTCGCATGAGCTGCTCGTCTCGGCCCGTGAGTCACCTGCCGCAACGACGCCGGGTAGGTCGGGAGAGTACGCCGAGTACCCGGATTCGTCGTCTCCCTCGAAGACCACGAGGTAACCTCTCACGGTCGCTCCTGTCCGACAGGATGTCAGACCAGCCCTGCAGCGGCCGACACCCGCAGCGGCTACGCCATCGCGGCCGGGTAACTACACTGCGTGCGGAGGCGTCTGGGCGCCTGGTGGCCCCCGCGGTCTTCAAAACCGACGTGACCGAGTACCTCGGTCAGGCGGGTTCGATTCCCGTCCGCCTCCGCCCATGGCTTCCCCTGCTGGGCCGGGCCAGCAAGGAACACCGTTCCTGATTGGCCGCTGCCCCGCTGGGCCCGACGGCGATGCTGCCGTCCCGACGCCGAAGCCTGGCTCGACCAGCTCGACCCCGACGACCCGAACATCGACGACCCGAACATCACTGTCGACGACCCAGCCGCCCTGCGGGCCATCGCCTACGCCCTTGCCGCCGTCGCGTCGCCGAGCAGGCCGCCAGCCACGCCGTCGCCGCAGCCCGGAAGAACGGGCGCAGAGGGGGAGGCCTCGCGACCCCCGCATTAAGGATGCACGTAACCGTCTGGTAGCGAACTGGTGGCCTCCGGGTAGGCGCTGGGTCCGTGCCAGCCTAACCGCGCCAGGTGACATGATCAGCCCCGGTGCCCCGGCCTCGGGGGTGAGGCCGGGGTGGTCCAGGACGCTCAGAACGGTGCCGGCTCGTCGGGGTCGACGACCCGGGGTGGGGGGCGTGGGGGGTCGGGCCTGGTCGGGGGCCGCCACAGAATGGGGCCCTCGTCGTCGGGACCGGGTGGGCCGTCGGGGTACTGCTCGGGGCGGGGCAGCGGGTCGGGCAGGTCGAAGGTGATCGGTTGGGGTCGGGTGTGGTAGGCCTTCCCGAGGGGGCTGATCCAGGTGAAATGCCCCGGCTCGGGCTGGGTCAGCCGCCACCCGCCGACGTGCTTGAGCCAATGGTCATGGGGGCACAACGGCCCCGAGTTGCCCGCGGTCGTGCGCCCACCGCGGGCGTGGTCGACAGTGTGGTCCAGCTCGGCGTGCCGGGCCGGGCAGCGACAGCCCCGGAACACGCAGAACCGGTCGCGGAGCTGGACGTGGCGGCGCAGCACCGCCCCGGCGAACCGGGCGGCCGGGTCCTGCCCCGACGCGCCCCCGTCGCCCTCGGTGGGGCAGGTTCGGTACTGGGCGGTGAGATCGGCCACCACCGCCGTCCAGGGGCCGCATGCCTCGGGGTGCGCGGCCAGCTCGGAGAGCAGGCTGGCGGGGATATGCAGCTCGACGATCCCGCCCCGGCACCGAGATGCTGCCCCGCTGCTGCTGGTGGGTGCGCCGGGCGGCGGGGTGGGGCGGTGGCGGGTGAGCCCACCCAGCAGCAACTGCCCCTGCGCGTCGGTGATGGCGTAACGCCACTCGCCCCCGCGCTGGGCAGCGGCGATCGTGCGGGCGGTCTCGGCGGTCACCGGCCCCCAGCCCGGGATCTCCCCGGGATGACGGTCCCGGCCCAGCAGCGTGGCCAGCCCGACCCGCAGCTCCACCCCCACCCGCAGCCGGTCAGCGCGTTGCTGGGCGTCACTGCCGCGCTTCCCCGCCTCCGCGCTCTCCCCGGCCGCCCCGGTCTCTGAGGCAGCGCCCTCTGAGGCAGCGGCGGTGTCCACCTCAGGCCCAGCAGCGGCTGGGGCAGTGTCGGCGGGGGTCTCGGCGGCGGGGACGCGGTCCGAGGCACCACCTGGGGTCGGGTCCTGGGAGCGGTCCTCGGGACGCTCCTCGGGAGTGGCGGCGGCGAGCAGGTCGGCGAGGATCTCCTCCCGGGTCCGGTGCTGCCAGCGCCCGTCGAGCAGGCCGAGATAGATGTCGGCCCGCAACGGCCCGACCCGCCCCGGGTACCCGCCGCGTTTGGCGGCCCGGGCCAGCTCCTCGATCCGGGCGCACGCCGCGGCGGCCTGCTCGGCGGGCAACCGCCGCCCGGTGACGGTCGCCGTGCCGTCCTCATCCAGGTAGCCGATCACATCCCGGTCCCGCACCGCGCTGGCATACCGCCGCGCCGCCCACTCCGGGTCCAGCGCGATCGCCAGCTTCTTGATCCGCGCCGCCAGCTCCCCCGTCGTGAGCCGCCCGGCCTGCGCCAGCAGCCGGTCACACACCACCTGGGCCTGCTCCTCGGTCAGCTCGGCGCACAACTCGGCGAACAGCCACGCCTTGGACCGGCAGATCATCCCGGCATCCAACGCAGCAAACACCGCCGGCAACCGGTCTCGCAGCGTCAGCGCGAAGTGGTACTCCCGGTCAGCGGCGGTGCGGGTCCAGGCCAGCGCGGCGCGGATCTCGTCGGCCGGGCTCACCAGCGAGCCCTCCCCCGCACCAGCCTGGGCCAGCCGGGCCACCTCGTCGGGCCCGGCCCCCGGGTCACACAGCCCGATCTCGGCCATCGTCGCCAGCAACCGGGCCTGCTCATGCGCCAACTGCCGAGCCCGCGCCCGCAGCACCTCCACCAGATCAAACCCGGTCAACGCGGCCAGGTCGAGCCCACCCAGCAGCACACCCAACTGCGGACCCGGCGCCATCTGCGCCAGACCCTCCGGGAGCACCTGCCGAACCGTCACACCAGCACAATAAAGACCGGGTCTGACACTTCCCGGCTCCTGTAGCCGTCCCCAGAAAAAAATCTTGGACAAGTTTTCCGGCGCGCCGAGGTCCGATTCGAATCACCCACGGGCGAGCGCCACAGCCAGCCAAGCCGACGAGACCGACACAGCCAGCGGTCGCCTCATCCCCAGGGGTAACACACCCCATGCACCCGGTGATTCACTGATCGGAGTCATCACCACGAGGAGGGGCTCATGCCAGACGAGGAACCGCCGCCGGGCGAACGGGTGGGCATCGAGCTGTTCGCAGGCGGTGACGTGACCCAGCCACCGGCCCCTGAAGAGGATTACGGCGAGGCGTCGGTGCAGGTGGTCGTCACCCTCGACCGCCAAGGCTGAGGCCGCGCGATGCACCCCGGGGTGGGGCGGCTGCTGCTCGAATCCGAGATCCGGGACGGGGCGATCAGGGCGGACGCGACCCGGCGCACGGCGTTCGTCATCGCGGGCGGCCACGCGCTCACCGCGCGGCACTGCAGCGCGGACGCCACATCGGACGACCCGCTGTGGTTGCGGCTACCCGCGCCGGATGACCCCTTCGGCACGGTGGACCTGCCGGTGCGGGTGCTGGACGAGGACGCCGCGCTCGACGTCGCGGTGCTCGGCCTGGACGACTCCGGCCGGGCAGCGCGGGGCGACATCTCAGAGCGGCCAGCGGCGGAGCTGTGGCGTCGGGTACCGCCGGTGCCGGTGGGACTCCCAGCCACGGCAGGAGATGCGGTACGCACCGAGGGTTATCCCCGGGACGGGCGCGACGGTGGCCTGGCGTTCTCCGGAAACGTCGTCGAGCCGGAGGCGCGGCTGCTGCAGAGCCGGGCCTGTGCGCTTCAGTTATATATTGACGAACTGGCGGCCAGCACGCCGCACGGCCCCGGCGGGCACAGCGGCGGCCCGGTCCGCACCGCCGGGCAGGGGTTGGCCGTCGGGGTGGTGCGGGCCTACCCGCCCGACGAGACCCGCGTGTATGCCGTCGGCGGCTCGCTGCTGGCCACCCGCCTCCAGGACCTCATCCCCCGGTTCCCCGCAGTGCAGGAGGCGTTCGCGCAGCGCGCCGCGGAGGTGCTCGGGCAGGGGTCTGCGGCGGTGCGGGAGGCCGCGGAGTCGTTGGCGACGCTGATCCGGGCCGACGCGCGCCAGACCCGGTTCTTCGGCCGGGAACCGGAACTGGCCCAGCTCCAGGCCTGGTGCACGTCGGACGCGGTCCGCGCGGCGCTGCTGATGACCGGCCCGGCCGGGCAGGGCAAGACCCGCCTCGCCCGGCACTTCTGCGAGCAGCTCACCGCGGCGGGCGAGTGGGTGGCGGTGCCGCTGCGCGGCGTCGGCAGCGACGGCGAGATCAGCGACGGCCTGCGCCTGGCGGCCCTCGCGGGGCGGCCGCTGCTGCTCGCCGTCGACTACGCCGCCGAGTACGGGGCGGCGGCGCTGCTGGCCCTGGTTGACCAGCTCTGCACGCACGGTCCGTCGCGCTGGCGGCTGCTGCTCATCGCCCGGCACACCGGCGACTGGTGGAACGGGCAGAGCACCACCACAGTGATGTCGGGTCTGCAAGCCGCAGAAACCGAGGTGGACGAGAAACCGCTGCAACTGGCGGAGTTGGCGGCTGCGGGCGACGACCGGCAGCGTGCCTATGACATCATCCTGAACGAGCTGCGCGACCCAGTTACCGGATTCGCCGACCGGCACGGGCTGAGCGTCAGCGCTGAACCTCTCACACCGCCGCTGCAGCGATCCGAATACGGCTCCGCCCTGATGCTGCACATCGCGGCGGTCTGCGCCCTGCTCCCCGGCTCCGGACCAGGCACGGAATCAGCCCAACGCCTCGACCCGACCAAGGTGATCGACCGGTTCCTCGACCTCGAACGCGACCACCACTGGCTCTACCGCGACACCCACGCGAACCTGCATCACGCCACCACTCAGGCGTTCGCGGACCTGGCGACGGGCGAACCCGGCCGCTACCGGGTCGAGACCGCCGTCGCCGCCGCGACCCTCACCGGGGCCGCCACCTTGGTGGAAGCCTGCGAACTCACCACGACCGCGCTCGGCGTCGAACCTTCGCGGGCCGAGCTGATCGCCCGCTGGCTGCGTGACCTCTACCCCCCACCCACGGAAACCGTGACCGGCAGCATCCTGCATCCCCTGCAGCCCGACCTACTCGGTGAGGAACTGGTCACCCGCGTGCTCCGTCGGCAACTCGACGACGGCGAGACTCAGGACCGGCTGCTGCCGTTCGCGCTGATCGGCACCAGCAGCGAAACCCAGACCCAGCGCATGCTGACCGTCCTGATCCGCGCCGCCGAACGTCACGCCTGGATCGCCGACCTGCTCACGAGCCCTGACCGAGGGGAACCATCCTCAAATCAGAGAGGATTGCTCAGCCGCATCCGGCGCGGTATCACTAAAAGGCGACCGCAAAGAGCATCTGCCGCTGATAGCGGAGGGCTACTCAGCCGCATCCCCATCAGCACAGAGCTAGACGTCGTCCACGACGCGCTGCCTCTACAGAACACCCATCTACTTCGGGTCGCCGTGCAGCTTACCCAACGCCTCCTCGATCAGCTTGATCAACTGTACGGCAGGACCACTCGGAACGCCGCAGCTCTAGAGCTCACCGCTCGACGTGCGCTGATCCTGAACAACCTCGCCATCCGGCTGGCCGAGGTCGGGCGGCGCACCGAGGCCCTGACCCGCGCCCAGGAAGCCGTCAACATCTGCCGACGCCTGGCCCGGGACACCCCCACCGCCCACCTCCCCCACCTCGCCATGTCGCTCAACACCCTCGCCCGCGGGCTGGCCGAGACCGGGCAACACGCCGAGGCCCTGGCCCCCGCCCAGGAAGCCGTCAACATCTACCGGCGCCTGGCCCAGGACACCCCCGCCGCTTACCTCCCCCACCTCGCCATGTCACTCAACAACCTCGCCCTCCATCTAGGCGAAGTCGGGCAGCGCACCGAGGCCCTGACCCACGCCCAGGAAGCCGTCGAGATCCGCCGGCGCCTGGCACAGGACACCCCCGCCGCCTACCTCCCCGGCCTCGCCAACTCGTTGAACATGCTCGCCGTCGGACTGGCTAAGGCCGGGCGGCACGCCGAGGCCCTGGCCCCCGCCCAGGAAGCCACCCAGCTCCACCGCCGCCTCGTTGAGACCGCCCCCGCCGCTTACCTCCCCCGCCTCGCCATGTCACTGGGCACCCTCGCCCGCGGGCTGGCCGAGACCGGGCAACACGCCGGGGCCCTGGCCCCCGCCCAGGAAGCCGTCGACATCTACCGGCGCCTGGCCCAGGACACCCCCGCCGCGTACCTCCCCCGCCTCGCCATGTCACTGAACAACCTCGCCAACCGGCTGGCCGAGACCGCACAGCGCACCAAGGCCCTGGTCCCCGCCCAGGAAGCCGTCAATATCTACCGGCGGCTGGCCCAGGACACCCCCGCAGCCCACCTTCCCGACCTCGCCATGTCACTGAACGACCTCGCCGTCCTTCTGGCTGAGGTCGGGCGGCACGACAGGGCCTTGACCCCCACCCAGGAAGCCACCCAGCTCTACCGGCGACTCGCTGAGACTGCCCCCGCCGCCTACCTTCCCGGCCTCGCCATGTCACTGGGCACCCTCGCCAACCGGCTGGCCGAGACCGGACAGCCCAGCGAGGCCCTGGCCTGCGCCCAGGAAGCCACCCAGCTCTATCGGTGCCTAGCACAGGACACCCCCGCCGCCCATCTCCCCGACCTCGCCATGTCACTGAACAACCTCGCCATCCGGCTTGCCGAGACCGGACAGCGCACCAAGGCTCTGATTCCCGCCCAGGAAGCCGTCAGCATCCGCCGATGCCTGGCCAAGACCATCCCCGCCGCCTACCTCCCCGACCTCGCCGTCTCGCTGGACAACCTCGCCATCCTTATGACTGGGATCGGGCGAGACGAGGAAGCCCGCTCAGCGGAAGACGAGGCTTCCCGGATCTGGGAGCAACTCGCGTAGTTCGGTGCCGCACCAATCACCGGCGGGGACGGATGCCGACGATCTTGCATGCCTCGTTCCAGCATTGTTCGCAGGTGGGCCAGAGCCATTCCAGGTCGCCGTCGGGGCCTCGGGGATGGGCGGCACCGCAGAGGGTGCGCATCGGGCTGCCGAGCGGGATGTGGCGGTCCCGGCGGTCGATGGCGTGGCGCTGCCCGGCGAGGGGGAACCAGACGAACGGCCGACAGGCTTGGTCCAGCGCAGGATCGGTAGGGAACATCTAACGTCACCCCCTGTGTGTGGGGGGAACGCTAAGAGCCAAGATCAGCGAGATGGGTACGTTCCGTACCCCGAGGGGGTTGCTACGGCCGGACGCCGACTCGGGTGCAGAGGGCGTGCACCTCGTCACGGAGCCCGACAGGCGGGGTGGTGGCGAGGGAGAGCAGCATGTCGCGGGCGTAGCCGTTGAAGCGGATGGTTTCCGGGGCAGTGCGCTCGGCGGCGTCCAGCAGGGCGTACGTCCCGGCGCGGTCGTCACGTTGGTGGTAGGCGCGGGCCACCTCGATCAGGTGGCGGCTGCGCCGGGGCAGCGACGGGATTGTGCCGGGGTCAAAGCCGTTGGCGGTGCGCACTGCGTCGCCGGGGCGGCGCAGTTCCACGTCCAGGGTGATGGCGTGCGAGGTCAGCACCGCGGTGCTGAACGAGGTCTGCACGTGCCCATAGCGAGGCCCGAGCTGGGCGGCCATCTCGTTCGCCCGATCCCAGTACTGCCACGCTTCGCCGCGCCAGCCGCGCCGGGCGTAGGTGTAGCCCACCTCGAACTGCAGCGCTCCCCACAGCCCGCGCCAGTCGTCGTCGCTGACGCGATGAAGCCATGGCTCCAACTGCCGCGCCCCCTGTAAAGCGACCGTGACGGCCTCCTCCCAGCGGCCGGTGTCCCGCAGCGCGTGGTTGAGCGTCCAGGCGCCGGCCGCGAGGGCGTACGGGTCGTCGGCTTCCTGCGCTTCGGCGATCGACCGGTCGGCCACCAACCACACCAGCTCGGGGGCGGGCTGGTAGGCGACGTAGAAGTTCGCCAGCCGGTACACCCCGGCCAGCACGCGGCGTGCGGCGCGACGTACCTCGCCCTGGGTGGAGCGGACCGCAGCCTGGGCGTCACAGATCAGGCCGGGCAGTAAGGCGCCGACTGCGGTGCGGTGATCCGGGCTGGCGTGCCGTACCTGCCATGCCTGGTCCAGCCTCGCCTGCAGGTGTGCCGCGCTCACCTGGGAAGTGGGGGCTTCGAACCGGCAGCCGACAAGCGCTTCCTGTACGGCGGTGAGCGCGGCATGTGCCGGTCCAGCGAAGGCAGCTACCGGCACCGCGGGGCCGTCCCCGGTCAAGTCGGCCAGGTCGGACACGTCCAGCGCCCGCGCCAGCTTCAGCAGCATCGGCAGCCGGGGCGGCTGCAACCGGCCGGTCTCCACCGCCTTCACCCACTCGGCGCTGCGGCCCACCAGCCCGCCGAGCACCGTTCGGCTCATCCCGGCCCGGGTACGGAAGTGCTTGATCCGCTCTCCGGTGGTCCTACCCGCAAGATCACTCATGCCTGCCGTCCGTTCCCGCCTGCCTGCTCATGGTCAGCCTGGCAGCTCGACCAGTTCGACTGCGCATCGGATCCTCTAGCGCGTTCGCGCATGTCGCACGGGCCGGCCGAGTTCTCGACCAAGATCGGCCTGCACCCGTCGCCGTCGCGGTTCAGGTGCGCGCCCAGCACTCCGGGGGGAGCCGAGCGCTGGGTTCACCCCGCGAGAGGGAGACCCCGCGGGCCAGATCCGGCAGGCGGTGGCCAACGCGCTAGCGTGGAGGGGTGGGTATGGAGCCGGTTGGGGAGTTCCACACGCGGGCGAGGGAACTGGAGCAGGACGCCGCTCGCTACCCCGACGAGCGTGGCGAGATCCTGCTGGAGGCGGCCGACAAGTGGGCCCGCGCGGGCGAGGTCGACCAGGCGGTCGCGCTGCTGCACGAGGTGCTCACCCTCGGTGGCGACGACGCGGCGTTCGCTCGGCACAGCCTCGCGGATCTCTGCTTCAAGCAGGGTGCGGACGCAGAAGCATGGGAGCATCTTCGCGCGCTGGAGGCAGCGCTGGCGGAGACGACGCTGGTCACCAGGGGGCCTGCGGAGTTGGTCGGCGAGATGCTGGAGGAGCGTGGCGAGTACGAGGCCGCGTTGCGCTGGTTCGACCGGGCGGTTGAGGCGGTGGACGTCGACGCGATCGCCGATCGGGGTGCGGGACCGTCGCTGGCGGCGATGCCGTTGTTCGGCAGGCAGCGGTGCCGGGCCAAGCTGGGGTTGCCCTCCGATGAGCTGGATCGCGTTGCGGACATCGCGGAGAACAACCGGCGGCAGTTCGTCGAGCGGCTGGACCGGTGGGCCGCCGCGAGCCGAGCCAACCGAGTTGCCACCGCTTCCCCGCCGGCCCCCACCGCTGCATCGCCCGCTGAGGTGCAGATGCTGGTGTGGCAGCGGGCCGAGCAGCAACTGGCGGCGCAGCGCTGGCCGGAGGTGTTCACCCCCGATGTGGTGGGCAATCACGCCGACATCGAGGCGCGGCTGCGGGAGCTAGCCGCCGGCCAGAACATCACCAAGATCAGCCTGGTGCTCGGTTCCGTGGACGGCTTCGCCGAGTACCTGCGCTCCACCGGTGATGATCCGGCGGAGGAGCCGGTGCGCCTGGCCTACGCTGAGCAGGCCCGTAGGCACGGACAGGTGATCAGGTGGCCGCCGGGGCGCAACCAGTTGTGCTGGTGCGGGTCGCAGCGCAAATACAAGAAATGCTGCGGGGCACCCACGAGCGCCCGCTGAGGCTGACCATCCGGCATCACCGCCGGGTCCGCAGCTCGGGTATCGGCGATAGCCTCGTCGGCATACGGGCGTACCCGTTCACTGCCGAGGACGCGGTGAGCACGTTCACCAGGTTCCGCTGGCCGGTGCCGGGTCCCGCCGGTCCACGACCAGCCGGCCCTCCAGGAAGTCGGTCACCAGCTCGACCACCTCGCGGCATCGCACGTCCTGCACGGCCACTGGCTACCCCTCCCCCACCGAGGTGTGCTTCCAACCTGGCCCGCACCCGGGACCGGCCCCGGTGCAGCGATGAGGCTGATGGGATGCTGGATCACCTGAATCGTCAGCATGAGTGACTCCTGGCGGCCAGCACCTCGATCAATGATCACTCTTCTGGGCGTTGCGCTCGCCCTCGGGAGAGTGTATTGGGTTATCCCGCAAGTGATACCAGCAACTCCACGCTGGCCTCCGCCTGGCAGGAGGTCGAGAACGAGGTGGTCGCAACGCCGTGTTGCGCACCGCCAGTGCGCCCGCCGTCGGCTCCCGAGCCGTCTGCGGTTGAGAAGCCCACAGCATCGACACCAGGATCAAGGGGAAGGCGGAGAGATGGCAGCTATTCCAGCGGCAAAATGGGGGATCCGGTACGCCGGCTACACCGGGGCGAAGACGGTCCCGCAAAAGTTTGCACTGATCGTCGGCATCGTGTACGTCGCACTGGGGGTGATCGGCTTTTTTGTGACCGGGTTCAGCGAGTTCGTCGGCGGCTCGAACGGGGTGCTGCTCGGGCTGTTCCATCTGAACCCCTTCCGCAATGTGGTGCACATCGCCCTCGGGGCCCTGGCCCTGCTCGCCGCCCTGGTGCTCACCCCACCTGCCACGGAGGGCGTGAACTTCATCTTCGCCGGCATCCTGATCGTCGTCGCCGTGCTGGGCTACCTGGGATACCTGCAAGGACTGCTGGGCATTCCGCCCGGCGTGGACCCGGACAATGTGCTGTACCTCGTACTGGGCGTGGTGACCCTGTTCTTCTCCAACCCGGCCAAGGTGCTGACCGGCTGAGCCGCTCAGCCACCGCCTGCTGGGCCGTGCCCTCCCACCCCGGAGGGCACGGCCCAGTTCACTCGGCGTTACCGTGCCTGCTATGGATCCCCGGCGTCAGGTGCCGCGCACCGATGTGGTGCTGGCCGAGCCGGTGCTCGCGGCGGCCGTCGAACGGCTGGGACGCCCGCTGGTGAAGCGGGTGGTGGCTGCCGCGCAGCAGCGGGTCCGCGACGGCTCGCTGGCGCCGGCCGACGTGGTCGCCGAGGTGCTGGTCAGGTTGCCGGACACCGCGGCCAGCCTGCGTCCGGTGCTCAACGCCACCGGGGTGCTGCTGCACACCAACCTGGGCCGGGCACCGCTGTCCGCGGCTGCGGTGCAGGCGCTGGGCACCGCGGCGGGCACCTGCGACGTGGAACTGGACCTCGGCACCGGCGGGCGGGGACAGCGCGGGGCGGGCGCGCTGGCCGCGCTGGCCGAGGCGGTGCCTGCGGCGGGCGGCGTGCACGTGGTGAACAACGGCGCCGCGGCGCTGGTGCTGGCCGCAACCGCGCTGGCCGCCGGGCGGGAGATCGTCATCGCCCGGGGCGAGCTGGTGGAGATCGGTGCCGGGTTCCGTATCCCCGATCTGCTGGTGGCCACCGGGGCCCGGCTGCGCGAGGTGGGCACCACCAACCGGGTCCGGCTCGACGACTACGCCGCCGCGCTCGGCCCGGCCACCGGGTTCGTGCTCAAGGTGCACCCATCCAACTTCCAGATCACCGGGTTCACCTCCTCGGTGCCGGTTGCGGAGCTGGCCGGGTTGGGCGACGTGCCGGTGGTCGCCGACATCGGTTCCGGGCTGCTCACCCCGCACCCCGCGCTGCCCGACGAGCCGGACGCCGCCACCACCCTGGCCCACGGCGCGGACCTGGTGACCGCCAGCGGCGACAAGCTGCTCGGCGGCCCGCAGGCCGGGCTGCTGCTGGGCTCGGCGGAGCTGGTGACTCGGCTGCGCCGGCACCCGCTGGCCCGGGCGCTGCGGGTGGACAAGCTCACCCTGGCCGCCCTCGAAGCCACCCTGCGCGGCCCGGCGACCCCCACCGCGCAGGCACTGGCCGCCGAGGCGGCCACCTTGCAGCACCGGGCCACGGTGCTGGCCGTCGAGCTGGCTGCCCGCGGCGTGGCCGCGGCGGCGGTGCCGTCGCAGGCCACCGTGGGCGGCGGCGGCGCCCCCGGGGTGACGCTGGACAGCGCGGCGCTCAGCCTGCCGGAATGCTTTGCCGCGGCGCTGCGCGCCGGCACCCCACCGGTGCTCGGCCGGATCGAGCACGGCCGCTGCCTGCTCGACCTGCGCGCGGTGCCGGCAGCGCAGGACGCCGTGCTGCGCGACGCGGTGCTGGCGGCCGGACGGTCCGGGCCCGGGACGCCATGCACGTCGTAGCCACCGCAGGCCACGTCGACCACGGCAAGTCCACCCTGGTCCGGGCGCTGACCGGGATGGAGCCGGACCGGTGGACCGAGGAACGCCGCCGCGGCATGACCATCGACCTCGGCTTCGCCTGGACCGACCTGCCCCCCGCAGCCCCGCTGCCCCTGGGAGCGACGGTAGCCTTCGTCGACGTCCCCGGCCACGAGCGGTTCGTGCCCAACATGCTGGCCGGGGTCGGGCCGGTGCCTGCGGTGATGTTCGTGGTGGCCGCCGACGAGGGCTGGATGCCGCAGTCCCGCGAGCACCTGGAGGCGCTGCACGCGCTCGGTGTCCGGCACGGCCTGCTGGTGGTGAGCCGCAGTGATCTCATGGACCCCGAGCTGGCCCGCGAGGAGGCGCTGGAGCATCTGGCCGGCTCCGCGTTGGGCGGGGTCCCGGCAGTGTGCGTGTCCGCTGCGACCGGCGCGGGACTCGATGAGCTGCGCACCGCGCTGGGCAATCTGGTGGCCGGGCTGCCCACCCCGGACGTCGACGCCGACGTGCGGCTGTGGGTGGATCGCGCGTTCACCATCCGCGGCGCGGGCACCGTGGTCACCGGCACCCTCGCCGCGGGCACCCTGCGGGTCGGCGACGAGCTGGTGCTCTCCCCGTCGGGCCGGCGGGTGACGGTGCGCGGGCTGCAGTCGCTCAACCAGCCGGTGGACTCGGCCTGCGCGGTGGCCCGGGTGGCGGTCAACTTGCGCGGGCTGCCACGGGACGCGGTGCGCCGCGGGCACGCCCTGCTCACTCCCGGGGCGTGGCTGACCACCCAGGCCGTCGACGTCCGGCTCGGCGGCGGCGCCGCGGCTGAACTGCCCCGCCAGGTGGTGCTGCACCTGGGCGCCGCCGCGGTGGCGGCCCGGGTCCGCCCGCTCGGCACCGACACCGCCCGGCTGGGGCTGGCCGAGCCGCTGCCGCTGCGGATCGGCGACCGCGGCCTGCTCCGCGACCCAGGGGCCCGCCGCATCCCGGCCGGGGTGACCATGCTGGACGTGCGCCCGTCACCGCTGCGCCGCCGGGGCGCGGCCACCGCCCGGGCCGCCGAGCTGGCACTGCTGGACGGCACCCCGGACGGGGCGGCTGAGCTGCGCCGCCGCGGCCTGCTCCGGCGCGCCGAGCTGCGCGCGATGGGCGCGCCGGTGCCACCCGGCGCGCTCGAAGCGGGCGGCTGGCTGGCCGACCCCGAGGTGCTCGCCGCGCGGGCCGCCCAGCTCGCCACCGCCGTCGCCGCGCACGCCGCAGCCAACCCCCTCGACCCCGGCCTGCCGCTGGAGACCGCCCGGCAGGTCACCGCCCTGCCCGACACCCGGCTCGTCGAGCTACTGCTCGACCCCGAGATCACCGGCGCCGGGGCCACCGACTCCGGCGGCCCCGGCCCCGCCGGCACCAACACCGGCGGCACCAGCCCCGGC
>DASTLT010000006.1:0-2015 GCA_035714625.1 Pseudonocardiaceae bacterium | reverse complement strand
GGTTGTCCACTCCCGCGGCCGCACCGTGTGTGGCTTACCGGGCGAAGCAAGAAGGCTGCGTTAGTTGATCCGCCGCGCCGATCTGCCGCCACCTTACAGGCTTGCGGTTCCCGTCCGTGCGCGAGGTGAGGTGAAGGTAGCTGCTCGTCTCACTTCGCGTCTCATTCATGTCCGTTCACCCCGGTCCGGGCCGTGCCGCTGCCCAAGCGTGACCAGCAGGGGCGCGTCTTGACTGGTCCCGTACGTGGACTCGCAGAGGTTGAAGGCGAGCGATACGAGAGGTCCGGCCCTAGAAGCGCCAGCAACGAGACGCTACGTCGTCCGTCTATCAGTTCTCGTCT
The DNA here is from genome assembly GCA_035714625.1 of Pseudonocardiaceae bacterium. Taxonomy (GTDB): domain Bacteria; phylum Actinomycetota; class Actinomycetes; order Mycobacteriales; family Pseudonocardiaceae. The sequence goes on along the minus strand of DASTLT010000006.1, from coordinate 1,674 downwards.
CATAGGGCAGGGCCCAGACAGAGTCCATCCGGTGACCCACTCACGTCCAAGCCGCGCCGTGCTGGTGGCGGCGGGGCTGGTGGTCATCGAGCAGGTCGGCGTCGAGCACCGGGCCGGCCGGGGTCACGGCCGTGCCAGGTCTGGGTTCGCCCAGCGGGGCCGGAGGCCGCCCGGTGGCGGCCACCTCCCGTCCGTCATACGGGGTGTTCATCGGCGGTCATCCCGGTGCCGGGTGAGGTCTAGAGAGGTGACCGTCAGGGCTTTGGTGAGCACGTGCCCGGCGATCAGGGCCGGAAGGGCGAGGACCACCCAGAACAGAATCGTCCCAGCCGCGTAGGTAATAGCCACCCACTGCACACCGACGATCACCCCGGCAGTGACCAACACCCGCCCGGCCAGGGACACGACTCGGGAAGCCGCGTAGGCAGCCTCAGCAGCTCGCCGGGCATGGCGGGTGCCCGAGCGCCACACCAGGATCAGGGTCAGTACCACACCGAACGCGGCGAGCACTTCGGTCGGGGTCAGATCGAGAGTCATGGTGTCGGCCCTCCTTCCTGCTCTGTGTGGTTGTGCTGCTGGCGGTGTCGCTGCCAGACCGGGTGCAGGGCGCGCCGGTCGTCTGCGGGTAGTGCGCCCCAGACGCCGTCGGTATGGGTGGCGGCCGTGCGCAGGTCCAGTTCCAAGCACGGGTCGATGACCGGGCAGTCGGCGCACAGCCGGCTGGCCAGTGCGCGGTCGCTGGGTGCGCAGCTGTCCCAGTCCGGCTCGTGGCCGGCCACTGCTGCCAGAAGCAGAGCCCGCTTCGCAGCACCACGGCTGTCAGCACGTCGCCCGGGACCGGCCGCCCCCGATCGAGCCGGGCGGTGATCACGTCGTAGTCCGGGGCCTGATCGGGACTCATCACGACGTGCCCCCGCTCACGCGGGCCACCTCACGCGCGGCGCGTCGCTCGGCGGCCTAGCCGGGCCACGTCCACACACCCACCGGAATCCGCGGCCTGCGCGGCCAGCCGGTCGACGGCCGCCGCCGGGATGACGTAGCGGGTGCGGATCCGCACGGCCGGAAAGGCGTCCTCCCGGATCGCGCGATACAGCGTCGCTGGGGTCACCCGAAGCACCCGAGCGGCCTCAGCCACGGTGTAGAACGCCGGACACCCGGCGTTTCTGGTTGTGCTGTCCATCATCAAACTCCCACCAATAACATAATTTCATCGTTAATGTGCGATGATTTCATCGCAAAAAGACGCGTGAGATCCCGCGACGTGCGACCCGGCCGGTCACCACGACTCCGACGAAACGGCAACTGGCGTTACCCTTCGGCACTCAAAGGCGGAGCGCGGAGGAATCGGTGCCGGAAGACTGGGCGGCGGTCGCCAGCGCGATCGAGGCGAGATTGGCCGAACTGAACTGGCGGCAACGCGAGTTGGCCGAACGCGCCCAGGTCTCGGTGGCCATCGTGCGCGAGCTGCACCGCAACACCACCCAGCGCCGCCGCAGCGCCCGCACCCTGGAAGCACTCTCCCTTGCCCTCGGTTGGCACCCCGAGCACCTCGACGCCGTGCTGCGCAGCCAGGTCCCGCCCGAGCGCGGCGAGCCGCAGACCTCCCCGGCCGATCCCGTGTTGGCCCGGCTGACCTCGATCGACCGGCGCCTGGCCGCCATCGAGAAACGACTC
>DASTLT010000005.1:0-2552 GCA_035714625.1 Pseudonocardiaceae bacterium | reverse complement strand
CGGCTGGCCGGGCGGGTGGCGTCCGTGGCCCTGGCACTACTGGTGGCAGGCGCACCTGCTGGACTGCGCCCTCGACGCCTACCGGCGCACCCCGACCCGCTGGCGCCGGGACACCGTGGCGGGGCTGGTCCGCGGCATGCGGCTGCGCAACCTCACCGGGTGGGTCAACGCCTACCACGACGACATCGCCTGGCTGGGCCTGGCGCTGCAACGCAGTGCCACCCTCACCGGGTTGCGCTGGCCGGGCGCCGAGCAGGCCATCGCGCACCGGTTGCGGCTGGGCCGGGTGCCCAGTGGGGGGATGCGCTGGCGGGTCGGCGACGATTTCGTCAACGTCGCGGCCACCGGCCCGGCCGCGATCCTCTTCGCCCGCCGGGGAAACCTGGGGCTGGCCGGCGCGCTGACCGACTGGATCCTCCAGACCCTGGTCGATCCCGGCACCGGTCTGGTCCTCGACGGAGCCCGGGTGCATCCGGACGGGTCGGTGCGCACCGTCGAGCGGGCGGTCTACAGCTACTGCCAGGGCGTGCTGCTCGGGGCCTGCGTGGAGCTGGCCGCGGCCACCGGGGCGTCGCGCTGGGCCGAGCAGGCCGACCGGACGGTGCACGCGGTGGCCGAGCACCTCACCGACGGTGGCGTGCTGCGCGGGCACGGCGGCGGCGACGGTGGGCTGTTCACCGGCATCCTGGCCCGTTACCTGGCACTGGCCGCAGCGGCGCCGCTGGCGTCCGGGCCGGTGGCGGCCCGCCTGGTGCTGGACTCGGCCGAGGCCGCCTGGCGGAACCGCGACGTCGCCACCGGCGGCCCGGTGTTCGGTCCGCAGTGGACGGTCCCGGCACGCCCGCCGCAGCCGGGCCGGGCCGAGCACGACCTGTCGGTGCAACTGTCGGGCTGGATGCTGCTGGAGGCCGCCGCCGAGCTGGAGCGGGCACCCGGTCCCGGTTAGCCCGCAGCGTTATCCGGAGCCAGCACAGCCATTCGGAAGCGAATCGCACTGCACCAGGCGGAAAAGTGCGATTCTGATCCGAATGGCGCTCGTGGCTGCCCCGGGCAGCGAGATCAGGGGAGAAACGTAGGGTCGGGTCATGGAGCGGCCAGGGCTGGTGGCGTCGGACGTGGATGGCACGTTGCTGGACCCCACCGAGCGGATCTCCGGCCGGACCCGGGCCGCGGTGCACCGGGTGATCGCCGCCGGGGTGCCTTTCGTGCTGGTCACCGGCCGGCCGCCGCGCTGGATTCCGCCGGTCGTCGAACAGCTCGGGCACGCCGGGCCTGCGGTATGCGCCAACGGCGCGGTGCTCTATGACGCGGCGACCGATCGGGTGCGCCACGCGGTGACCCTCGACCCGCAGCAGTTGCGCAGCGCGGCCGATGCGGTGTCCTTCGCGTTGCCCGGCGCGCGACTCGCCGTCGAGCTGCCCGCCGGGCGGGCCCGGGTCAACGGGTTCGACCAGTTCCTCGCCGAGCCGGACTACACCCATCCCTGGCCCGGCGCGGACTCCGAGGTCGCCCCGCGGGAGGTGCTGCTCGCCCGGCCCGCGATCAAGATGCTGGTCCGGCTGCCGGATGCGAGCAGCGATGCGATGGCGGTGGCGATCCGTCAGATCCTCGGCACCGAGCTGGACGTCACCTTCTCCACCGGGCACGGCCTGATCGAGCTCTCCGCACCCGGGGTGACCAAGGGCACCGGGCTCGCCCAGGTGGCCGCTGAGCTGGGCGTCGCCGCAGTTGACGTGCTGGCCTTCGGTGACATGCCCAACGACCTGCCGATGCTGCGGTGGGCCGGGTGGGGAGTGGCGATGGCCAACGCGCACCACGCGGTGCTCGGAGCGGCCGACGAGATCACCGCGCCGAACTCCGAGGACGGTCTCGCGCTGGTGCTCGAGCGGTGGTTCTGACCCCGGGCCTCCGCCGATCGGGTAGTGACCGCAAGAGTCCGTCACTTGGGGTGATTTTTTTGCGACACGGGGTAGGTAGCTGCCCGCTCGGCCCTCCGAAACCCCGCATAGTGCCAGGATCGGAGGTGATGTGGAAGGGGGGACTGTGGGTCGATCGGATCAGTCGGTGCGGGTAGTGCTGGCCGACGATGAAAAGGTGATATTGGATGGTTTGAGTGCCGTCCTGGAGTCCGACCCGAGGATTCGGATCGTGGGGCGAGCGGCCGACGGCGCCGCTCTGCTGCACATGGTGGGGCAGTTGGCGCCGGACGTGGCGCTGCTGGACGTGCGGATCCCGGGGCTGCAGGGGCTCAGCGCGCTCCGGCGGCTGCGCCCCGATCCACCGCCTTACTGCGCGCTGCTCACCACGTTCGATCTCGACGAGTACGTGGATGCCGGGCTGGAGGCCGGTGCGCACGGGTTCCTGCTCAAGGACAGCCCACCCGACGCGCTGGTGCGCGCGGTGCACGACCTGCAATGCCAGGGAGTTGAGGCTACTCGGCAGGCTTTCGTGAGCCTGTAGTGATCTTCATTTTTTGTGCGGAGTGTGATGTCGGTTCGGGGACATGGTGGTGGCCCGGCGCTCTGGCCGGGTCTGCCGGGTTCCATGCCGGG
>DASTLT010000004.1:0-6204 GCA_035714625.1 Pseudonocardiaceae bacterium | reverse complement strand
GCTGTTCGCCCCCGCCGTGGTCGATCTCGAGCAGGGCGGCGCGACCCTGGACGAGCCTGCGGCGGCGCAGGGCGCGGACGTGCCGACGACGATGCCGGGAGTGTTAAGGGCCCGGGCCGTGACCACCTCCCACGGCATCATCGGGCACCTGCGGATCTTCACCTTCAACGTGGACGATCCGGTGGCATTCCGTGACGAGTTCGTCCGGCTGGCCGGGCTGCTCCCGCAGGGCGGCTTGGTGGTCGACGTCCGAGACAACGGCGGTGGGCACATCTATGCCAGCGAGTGCACCCTGCAGACGCTGACCCCGCGGCGGATCGTGCCGGAACCGGTGCAGTTCATCGGCACTCCGCTCAACACGTTGATCTGCCGCCGGCACGCCGGCAACCCGACCGGCCAGATCGACCTGGGCCCGTGGTCGGAGTCGCTGGAGCAGACCGTGGAGACCGGCTCGGTATTCTCCGCGGCGCACCCGATCACCCCGGTGGACGTGGCCAACGACATCGGGCAGACCTACCAGGGCCCGGCCGTGCTGATCACCGACGCGCGCTGCTACTCGGCGACCGACATCTTCGCCGCGGGCTGGGCCGACCACCAGATCGGGCCCATCCTCGGAGTGGACGACAACACCGGCGCGGGCGGCGCGAACGTCTGGACGCACGGGCTGCTGACCGCGCTGATGGCGCTGCCCACCCCGGAGCCCGCCTCGCCGTACCGGGAACTGCCCCAAGGGGCGAACATGCGCGTCTCGATCCGCCGCACGCTGCGGGTCGGCGCCCGGTCCGGCACGCCCGTCGAGGATCTTGGTATCCAGCCCCACCACCGGCATCTGATGACCCGCGACGACCTGCTGGCCGACAACGTCGACCTGCTGGAGCGTGCCGCGGAGCTGCTGGCCGGGATGCCGGTGCACCGGGTAGGCGTCACCGCCACCCGGGACGCCTCCGGGGCGCTCACCGCGGTAATTGAGGGAACCGGCGTGGACCGCGCCGACGTGATCCTGGACGGCCGCCCGCGGGCCTCGGTCGACCTCGGCGCCACTCCGGAAACCGTCACCGTGCCCAGCGTGGCCGCCGGTCAGCACCTGCGGGTGGAAGGCTACGCTGCGGGCCAGCTCGTCGCCGCCCAGACCCTCACCACCTGATCGGTGGATGGCAGACGGGTGATTGGCCGACCCGCCGGACGGCTCTAGTGTCAGCGGCGTGCCGAACGCGGACGACGTGCTGGCCGACCCGGAGCGGCTAGCAGCGGTGCGGGCCATCCGGGACCTGGGCGCCGCGCCGCAGGCCGCCTTCGACCGGCTGGCCCGGCTGGCCGCGTTGGTGCTCGACTGCCCGGTCGCGCTGATCAGCCTGGTCGGGGAGACCCGGTTCACCGCAGGCAGCTATGGACTGGGTGTGCTGCCCGAGACCGCCCGCGAGATGTCCCTGGACACCACGTTGTGCCCTGAGGTCGTCGCCCGGGGTGAGACGGTGCTGGTCAACGATGCCCGTACCGATTCCCGGTATGCCACCCACCCGGCCTGTGCCCGGTTCGGGCTGGTCGCCTATGCGGGGACCCCGGTCCGGGACAGCGGTGGCCGGGTGATCGGCAGCCTCTGCGTCGTCACCCTGCGGCCTCGGGAGTGGTCCGAGCGGGACCGGCAGGCGTTGCAGGCGCTCGCTGAGTCGGTAACCACCGAGGTGGACCTGCACCAGGGCCGGGACCACCACAACCGGCTGCTGGATGCCTTCGACGCCGCTCCGGTAGCGGTCGGGGTGACCCGCGGCGCCAACCATACTGTCGAGTATCTCAACCCCGTGTATCGGGAGGTCTTCGGCAATGCCCCGGCCGGAGTGCCCAGCCGGGAGGCGTTCCCCGAGCTGGCCGCCCAGGGGTTCTTCGAGGTGCTGGACCAAGTGCTGGCCACCGGGCAGACCTACCGTGCCTACGAGGAGGCCCGCCTGGTCGGGGGCGGCGGTGCGCCGGGAGGTGGTGAACAGCGCTACTTCGACTTGTCCTGTTCGGTCATCGTCACCGACGCCGGGGTGCCCTACGGGGTGCTCGTGGTTGCCGCCGACGTCACCGCCCAGGTCCGAGCCCGGCACGCGGTGCAGGCCCGCGCTGACCGGCAGGAGGCGGTGGCCCGGGCCATCGCAGCGGTGAGCCACAGCCTGGACCCGCAGGTCGAGCTGGACGCCCTGGCCCGCTCCGTGGTCCCCTCGCTGGCCGACGGGTGCGGCGTATACGTCCTCGACGAACCCCTTCCCGCTGGTCAGCCCCCCACCCGTGCGGTCATCACCACCAGGGTGGTGGTAGCGGGCCCACCCGGGCTCACCCTGCCGGCCGCCCCGCAGCGAAGTCTGGTCTGGCCGGGCCACGACGTGGTGAGCGCCGCGATCGCCGCCGGACGCCCGGTGCACACCCGCGTCGACCCGGACGACCTGCCGGCCTGGGCGAGCGACGTGGGGGTCGCACCGCTGTGGCAATCCCAGGGGGTGCATAGCGTCGTCACCGTGCCAGTGATCACCGGTGGGTTGGTGCTGGCCGTCGCGGCCCTGGTCGCATTCCGCGGCCGGCCAAGCTACACCGACGACGACCTGGCGCTGCTGCAGCAGATCGGCCTGCGGGCCAGCGTGGCGATCGGCCACGGGGTGGCCTACCAGCGTTCCCGGGAACACGCGCTGGCGCTGCAGCGCAGCATGCTCACCGACCCGCCCGAGGTGCCCGGCCTGACGCTGGCCGCCTGCTACCGCCCCGCCGGACCAGACGCCGAGGTCGGCGGCGACTGGTACGACGCTTTCCTGCTGCCCGACGGGGACCTCGCCGTCGTCATCGGCGACGTGGTCGGGCACGACATGGCCGCCGCAGCCAGCATGGGACAGCTCCGCAGCATGCTTCGCGCCCTGGCCGTGGACACCGGAGGCATGCCCAACGACGTGGTATCCCGGCTGGACCGGCTGGCCACCGGCCTGCAGGTCACCAGCTTCACCACGCTGCTCTACGGCCGGATCCGGCGCGCCGGACCACAACACGTGCTGTGCTGGGCCAACGCCGGGCACCCGCCCCCGCTGCTGATCTGCGAGGGCAGCGCCCGGCTGCTCACCGAGGCCAGGGGCCTGGTGCTCGGCGCCCAGCCGGATGTCGTCCGTGACTGCACCGAGGTGGCCCTGCCGCCGGGAGCCACCTTGCTGCTCTACACCGACGGGCTCACCGAGCAGCGCGGCGGGCGGCCCGACAACGATGTCGTGGCGCGGTGCATCACCATCGCCGAGCTCCCCCTGAACCAGCTCTGCGACGAGCTGCTCAATGACGCACCGCCCTACGACGACATCGCACTGCTTGCGGTCCGCGTTGCGGACCCGTGAGCGGCGGACGCTTCATCCGGGAAGCTTCCCTCGGCAGTTCGCGTTCTGGTCCATCGACGGCCTGGGAGGGATGCGGTGAGCACCGAGCGAGTCCTGGTAGTGGTGGCACATCCGGATGATGTGGATTTCGGTACCGCCGGAACGGTCGCGAGCTGGACCGATGCGGGCATCGAGGTGTCCTACTGCATCGTGACCAACGGTGACGCGGGAGGCTTCGACCCCGAGGTACCGCGGGAGGCGATCGCCGGCATCCGGCAGGACGAGCAGCGCAAGGCGGCCGCAGTGGTGGGCGTCACCGATGTCGAGTTCCTCGGCTATCCCGACGGCAGGCTGGCGGTGAGCTGGGAGCTGCGCCGTGACCTGACCCGCGTCATCCGCAGCGTCCGCCCGGACCGGCTGCTGGTCCAGTCCCCGCAACGCGATCTGCGCAACATCTACGTCAGCCACCCCGACCATCTGGCTGCCGGGGAAGCCGCGCTCTGTGCGGCCTACCCCGACGCGCGCAACCCGTTCGCGCATCCCGAGCTGCTCGCCGAGGCGGGCCTGGAGGCGCACGTGGTGCCCGAGATCTGGGTGATGAGCCCCAATGACCGGGCCGAGCACTACGTCGACATCACCGACACCTTCGACCGCAAGATCGCTGCACTGCGCGCGCACGTCAGCCAGACTGCGCACATGACGGACCTGGAGGAGCGGATCCGCGGCTGGGGGACCCGGCAGGCCCAGGCCGCGGGACTGCCTGCGGGCCACCTAGCCGAGGGCTACCTGGTCCTCGACACCCGCTGAATGAGCGCGTCCGATTTAATAGTGGTGGACAGTCACCGAACCGGCAAGTGGATGAAACGCCGTACCAGACTGCGAAGCCGAGGGTTGAAGTACGCCCAAAAGAGCCCCGAGAAGAGCCCGAATGCGATGAAGAGCGCCCCCGCCCACACTATGTCCGCTAGCGTCTGAGGTGTAGCCTCCCGCACAACATAGGAAACATTGATGAAGACATACGCGATGAGCACAAAGGCTGCTGTCCAGATCGCGCGCCGCCAGCGATACACTTCTTTTCCCTTGAGGAAAGTCAGCGGGATCAACCCGAAGACTGCGGACTCCAGCCCGAGCAGAAACACGGTAGCCAGCACGGAATCGAGGACCAACCAGCCAAGCCCCCGCTGACCCCCGTCGATATGGTGGTCGACTGGGACCCAGGCGAACCAGGCAATGACGCTGAGCGCAAAGAGACAGAGCATGCCGATCAGCGTGCGCAGCCCTTCTTCTTTCCTTCTTTCCTGGTCACCCACATCGCGCAGGGCACGCTCGGCACCGATATAGACGGCAATCAGACCATAGACATAAGGAGGGTCGAAGTGCCCCAGCCGGGACAGCACAGCAAGGATACCGGCCACAATCAGAGCGGATGGCAGCACACGCCAATTCCCCCAACGCCACCGCGACTCCGTCGAGATACGGCTCTTTCCTGGAGAGTACAAGTCACCGGCCATCTCCAAGATAACCACAATGAGTGGGATGGCGACCAGGTAACCGACTACCTGAGCTAACATAGCATCGTCTAGGCCAACCTTCGGTACAACGATCATCAGCAATACGACCGAGACGACCATAAAAATATTGAGATGGAACCAAGACGGCAGGTTCTGCGGAGCCGGACGCGGTATCCAACTAAACCAGCCGTTGATCTCATCGCGATTCTTCTCGAACGTACTGTTGAAGATCTCAGCGGGGAAGGCAACGAGTACAGCCAGCAGCAGAACCAACGGCACGCAGAGCAATAGCTGGCTCGCATTGTCGAATACCTCAAAGGGCGAGGAGACTTTGGTATTCATAATATCAGCCAGATACGCCCTCTCCGAGTCTCCGCCGGGCCCGTCCGGCGGAGGTGGTGGCGGGGGTGGTGGCGGAGGGGGGCCCTGTGTGAGGGTCGGGCTGGTTGTCGGGACACCTGTCGGGCCGGGCTGGTCGGGTGGCAGCTCGAATCTGTCAAGCATCCGGCCACCAGGCGTCTGACCACTCAGGCCACCGGGCGGTGGGCCGGCCGTCGGGTCAGTTACGGTGAACAATTCGCGCTGGTAGTCTCCGCTATTCGCACATCGACCTTCGATTTCATGGATTCCCGGAGTTGCCGTTGTCGGCATTCGGGCTGGCGCCAAAAATTCTCCCTGATCGCTAATCGGCACGTTATGGGCGAGTGCGAGACTAAAGCCGTTGCTGTCTGGTATGTTGCGATCATAGATATTGACCCCTCGACTACCGGGGTCGGGGCATCTGGTGTACCCACGCCCCGCAACATGGAAGGAGACACCAGGGTTCCCTGCCTTGGGAACGAGATCCAAGTGCGGCATGGACAGTCCGGGTGTAGGCAGCTCTACGGTGAACCCCGCACTGGCGCTCTCTGCGCCGAGCCTACCGGTGACTTTATGGTTTCCCGGTGTCGCCGTTTTCGGCACCACGATATATGCCCCGAACCGGCCATCGGGGTGTACCTCTGCAGTAGTAAGCGCTTCGTTGTCCCAGGTCACCTCAACCCGGGAAGGGTCAAAGGAGCGGGGACAGTTACCGACACAGGGACTGTATCCGTGCCCCTCAACATAGACGAGCGTCCCGGGCAGTCCTTTCTGGGGATCCAGAATCAGCACTCGCGGAGGCAGCACGACAAAGGTCGCACTGGCACTCTCGGTGCCGAACCTGCTGAGGACCTGATGATCTCCCAGGGCCGCCGCTTGCGGCACCGCGACCTCCGCCGAGAACTTGCCGTCGGGACCCACTTCCGCCGTACCGATCTCCTCATTCGTATCCCAGAGCACCTGGACCTCTGAGCATTCACACTGAGACAGGTTATACCCGCTCCCCG
>DASTLT010000003.1:0-4889 GCA_035714625.1 Pseudonocardiaceae bacterium | reverse complement strand
TGACTGCCCACCTGCGCACCCTCCAGGAGGTGCGCCACCGGCTCACCACGCCGCCAGCGGATGGTGTAGTCGCCATCAAGCAGCACCCAGCCCACCGGAAGGGTCTTCGGGACAGCTCCCCCGCGAGTCACCAGCACTCCTTGAGGCAGCGCGCCAGCACGTCCCCGCCGTGCAGCAGCATCCGCGCTCTGCCTGGTGCCGGGGCGCGCAGCCCCGAGTACCTGTTCTCGACGGTCACCATGGTCTCCTCCCCTCGCGGCCTGAGCTGCGGTGATGCGTCAGGCGTGTGCCGCTGACCCTGGCCCGCGCCGGGGTGCGGACGGGCAAATCGGGCGGTGTAGCTGGTGTAAACCCCTGGTGCTGCGCACTGAGCCGATTACCGTGAGCACACCAATTTCTGTGGGGCTTCGGAGGGGTGTTGTGACCGAACAACAAATCATCCAGCAGGAAACCGCCAACACCGCGTTGATCACCTGCCTGACCCGATTGGACTGGACGCCGGAACGGTTCGCCTACCACCTCAACGCGTTCGCCCGGGAGTTGGGGCTGCCGGTCCCGCCCATGCACCCGAAGACGCCGTGGCGCTGGCTGGTCGCCCGCCCGCCCAGCGTCCGGCCGTGCGTGCCGCGCCAGCCCTGGCCGGGGGTGGTGTGCGCGCTGTTGTCACGCCATCTCCAGGAGCCAGTGACCCTGGCATCCTTGGGGTGGCAGGCGAGCGCGGGTGCGTTCTACGTACCAGCCGACGACGGGCTCGACCATCCGTGGACCCCCGCAGGGGCGGTCGCGTCGTTGCGCGAGGTATTGGAGGCGATAGGGATGGACCGGCGCCACTTCGTGGTTCTCACCGGCTCGGGGTTGACCGCGTTCGCCCACGACTGGCTGCTCGACCCGCAGCGGGTCGCCGCCGCCGTCCGGGGCAAGCGGGTCGACCACCCGGTCGTCGATGACCTGGAGCGCGTCGCCGAGGCCCGCCGCCGCCTCGACGACGCGCTCGGCGGGGGGATTGTGTTCCGCACCGTCCGCGAGGACCTGCGCCTGGTCACCGAGATCCTGGACAGCGCCAGCTACACCGAGGCGGTCGGCCGTCGGCTGTATGCGGTGGCGGCGGAGTTCGCCCGGCTCGCGGGCTGGTTGGCGCACAACCTCAACCAGGAAGCACTGGGCCAGCGCTTTTTCATGTCCGCCTTGCGCGCCGCGCACAGCAGCGGCGATCGGGCGGTGGGCGCGAACATTCTCGGCTTCATGAGCATCCAGGCCAGCTACCGCGACCCCCGCGACGCGGTCCGGCTAGCCGAGTCGGCGCTGGTGGGCGCGAAGGATCTCACCCCGGCGATGGAAGCCTCGATCCAGGCCGAGCTCGCCTACGCGGCTGCCGCCGCTCGTGACGAGCACACCGCGAGCCGCGCGTGGGGCCGGATGTTCGACCTCACCGCCGCCGTGGACCGGGCCGCTGAGCCCCCGTACATCTACTGGTGGTCTGAAGCCGAGGCATATTGGGCTGCCGGGTCGGCGCTGCTGGTCCTGGGCAAGCCGCGGCAGGCCGAGAAGCACTACCGGAACGCGCTGTCCCGCATCGCACCAGAGTTTCCGCGCGACCGGGCACACCTGCTGATCCGGCTCGGGTTGGCCCGGGTGCAGCTTCGCGAGCTGGACGGCGCCTGCGGCGCGGCCACCGAGGCAGGCGCCCTGCTGCGCCGGCTCGACTCCCCGCACAAAGGCACCCTGCTCGCCGAGTTCCGGCAAGCCGCCCAGCCCTACGCCAACACAGCGCAGATCAAGGAGTTCGACGCCAAGTTCGGCGACCTGCTCCGCCTCAACTGAACCTGAATCGAAGGGTTTCTCGGAGTACTGCGACTCCTCATGGATTTGCGGACCCTTTCCGAGGAGCTGATGAAACTCACTCACGTTACAATCCTGAAAGGCCGAGCAAATGTCAACTGTGGCCGATAAGGCTCACGAAGTCACCCTAGACAGCCCGCTGTCGTCGGCTGATCTGCGTTATAGCCTCCGCCCGGCAGCCACCGCCAACGGGCCAGGCCCCCAGGAGAGTCGTCCATTCGGGCTCCGTTTCGCACGAACAGTGCCGACCCCGGTACGCCGAGAGGTTCGTTACTGTAACCAGCTACAGGTCGCCGTTGACGACGAGGGCCGACCGTTGATCGAGCGGATGGGCTGGGAAGAAGATCAATGCAAGGAATGGGCGACCAAGACTGACAGTGACGGTGATGAAGGCCCGGAAGAGGATTACGGCTGGGAAGAACAATGACCGTCGTCATCCTCGCTCAGCAGGCCGATACCCCGGTTGATGTGGTAGTCCGGAAACTCGGTGAACGGGATGTCGCGGTCTTCCGTGCCGATACCAGTTGGTTTCCTCGCCAGCTCGTTCTTGACGCACGTCTTACCAGTGATGGTCGCTGGACTGGTGAGCTAAGTAGCTCCCACCGCATCGTGGACCTTGAAGCCATCCGGTCGATCTGGCACCGTGATCATGGCGCGTTTTCTTTCGCTGAAAGTATGACGGAGGTCGAGCGGGCCTACGCGCACCGCGAGGCCCGACTCGGCCTTGGTGGAGTACTGGTCAGCCTGGATGTGCTATGGGTCAACAACCCCAACCGGGCCGCCGACGCTGCCTATAAACCACTTCAGCTCGCTATCGCGGCCCGTTGTGGGTTGACCACCGCAGCGACCGTGATCACAAACAGCCCCGACGCGGTGCGGCGTCTCGCCGCCGCTAGCACAACGGGTGTGGTGCACAAGTCGCTCGGGCCAAACACGGTCACTGAAGGTGGCCAACTCACGGTCGCCTTCACCCACCAGCTCACCCATGCGGACCTGAGCGAATTGGCGGGGGTAAGGGTCACTGCTACGTTGGTGCAGCAATGGGTAGACAAGATTCACGAGGCCCGAGTGGTTGTGGTAGGCGAACGTATGTTCACCATTCTGATCCGGGCCGGTTCAGGGGCGTCCCAGGTAGACTGGCGGGCGGACTATCCGGCACTGAGCTACGAGTGGATTGATACCCCGCCCGAGATAGAAAAAGGGCTGCGCGACTATATGGCGCAGATGGGTCTGAGGTACGCTGCGGTCGACTTCGCTATAGACACCAATGAGCAGTGGGTATTCCTCGAATCCAATAGCTCGGGCCAGTACTTCTGGCTCGAAGCCAATACTGGGGCACCAATCACTAACGCCCTCGTTGACCTGCTCGCCGAAGGAGCATCCTCGTGAGCGTGCCTGACGAGGAGTGGCGACCTCGGGCGCGGAAGCTGGCCCAGGAGCTGGTGGCGGCTGGGAAGTTGTGGTCGGCGCAGTGGCGGGAGGCGGTGTGCGCGGTCCCCCGGCACGCGCTGGTGCCCGACGTGCTGCGCCGGGAACCGGACGAGTCATGGCAGCGGCTGGACACCAGCACCGAGCAGGGACGGCGGGAATGGCTGGACCAAGTATACTCCAATACCGCACTGCTGACCGCCGTGGCCAAGGGCTCACCGTCGGGGAGCCTGCGCTCCTCGTCCAGCATGCCGGGGCTGATGACCCGGATGCTGGAGGCTCTCGACGTGCACGACGGGGATCGGGTACTGGAGATCGGCACCGGCACCGGGTACAATGCTGCCCTGCTTGCCCGCCGGCTCGGGGACCAGAACGTGTTCTCGGTCGATATCGAGCCCGACTTGATCGAGGCGGCCCGCCAGCGGCTGGCGCGGATCGGTTACCACCCCACCCTGGTCGCCGCCGACGGTGCGGCGGGCCTGGCCGCGTACGCCCCGTTCGAGCGGATTATTGCCACCTGCGCCGTCCCCGCCGTGCCCTGGGCCTGGGTGGCCCAGACCCGCCCCGGCGGGGTTATCCTCACCGACCTCAAGATCGCTCAGGGCGCGGGCAGCCTGGTCCGGCTGATCCGCCACCCCGACTGCGCCGAGGGGCGTTTCGACCCGACCTACGCCGCCTTCATGAGCCTACGCCACCAGCCCACCGGCGACGCCCCGGACCGCCCCCGGCCCCGCCGCCACCCTGGTAAGCAACCGCAAGAACGCACTACCACCCTGGACCCACGCACCCCCTGGACGTCGCTGGTGGTGTGGTTTCTGGCCAGCTTCGACCTCGGCCCCGACATCGGGCTCGGCTACGGCCGCTTTCAGGATGGGCAGCCCACCGTTACCTCGATCACGACCGGGGACGGATCCTGGGCCGAGGTCACCCTCGCTGCTGACCACGGCGTGCACCAGGTCAGCGAGGGCGGTCCCCGCCGGGTGTGGCAGATCATCGAGAAGGCACACACCCTGTGGACCATCCTCGGCCAGCCCGGCTGGAACCGCTTCGGCCTCACCGCCACCGCCAGCGAGCAGTACGTCTGGTACGACCACCCGGACAGCGAACATCGCTGGCCGCTGCCCACCCCACCCATCCCGCAGCCAGCCGGCTAGCCGGCTCGCACCCCGTTATGCCGAATGGCCGGATTTGCAGATCGATGCGCGGATAGTCGCCCTCCTCGGTACGCCGCCGCACTGCGGCAGGTGGCACAAACAGCGTAGCGCAAACAGAGTAGCGCAAACAGAGTAGCGCGAAATGGTCTGTGGTGACGGCGCCGCGGTACCCGTTACGTTCGAGGAATGGGTGACGACCAAAGCCGGGACGAGAAGCAGAATCCGGACACCAGCAGCGGCGGGCGACACAGCGTCGAGGACGACAAGCGGACCGCCACGACTCCCAATCCCGACGACTACAAGTAGGGCACCTGTTGACAGTCACCGTCGGTCCAGAGACATTGGCCGCCCGGCTCGGCGCCCCGCAGGCGGTGACCGCCGCGCTGCACGTTGTGCCCCGCGCGCAGTTCCTGCCGCCGCGGGTCTGGGTGCAGGACCGCGACGGCGGCCCCTACCAGCCCATCGACC
>DASTLT010000002.1:0-2676 GCA_035714625.1 Pseudonocardiaceae bacterium | reverse complement strand
AGGGGTATCCAGTGATGATAGGTGAGCGGGTGCCGCTTCGCAGGCTGCCGGCCTGGACCTGGACTGGGCAGCAGCCGACGTGGCGCCAGGCGCGCCCGGCGGTCATCGCCGCCGCTCTCAAGCGAGCGCAGACCCGTCCTTCGGGTAACTGGTTCGTGCTCGGAGCCAGCCGGGAGATCAGCCGGGACCGCCCGTTCGGCCGCACCGTGGCGGCAGTGGAGGTGGTGGCCTGGCGGACTCCGGACGGTGTGCTGCACGCCGGGCCGGGCGAGTGCCCGCACCTGGGTGCCCCACTGTGCGATGCCGCAGTGCGCGGGGGGAACCTGGTGTGCCGCTGGCATGGCCTGGCGCTGGGGGTGCGCGGCGGGCCGGGCTGGGACCCGTTCCCGGCGTATGACGACGGGGTGCTGGCCTGGGTCCGGCTGGACGCCGCGGGCGGGGAGGACCCGCTGCCGACACCGGTGCTCCCGGTTCGGCCCGATCCGGCTCGCAGCCTGGACGCGGTGTTCACCGCGGTCGGGCGCTGCGAGCCGGAGGACGTGCTCGCCAACCGGCTCGACCCGTGGCACGGAAGCTGGTTTCACCCGTACTCCTTCGTCGGGCTGCAGGTGGTCGAGGAGCCGGGTGACGATGTTGCGGACGCCGCAGCGGACCGCTTTGTGGTGGAGGTGGCCTTCCGGCTCACCCGCCGGGTGGGGGTCCCGGTGCGGGCCGCATTCACCTGCCCGGACCCGCGGACCGTGGTGATGCACATCCTGGAAGGGGAGGGCGCGGGCAGCGTGGTGGAGACCCACGCCGTCCCGCTGGGCCTCGACGCCGCCGGCCATCCCCGGACCGCGGTTATCGAGGCGACCATCGCCAACTCACCCCGTCTGGGTTTTGCGGTGGCCCGCCGTGGCGCTCCACTGATCCGACCGGCGATGCGCTGGGCCGCGGCCCGGCTCTGGCGCGACGACCTGGCCTACGCGCAACGCCGCTACGACCTGCGCAGCACCGCCCGCTGGCCCGGCTGAGCCCAGTCGGCAGCTCAGCCGAACCGGGCAGCGGCGGCGCGCAGCGGGGCGAACCGCCCCCGGACCGGCACCGTCCACAGCGGATGGCCCTGCAGCCCCCACCTGGCGAGCAGCGTGTTAGCGGCGAGGAACCCACTGGTTGCGGCCCGCTCCATGAGCGCGACGGGGAGGTCGACCCGGGTCAGGTCCCCGGCGAGCACCAGGGCCGGATCGGGGGTGGTGATGGTGGGCCGATCGGCGAAGCTGCCGGGGGCGAACAGGGGGCAGTCGGCCTGCAGTTCGTGACGTTCATCGATGATCAGGGCATCGGCGATCTCCGGGTAGATCCGGCGCATCTCCTCGCTCAGGCGATGGGTGCCCCGCTCCGGATCGCCGGTGAACGCGTAGGCGTGCAACTCCACCACCGAGCCGCCGGTGCGGCGCGCCCAGCGGGCCGCCTCACCCTCGAACCGGTTCAGCACGCTGACGTTGTCCACCGGTCCGAACCCGCTGGTGCCGAGGAACCCGGGCCGGTCCGGACGCACCGGACGGTCCAGCCACAGCCGGGAGACCAGGAACGGCGGGGTGGTGCGCAGCCGGGCGATCCGATTCCGCCACCTGAGTTCGCCGAGGGTGGGGGACGCCGCGAGCAGGGTCTGCAACCCGCGCACGTCCGCGGCGAGCACCACCGCGTCCACGTCGAGCTCGTCGGCGTCGAGCTCGTCAGCGTGGATCTTGGCGATCCGGATAGTGAAGTACCGGTCCCGTCCCGGGGCCACCTCGGTCACGGCCGCACCGGTGCGCACTCGCACCCCGACGCTGGCCAGGTACCGGCCCATCGGCTCCCACACCGCGGGCAGGAACGGTTCGGTAGTGACGTCGAACACCAGGCCCTCGGCCGACCCCAGGAAGTAGATATGGAACATGGTGGCCAGCTCGGCCGCGGACAGCTCCCGGGGATCGGCGAAGAAGCTGCGGGAGAACACCGAGAACGCCAGGTGCTGGGCTGCCTCCGGGAAGCGCACCCGCTGCAGGAACGTCATCGCGTCCTGGTCGTCCAGCCGCTGGTAGATCTCCGGCACCGACACGTCGACCAGTGGCAGCGCGGCCACCGGGTCGATCCGGGTGATCAGGTCTCGCCAGCGGAAGGTGGGGCTGCGCAGCGCGAAGGCCAGCGCGTTCCACGGCGGGGTGCGGGGCAGGCCCTGGAAGCTGTCCCGATGGCCGTGTGCATCAATGAGGGGGTAGTCGGCCAGCGGGGTCAGGGCCCGGCCCTGCGGGTCGGCCCGGTGCAGCAGCGCCCGCAGGTTGTAGTACTGCCGGAAGAAAGCGTGGAAGCCGCGGCTCATGGTGACCGATGACCCGTCGGCCAGCGTGGTTGGCCAACCGCGCAGGCGGCCGCCGAGCTGGTGCTCCCGCTCGAGTAACCGCACCTGCACGCCGCGTTCAGCCAGCGCTACCGCTGCCGCGATGCCGGCGATTCCACCGCCGACCACGGCGACTTCGGGAGGCCGTCCCTCCGGTCGGGGCCGACCATCCCGCGCCGGGTGCAGCACCGCCCGCCGGTCCCGGCCCGGCCGATGCCCACCACCGTTGAGCGGCGTCACTGGGGCTTCCTCGCGACGACGGTGTGCACGATGCCGCGTTCCCACCCGGGCATCGTGTCGATATGAGTGTCGACCAG
>DASTLT010000001.1:0-1848 GCA_035714625.1 Pseudonocardiaceae bacterium | reverse complement strand
CCAGTGCCCGACATGCCACCGCGTGCGGCACCCCGAACTCGGCCCTCTGGGCGGCGATGAACCCGGCCACAGCTCCCGCCGACCCGTCGCGTCCTTGACCCAGAGGGCGACCGAGCGCTTGAGACCTCCGATGTCGCTAAGTTGTCAAGCGGCGTGCGGGATGGGTTCGGCGTGGCGTGCTTGGGCGTGTGGAAAGGCCTTGATCGGGTCGTAACGCTGCCTGGTGTGCAGGCAGTGGTGCAGCTTGAAGTTCCCCCGCTTTTACGGACGCCTTCTGTGAGGCGACACTTGTCGCTGGAGAGGTGAGTCCGAGATGCCTACCCCGTATCCGCCGGAGTTCCGTCGTCGTGCTGTCGAGCTGGCCCGGCTGGGCGAGAAGCCGATCGTTCAGCTGGCCAAGGAGTTGGGTGTCGCCGATTCGTGCTTGCGTCGTTGGATCGCTCAAGCCGATGTAGATGAGGGCCGTAAGGAGGGGCTGACCAGCGCCGAGCGTCGTGAGCTGACTGAGCTGCGCCGCCGCAACCGGGTCTTGGAGATGGAGCTGGAGATCCTCAAGCGGGCCAGTGCGTACTTCGCTCGGGAGAACATCCTCCCAAAATGATCTACCCGGTGGTCCGCGAACTCGCCGAGGATCCGGCCCGGTCGGTGCCGGTCGCGGTGGCCTGCCGGGTGCTCAAGGTCTCCACCTCGGGTTACTACGACTGGCGTGAGCGGCTGCCTTCGGCGCGGGCCCAGCAGGATATGGCGTTGCTGGAGACGATCCGCGCCATCCACCACCTGCCGTCTCGAGGCACTTACGGATCACCACGGGTGCACGCCGAGCTGCGCTTGGGACTGGGTATCCGGTGTGGACGCAAACGGGTCGAACGGTTGATGCGCACCGCTGGGCTGACCGGCGTGACCCGTCGGCGCACCCGCGGCATCACCCGCCGCGCCGCTGGCGCCGAGCCCCGTCCCGACCTGGTCACCCGAGTATTCACCGTGACCTCCCCGGACCGGTTGTGGTGCGCGGATATCACCGAGCACCCCACCGGCGAGGGCACGGTCTACGCCGCGGTGGTGCTCGACGCCTACTCCCGCCGGGTGCTGGGCTTGGCCATTGCCGATCACCTGCGCACCGAGCTGGTTATCGACGCGCTGCAGATGGCGATCTGGCGCCGCGGCGGGCACGCCGCTGGATGCGTGCACCACTGCGACCACGGCTGCCAATACACCAGCTGGGCCTTCGGCACCCGGCTGCGCGAAGCGGGACTGCTGGCCTCGCTGGGCAGCGTGGGCGACGCCCTGGACAACGCCCTGGACAACGCCTTGGTCGAAAGCTTCTTCGCGACCCTGCAAACCGAGTTGCTCGATCGCCGAGACTGGACTACCCGCGGCGAGCTGGCAGCAGCGATCTTCGAGTACGTGGAATGCTTCTACAACCCCACCCGACGCCATTCCAGCCTGAACTATCTGTCCCCAGTGGACTACGAACACCGCCACAGCGCAGGCCCGACCGGGCAGGCGGCATGACCGCCATGGTCACCACCGCTCGGGCGGCGCACCGTACGGACCGGCCCCTCCAGCCTCACGGGCGCTGCGCATCGCTGCGCGACCGCCTACGGCGGCCCGTGACCCTGGAGTCTCTGCCGGCCCTGAGGCAGGATCAAACGGGCAGGCCCACAGCCTGCCCCACCACGCGCCACCCGAGCTCGCACCCGCCCACCATTCAGATCAACACCCAACCCCGAGTGTCCGTGAAACCGGGGGAACCGCAGCTGGCCGAGCATGCGGTTGAACAGGTGGCGCAGCGCGGCAGGGTGCCCGTCACCGTGCTGGCGTCGGTGCAGGTAGTGCTCGCGAGTGGGT